>JAFAZK010000044.1 GCA_019239825.1 Verrucomicrobiota bacterium | reverse complement strand
CAGGGCATCCCGTTCGCTAGCCAAAGAATCGGCGCTTGCCTGGGCCTTTTGCGCTTTGTCTTGTGAATCCTTCACCTGCGCCTGCAAGTTACTTAGCTGGCTCGCCACATCCCCAGAATTCGTCTGGGCTAGCTTCAGTTTCTCTTCGCTTGCCTGGAGTTGACTCTGCAGGGCATTCCGTTCGCTAGCCAAAGAATCGGCGCTTGCCTGGGCTTTTTGCGCTTTGTCTTGTGACTCCTTCACCTGCGCTTGCAAGTTGCTTAGCTGGCTCGCCACATGCCCAGAATTCGTCTGGGCTAGCTTCAGTTTCTCTTCACTTGCCTTGAGCTGACTCTGCAGGGCATCCCGTTCGCTTGCTAAAGAATCGGCGCTTACTTGGGCTTTCTGCTCTTTGTCTTGTTCCTGCTTCAGCTGTACTTGCAATGCGTTTAGCCGGCTCGCCGCATCACCAGAATTCACTTGCGCTTGCTTCAGCTTCTCTTCTGCCTCCTTGAACTGCGCCACCAGCGCGCTTCGCTGGCTATTAACGAGCTCGGCGCCCTCCTGTGCTGACAGCGCTTTGGCCTCCGCTTGCTTGAGCTGGCTTTGCAGAGCGTTCCGCTCCGTAGCCGACGAATCGAGATTTGCCTGGGCTTTTTGCGCTTTGTCTTGCCACTCCTTCAGCTGAGTCTCAAGCCCGCTGCGCTCGCCGCGGACGAGGTCAGCGTTCTGTTGTGCTGTGAGCGCTTTCGTCTCCGCTTGCTTAAGCTGGCTTTGCAGGGCGTCCCGCTCGCTCGTCAAAGATTTGGCGTTTGCCTGTGCCTTATCTTGCTCCTGTTTCAGTTGCACTTGCAAGGCGCTAAGCTGGCTGGACCTCTCGTCAGAATTTGCCCGGACTTGCTTTAACTTTTCCTCCGCTTCCTTCAGTTGAGTCTGTAGTGCCTTCCCACCGGTGTCAGTCAACTCGGCACTTTGCAGTTGCTTCAACTTGTCCTCTGCCGTCTTGAGCTCAGCTTCCAAAGCCGTCCGCTGTCTGTTGGCGAGCCCGACATTCTGTTCTGCCACTCCTACCTTCTCTTCTGCTTCCTTTAGCTGAGCCTGCAGAGCAGTTGTGTCTTTGCCGGCAAGATATTTATCCGGTTGCGACGGCTGGATGGCTTGCTTCGACTGATCGCGCTGGCTGGCCGAGCTGAATCGTTCAGCGACCAAGATCACCGCGAAAACGGCAAAAGCGATGATTGCTGCCAACCCGAGGAAGTCGCGCACCCGATGGCGCCCCTTTTGCCTGGCCAGACTCTTTCGGATGTAGTCGATCTCGTTCTTGCTTAATGCCGCTCCGAAATCTCTGAGTAGCGTCTCCGCTTCAGCCAACGCAATCCGGTCGTGGAGCAGGTGATCACTTTGCAGCCCGCGACTAAGCCAGAGCCTTAGGCTTTCATCCAACCGGTCTCGCATCCCGAAAAAATGCTCGTCCTCAGATAACAAGCGCAATAGCGTTGGCCAGTTATTCAGTAGCGTGTCCTGGGGAAGACTGATCAACCGGGAGTGTTTTGAATCAGTATCGGAGCTCAACAATCCCTCGGTAGTCAGACTACCAACTATACTTCTAGCCGCCGCGCTTTGGCGATTATTAAACTTGGGCGATGAAACGAGATCATGATATGGAACGGGCCGGCGGATGAAGAGATTTTCTTTGCCGGCACCTCGTGTTAGCAGCTGGCGAATCAAGAATCTAAACGCATCCTGTTCATCACGGTTCAACCTTAAGAAAACCGCCTCAGCATGTTGAGATAATGCGTTCTTGAGTCTACCGAGTTGGGAATAATCGGACCAACTCAGCAATCCGTCTTTTCGGTCGAGCTGCCTATTATATAATCTCGATAATAGATGCTCCAGCAAAGGTAACGGCTCGGAGCTGTTCATTGCTGCCTTAAGCAAGTAGTCGTCCAGGTTTCGACCCGTTCCGGGGTCCCGCTCGAAACTCAGGCCAGCGGCCTCTGCCGGCACTCGGATCATAGTCCCAATCTCGCGCGCTGTCGGCGGTTGAAGTTCGTATCTTCCGCCACCCGAAGTAATTTCAACCAATTCCGGGAACCGATGGTAGTGCGCGTAAAAATCGCTGCGTAATGCGGCGATAACATAGATCCCTTCGCAGCGAGCCAACGCACAGAGAACGGTGACATATCTCCGCTGCAGCACTGGAGAAACGCCGATGAACAAGTCCTCTAACTGATCCACAACGAGCGCGAGCCGCAGCTTCCGCTTTCCCAGCACTTCCGCTACCAGAACTGCGGCTTTTTGCGGGTCTTGCTTCAGTTGGGATGCCAGGCTCAGCGACTCGTGGGACGCGGAGACATCCTGAAGTTCTGGTAGGGCAAATTTCGCAACCAGGGCGGCTGCAAGTGAATCGATAGGATCCCCGACGCCTGGTCGGGTGATCACGCGACGCCAAGGGCCGTTGCCCACGGGAGTACCTCCCTGAGTCAAAAGCGGAAGGACGCCGGACCTAACCAAAGAACTTTTGCCCGAACCGCTCGGACCAAATACCAGCACAAAAGACTTTTTGGCGGTGGCCTGTTTCTTTAAAGCATCGAGCACTTCTACGATGGCTCTCGTTCGGCCGTGGTAAAAAGCTGCATGTTCGAAATCAAAAAAATTGAGCCCACGAAATGGGTTCGAGCCCCGAAAGCGACTTTGTAGAGGAGTCTTCCTTTGAATTCGTTGGTCTAACTGCTCGACAATAAAATTGCGAAAATGCTGTCGAAACAAATTCGCGAATTCCTCCAAGTCGAGAAACTCCTGGCAACATTCGCGAAACTGTATTGGGTTATCCTTCTCCCATCTTGCCAAAAACTCCTGTACCTCATCCCACTGCCGGCCCATCTCTTCCCGTTCTTCTTTGGGTTCTAGCAGAGAATTGGGAGTGGCTCGATTCCGGTAAACGCGTAACCTCTGAACCTCAGAAGTTGCTTGCGATCGACCGATGATCGAATCGACGTCGAAATCCGTTTGCGGCCAGGGTCGTGACCCATTCGCTAAGACGCCTGCCTCGACTGCTACGGATGCCAGTCTGGACCATAGCAAGCAAACGACGAGGTCATATTGGGTTTGATCCCATACCGATAACTCAGCTCTGGGTGAGTCCGGGCAGTCCCAAAAACGCACCCGGACGAGCGGCTTTGACTCATCCTCGGGACCCTCCTGCTCAACGGCAGCATCCTCTTTCGACCCTCGTAACGGATCGGAATAAGAGACTCTAACCGGGAGATCAAATTCCGCGGCAACCGACCGAATCAATTGCCCGGTGATGGCACTCTCATTTTGTACGTCTGAGGCGGCAGAAACGAAGACATCTATCGTTCTCATATGGCCTGACTGCCGGTACCCGAGTTTGAGATGCGGAAACAGACAATCTCACTGAACCACAGGTGTACGGTTTCGCGGACGACAAAGCGATAGAGTTTGATCTTACCAATGTGCGCTCTGCTATGAGTGGTGTGGATATTTTACTCGGCACCCATACTTATGGAGAAAAAGATGGGGCACGCGCTGGGCCTACCTATCACCTTTCACTTTTTCACCCTTCACTTCCGCCTCCCGTCTCTCTGCTTGCCTCAATCTGCCATCTGCTATTTGCTATCGGTTACACGCGCAGCGTATGTCCTCCCCGTCCCGGAAATCTCAGGTTGCCAACGTTATCCAAGTTTCCAGTGGGAATTTCCTGGAGATGTACGACTTCATGGTGTTCGGCTATTTTGCGAGCGCCATCGGCGAAACGTTCTTCCCCGCCGGTGACCATTTTGCGTCGTTGATGTCGTCGTTGATGACTTTTGGCGTCGGTTTTCTGATGCGGCCGATCGGCGCTCTGGTGCTCGGAGCTTATATTGATCGATATGGCCGGCGAGCCGGCCTCATTCTGACACTGGCATTGATGTCGGTCGGTACGTTTGCCTTAGCTTGTATGCCCGGGTTCGCGGTGATCGGGATGGCGGCGCCGCTGTTGATTGTTTTCAGCCGATTGTTGCAAGGATTTTCGGCCGGCGTGGAGCTAGGGGGGGTCTCGGTTTACTTGGCCGAGATGGCCACTCCAGGACACAAAGGATTTTATGTGAGCTGGCAATCCGCTAGCCAACAGGCTGCCGTGATGTTCACCGCCCTTCTTGGTGTAATCCTGGGCGCAGTTCTACCTCCTCAAGCGCTGGATCAGTGGGGCTGGCGCATTCCTTTTATAATTGGCTGTCTGATCATCCCCGTCCTTTTCCTACTGCGCCGTTACTTGCCCGAAACGGAAGCATTCCGCGTTCGCAAACATCGTCCTAGCCCAGCTGAGATCTGGCGAACGCTTGCCCGGAATTGGGGAATCGTGCTGATCGGCGTCATGCTCGTGACGATGACTACCGTGTCTTTCTACCTAATCACGGCATATACCCCCACTTTCGGTAAACACGAGTTGCGGCTCGCGCCGACTGCTTATCTCACGGTCACTTTGTGCGTCGGGCTCTCGAATTTTATCTGGCTGCCCATTATGGGATCTGTGTCGGACCGGATCGGCCGAATCCCGATTTTAGCCGGGGCGACGATGGTGACGCTGCTAACCGCCTATCCGGCCATGCTCTGGTTGATTGCAGCTCCGTCTTTCACCCGGCTTTTGACCGTTGAGCTTTGGCTTTCCTTCCTCTACGCAAGTTACAATGGGGCTATGGTGGTTGCTCTGACCGAGATCATGCCGGAAGAGGTGCGGACCGCCGGGTTCTCGCTGGCTTACAGTTTAGCGACCGCCTTATTCGGCGGTTTTACCCCGTTTATTTGCGAGTCTCTCATTAAGGCAACCGGAAATCAGGCAACGCCTGGCCTCTGGATGTCGGCTGCAGCCGCACTCGGACTCATTGCTACCCTTTTAGTACGTCACCGAGAAAATCGCAGGGGGTCGGAAGTCGCCCAAGTCGCCGCTTAGGCGAGCGCCTGATCACCCTGTGAGATGTGACAAGTGAGAGGTGATTAGTTGGGTCCGTGTCAGATGCGCAGGGCGAGATCGGTACAGCGGTCAATGTTCAGGACTCGATGATTTGATTCTGAAATGCGCAAACCCTGCGCGCGTTGATTTAGTGGTTACTGATTACTTCGGTTGTTTGCCCAAAAATTGTCTAACATGCTCTCCAACTGCCGTTTTCCATTTGCTATCCGTTCCCGGTTGTTCGCTATTCCCGTATGACGAGGATGCCCCACACTGACTTGGATGTCTTTCCGTTATCGCTTGGCGGCAACGTGTTCGGATGGACCGCGAACGAAGAACAGTCATTCGCGGTTCTCGATGCTTATGCCGCGGCCGGCGGCAATTTCATCGACACCGCGGACATGTACTCCTGTTGGGCGCCAGGGAATTCGGGAGGCGAGTCCGAAACCATCATCGGACGCTGGATGAAAAAACGTGGCAACCGGAACAAGATGGTCATTGCTACAAAGGTCGGAAAACTGCCTGGTTTACTTGGGCTGTCGACCAAAACCATTCAGCGCGCAGTGGAAGGTTCTCTGGAACGTCTGCAAACAGATCACATCGACCTGTACTATGCGCATGAGGACGACCGGGCAACGCCTTTAATAGAGAGCCTAGCCGCATTCAACGGTTTGGTGCGATCCGGTAAAGTCCGGTATATCGCAGCCTCAAACTATAACGCTCCACGGTTAGCCGAGGCTTTGCGGGCTTGTCGCCGAGAAGGGCTCGCTCAATACGTCGCGCTGCAGCAGCACTACAATTTAATGGAACGCCAGAAGTATGAAGGAGAATTACAGGAAACCGTTGCCGCTGAAGGACTGAGTTCGTTTCCCTATTTCTCATTGGCCTCCGGGTTTTTGACCGGAAAATATCGGACCGGCAGCAAAGTCGATAGCAAACGAGCAGAAGGTGCGGGGGCCTATTTGAATGACAAAGGGCGCAAGGTCTTGGGCGCTCTCGACGAAATCGCGAGCACTCGAAAAGAAGCAGTAGCCACCATTGCGCTGGCTTGGCTAGTTGCCCAGCCCACCGTGGTTGCACCGATCGCCAGCGCCAGAACCCCAGAACAGCTACCGCCATTGCTACGTGCTGCGGACGTCCGGCTAACGAAGGAAGAGGTTCAAAAATTGTCAGCGGCGAGCGCGTAGTTGTCTGTGGGCGTTGTGGCGATAACGATCATCCTGCAAGTCAGTGTACAGGCCGTCACACCGCCCCCTATTCGGGTGCTGTCAGGAGGAAGACTAACACCCCGCCGAGAACGATCGGGATAACAATGACCAGGCCGATAAAGGCATAGCGATACCGAGGCAAACCATAGATAAGGCCATAGATAATCCCATAAATCAGACCACCGAAGTGAGCTCCGTTAGCAATAGCCAGCACATGCATCTGAGTCAGTACCACGCAGAGTACTGCCCACCCAATCAGCATCGGAGCGTTTTTCTTAACGAACCACCAGAGAAAAGGGTTATTCGGTGAGGCTCCAATCATGAAGCCGAAGATACCGAAAATGACACCCGAAAGGCCAATGCCGACGTCGTGGGCAAAGTCGATCTGAGCCGCCGAGGCTACCCAAGCGAGGGCGATCAAAAGTACCGCATACCTAAAGGCTCCGTAGAGTGTTTCGAGTAGCCGGCCCAATACTGAAAACGCCATCAGATTGAAAACGATGTGTGTAAAATCCGGAGGGCGGCTATGGACCAGGGTCATGGTAAAGAGCGTCCAAAGCGCGAAGACGCCTTCAGTCCGAATTGGGCTAACTAATGCCGCGTCGACGGCAGGAAAGTTGACGAGCTCCCACAAGTAAACGAGCACGCATAAGCCGATAACCGTATAGGTAACAATCGGTGGTTTCTTCAGCACGTTCGATTCGCTCATCAGGTGGTCCAGGATTGATTCGGCATATTTCGTCTGGACGGGTTACATGAGGAGCTTAAGGAGTTCAAGGAGAGCGTGTCGGAGAAGTGATTTATGATTGGTAGGCTACCGCCCCGATTTGGTGGGGCGAGGCTCCCGAAAGACCGCCGGTTTCACCAGAGGAAACCCACGGATACTAATTAAAGGCAATGCGTTTGGCCTAAGAACGCGCCGAGCCATGGTTCCGCGCAGTGCCACGGCTCGGCGCGTTTATCGACCAAACGCATCAAGTCAATTGTATCGACCGATTCCCGTTGGTGAAACGTGTAGTCTTTCGGGAGCCTCGCCCCACCAAATTCTGCCGCCGGCAATACTTTTCACCTTTCACGCGGACTCGCCCCGAACCTACTCATAACTCCTAACCCGACTCAACCATCCCGCCAACCAACGCTCTTCGTGCCGTTCCGGTGGCGCGTTATGTACTCGCCGGGTCAAAACCTGAGCGGCTGCAGTCCTGAACTGTTCTACGGCCGGTCCCTCATTCATTGCTTCTAAGACCTGCAACAAACCCCAACCTTCCCCATGGTAACGTTCGGTTGGCGAAGTCCCCTCGCCCTTAAAATTGACGTAATCGACCAGCGGATACATGCCGCTCGAGGTTGCGGCGACCCGATAGAAATTTTGTCTCACCTTAGCCTGTTCGCCGGCCGGGGCCGAGGCCAGCATCTTGGGTAAGGCAGCTTCAAGCCGATTCGCTGCAAACCGCGCCTGCAGCGGAACCGCATTGGCTAGAATGGTGCGCAATTCTTGCAGTCGAGCTGACTGTAAATCCGCCAGAAAAGCGCTGCGATTGGGCCAGGGACATCCGTGCGAATCAGCCAACCAGGCTGGAAGCCTGACACCAGACTCTTTCAGATAGGCCAGCAGAGGTGGAAAGCTTTCTTCGAACGGGCCGCTTTGACCGACTGGATACCAAATAAAATGTCCGATACCGAGCGAAGCAAAATTCTCTCCGCTATTCCAAGAGGTGAGCCCGGAAACCGTGCCTCCACATTCGTTTTGCCAGAGCCGCCGGCCGATCTTGTCGGCTTGAGCATCCGAAAGATGAACACCTTGGCTAAAAGCAGAGACCCGAAGTAACAGGCATAAAACGCAGACCGAGAGAGCAAACGTGGTCCTGGGACGATGCATATCCCAAACAATTACTTCGCCAGGGTTTGGGTAATCAAGGATTCAACGACCCGCCACAAATCCGGGGAGCCCTCTTCGATCGGGCGGTTCTTCTTGAGTGCTTGCTCTTGCCGGATTCCATGCTCTTTCCAGCTCCTGCCCTGAGTGAAAACGTTATGGAGAACCGGCAATAGACGGTCCAGCGCGAAAGCGAACTTTGCTTCCGGAGTTTCTCGATCCTCGAACTCGCGCCAAAGAGCCATGAAGGTTTGCGCTTGATCCTTTGGCAACACTCCAAAAAGGCGGTTGGCAGCCTCTTGTTCGCGCGCTGCTTTCCCGACATTGGCGGCTTCGTCGTAGATGAACGTGTCGCCGGCATCGATCTCCACCAGGTCATGCACCAAGACCAGGCGAATCACTTTGCTGGCGTCGATCCGTTCTTTGGCATGCTCGGCCAGCACCATCGCGGCAACGGCCAGGTGCCAGCTGTGTTCGGCCGAATTTTCGTGCCGGTCGCTATCAATAAGATACGACTGGCGCAGCACGCTTTTGAGGCGGTCAATCTCCAGGATAAATTCAAGCTGCCGGCGTAACCGTTCAGGGATCCAACGTTCGAAGTTCAAGGTTTAAGTTCTAAGTTCAATGTTCAAAACTCAAGGTCCAACGCCGTGGTTAGCCACACGCCGGACCAGCCTCTGAGCGCAAGCGTAAACTAGAACCTCCAACCTAGAACCTGGAACCCTATATGGCTTGCCCTTTTTCCCTGACTGGCAGTAAATGTGTATTTTGAAGGTCAATCTTAATTCCATGTCGGCGGCGCGCGGTCCTGCGATCATCCGAAACCTTAACCGGTTCGATGTTCTGAATACTATCCGGCTGCATGACAACCAAATCTCACGTTCTGAGCTTGCGGAAGTCACTGGGCTGAGTCAGGCGACCATTTCCAGTATCGTCAGCCACTTGATCAAGGAAGGAGCTCTAGTCGAGGAAGGATCACATCCGTTGGCGATCCGCGGCCGGGGAAGGCCGCTGGTCTCGTTGCGTTTGGCGCCAAACTACATGCATGTGGCCGGAGTGAAAATCGCTACACACCAGATCGTGGTGTCGCTCACCGATTTCACCGGCGACGTGCTAACCTCCGAAAACATCTCTTGTGAGCCCCTCGAGTTCACCGCATCGCAGCTCGCCGATTTCGTCGCCAAAGCGGTCCGCGTCTGTATCAAGAAAGCCAAGATGGAGTTTTCGGATGTCAGCGGTGTCGGTGTGGGTCTTCCGGGGTATGTCGACTGTGCATCGGGAACGGTCTACTGGAGCCCAGTCTTCCAAAGCCGCAATGTCGAGTTTGGGGCGATGCTAAGCCCTAAGTTCGATGTACCGGTGTTTGTCGAGAATGATGCGAACCTGGTGACTCTGGCCGAACACTGGTTTGGTCTGGCGAAAGGGCTAAAGCACGTGAGCGTTATCACAATCGAACACGGCACTGGGAGCGGGCTTATCATTAACGGAAACCTTTTTCGCGGAGCTCGCGGGATGGGCGCTGAATTCGGCCACACCAAGCTCGTGTTCGACGGTCCACCGTGTCAATGCGGCCAGAATGGCTGCATGGAAACACATACCGCAGGTTTTGCCATCTTGCGGGAGGCTCAGGCTGTCGGCTTTCGTATACCCGCTAAAAAGCTGGATTATCATGCGCGGCTCGACCTGCTACGCAAGGTTGTCGAGCGAGCAGAGAACGGCGATCAACGCTATCTCAAGATCTTTCAACAAATGGGGCAATATCTCGGGATCGGGATCGCGAACCTGGTCAATCTCATTAATCCCGAACGAGTTGTGGTGTGCGAAGGAGCGGTGACCTGCTCCCATCTGTACGGAGAAAGCCTTCGCTCAACGATCCGTGACATGGTCATTGCTCCGCTGCGAGATAATTTCGATCTCATGATCCACCATTGGGGTGACGAAGTCTGGGCTCGCGGTGCGGCCAGTCTAGTTCTCCAAGAACTTGATCAACGGGATACGCCTGTACGCCAGATCATGCCAAAAGCAGCCAAGCGGCGCAGAAAACCAAGGAAGCCCTCGGCGAAACGTGAAAGGATTAGAAGGGAACCGCTTTAGAACCTGCCCGCGAAACGTCGCTTTTTTGTTCCCATTCGAAAGCGGCTTGCCCGACGTAGCCTTTACGAGTCAAACGACTAGGCGAAGTCTGGCTCCCCTCGAGGCTCTGCCCCTCGAACTCCTTGACCACGGCCCATTGGTCACTGATTACTGATTACCGACTTTGACTTCTTCCACACCATCCGACCCAGCCATAGAATACAGCGTCGTAATCCCATTCTACAACGAGGAGACGAACGTGATCCCTGTGCTCGCTGAGCTCAAGGCAGTCTTGGATCGCGACGCACGTAGCTATGAAGTCATCCTGGTCAACGATGGCAGCAGCGATGGTACGCTGAATCAGTTGAAAGCGGTCGGGTCAACCTGGCCGGCGGCCCGCATTATTAATCACCTCCAGAATGCCGGACAGGGAGCCGCCCTCTTCACTGGAATCAAAAAGGCGTTAGGCCGGAATGTGATCCTGCTCGATGGCGACGGACAAAACGATCCCGGTGATATCGCCGAAGCGCTGCGGTTACTGGGCCGGTACGAATTTGTGGTGGGACACCGCGTACATCGGAACGACGATCTGAAACGCAGGCTAATGTCTCAATTCGCAAATCACGTCCGCCGGATTTTCACCAACGATGGTGTTTCCGACACCGGCTGCGGGCTAAAAGGGTTCCGTCGAGAAGTGAGCGATGCTTTCATTCCGATGCAGACGCTTTATTCTTTTATGCCAGCGCTGGCGAAAGCAGCCGGATTCTCCATCGCCGAATTCCCAGTCAATCATCGCCCACGAAAATCCGGCGTCGCTAAGTATAATCTCCGAGTATTTCTTTGGCGGCCCGCTATCGATCTGCTCGGCGTCTGTTGGTTTTCGCGACGAAGATCGCGGCGGATAGCGGCGGAGGAAGTGGCTACCGCAGCAGAAGTGATTGGTGAGAAGTGAGAAAAGGAGCCCGGAGCCAGAATTCAGGAGGCAGGAGGCGACGCAGGTAGTGCGAGGTTGGGCTGGAGGGGAGCCGCTTTGGACCGTACCCGAGAGACCGGCGAATTTTGTTAGGCGCGTACCTGGCCACAAATCTTGTTAAACAGGCGGCTCCCGGGAACGTCTCTACGGGTGATTGGCTTACCGGCATGTAACGTGGGTCAGTGTTCTACGAGCGAATCCGGAGACGAAACCTCACGTGCGCTAGCTTGCGGGAGCCGCCTGTTTAACAAGATATTTTGGCCTTCGTCGCACCTGGGAAGAATATGACCTCACTTCAATGTACGGTCTAAAGCGGCTCCCCTTCAGCCCAACCTCGTACTACCTGCCGCGCCTCCTGCCTCCTGAATTCTGGCTCCTGGCTCCCTTGCTCACTTCTCACTCAGGATTTCGTAGCGCTGCTTCTCCCCGTCGACGACCCGTGCCGTCGCTTGCAGATGCCGCGGAACGAGCCGCGGGTCGGCCACAAATGCGGGCGCTGCCGCCTCCGGCAATAGGAAATAGTGCGCGTCGGCCGGGATGTCACTGACAGAGAGGAAATAGCGCACGTCCGGCTCGAGGTAATACCAGAAGGGTTTATATTCATTTTCCTGGACCCAGACGATGGCGCCGGCCGGCAGTTCTTGCCGGATCCTCGCCGCTACTTCGCGGAACCCGTTGGTGGTCATGGTGTCGACCCTGGGAACAATCGCAGTCCCATACGTGATCATACCGGCAGCGAAAACCAGACCCGTGATCAAAGTCCTACGTGCCGCCAGTTCGATCAGCTTGAGCTCTCCCTCCGGTAACCGTTGGATCACCCAAGCGAGGAACATTGTGCCAATCCCGATCGCCAGACCAAATAACGAACCCGCGTTGATCCCGCCAATAAACGGAATCGCTAAGACGGCGAGAGCGCCCGCCACGAGTAAAACGGCATTGATCCAACGCCATGAATTCAGATACCCACGCAGCAACAGATTGCTCTCTCCTTGCACAAAGACCTGTCCCAATAGCACGCACGGGATCACAAAAAGCGGATAAATATAACGGGGCGAACCGCTCGGCAAAAGGCACATCAATAAACAGGTGATAACCATGCCAAGACGAGCCCCGTAAAAGATAGCCTGAGCCCGAAACCGTTTAGAACCGATTTCTGTGGTTATCCCGCGGCCGCGGGACTTGATTCCGTTCGTCCATAACAAAATTAAAAACGGTGTCCAGGGCAAAAAATTCTTCAGGGTTTGCGGGAAATTCAGCAACCAGGTTTGAACCCGGAAGGTTTCTCCCTCGGAGGCCCGCGACGTGATTTGATGAATCCAGAATTGCCAGACTCCCAGTGATCCATGTTGCCCAACCGCGAACGAGCACGGTATCGCCCACAAACTAAAGATGACCAGCATCAGCAGTAGAGCGACCCCGTGTGCGGGTTGTACCAAGAGCTTTATCTGTTTACCCCAGATCAACACTGGGATGATCACGCCGTAAAAAAAAATGAGATGAGTCGGACCCTTCGTTAACAAACCTAACGCCAGCAGAACGGCAGGCCAGGACCACAAACGTAAACCGGTAGTTCCGCGGTACCATTCAGCTAGCCAGATAACCAGCGCGAGACCGGTTAGAGAAATGTAGACTGCTTCCAACTCCGCGAGACGCCCGCTCTCCAATACGGCTAGATTAGTGAGAAAAAAAATCGAAGCGATCAATCCGCCGACATGCCCCAGCCACCGCTGGCCAAAGATCACGACTCCTAAAGCTAAAACCAAAGTTGCCAAAATGGAAGGGAACCGCACCGCCCACTCAGATCTTCCCCCCGTTAATTTGAACATCCCGGCGATCAGCCAATTTAAGAGAGGCGGCTTGCGGAGATATGGTACTTCCCCCACCCGTGGCACAAGCCAATCACCCGTCGCAATCATATGGACTGCGGGCAACGCGCGGCGTGGTTCTTCGTGCTTTAGCTCCACGGATCCAAGTCCCGGGAGATAGATAGCCGCCCAGATAAGCGCGGTGATCACCAGGCCCTGCGCCAGAGTCGGACGAGTGGTGATCTGACGGGCGATCTGAGCAATCGACAATAAGGGCATCTTGAAAAGTCCTAGGGCTTTACCCTGTCGTGTCTCAAACACAAATAAAATCGTATGAAACCGCGAATAGACGCGAATAAAGAGAAGAACCGCAGATAAACATGCATGAATCGGTCCGCGGATCAGATAGGAGATTAAATATCCGCAGATCACACAGATTACGCAGATTTCAGTCGTGTCCGTCGACTGCACCAGTGCCCAATATGAGCGTTGATCCACTAGCAACGTTCATTGGCGGACGTCGATTTGAGCTGTCTCCAGATTTTATTCACGGCCGCAGTGAAACCCGTTGTCGATGGGAGCCCTGCTGCCGCCGAAGAGCATTTAGCCCCCTGGCATCATGCGGACGAGAACCCGAAATCTGCGTAATCTGTGCAATCTGCGGATTAATCTGCTTAGTGCTCTGCGGACCGATTCAATCTGCTTAAATCTGCGGTCATCTGCGGTCCATATGTTCTCGCTTGGCGGTTCGACTCCGCTGAACCATGCAGTCCCAGGCTCCCATGGCGCAATCTGCAGCGAAATCGAGGGCCTTCCGAGAGGCTCCGTCTCGGGCCTGAATAGCTAGGCCATCTATCACCGTGGTGTAGAACACCGCCAAGGATGCGAGATTCAGGTGTTTTGATAACTCGCCTTCATCGACCGCACGCTGCAGTCGTCGCTGGATTGCCTTTTGCCGGCGAAGACGCAGACCGCGCACATGCTCTTCGACATCTTTGTTCGAAGGTACGCTATTAAACGCTCCGAAAACCAAGAAACAGCCACGTGGTAGCCCGCGTTTACAAAAGGATTCCACCGCCGCCGCCAACAGGGCCTCGAGTGAAGCGCGCGCGGTCGGCCCTTCCTCGAGCGCCTGTATCATGGGAGCCCCCAGCGTACGACTGTACAGCTCCACTGCTTCCCGGAATAATTCTTCTTTGGAACCGAAAGCCGCATAAAAACTGGGGGGAGCAATTCCCCCCATGGCTGCTTGCAGCTCGTTAAGCGTGGCGCCTTCATAACCGAGAGCCCAGAACACTTGCATGGCTTGGCGAAGGGCGGTCTGACGATCGAAAGTGCGAGGGCGGCCTCTTTGGGTCATTTGCTTTTTATAGATGTCACTACATAACGTCTTGACAGCCCGAATCCGGCATGAAATCGATTCTGTAGTGGGTACTATCGAATTCTAGCGCGATCCACGGCTATGCACAATCACGAAACCATTTACATCCTCGGTTCGGGAGCAGTCGGGTTCCCGCTGGCGACTTACTTAACCAACGCAGGCAGAAATGTCGTAGCGGTTCGAACCAGCAGAAACGATGTCCCGAAAAGCACGATCAATGTGACGGTCCGGGATGGCATCAACCGGGTAACCGCTCCCATTGAGACCATCTCTTTATCTAAGCTCACCAGGCTGGATGGCACCGTGGTAATCACTACCAAAGCTTACACGAACCCGGCCATTGCTGATCTGCTCAAAGAGAGAAAAGCGACCGGCCCGCTCGTCATCATGCAAAATGGCGTCGGGATTGAGCGACCATTTCTCGATGCGGGATTCGTCGCTGTCTGCCGTTGTGTTCTTTATTTAACCAGTCAGCCCACCTCGGAATTTGAGTTCTCATTCCACCCGGTAACCGCTTCGCCCATCGGTATCATCGGAGGCCCCGAAGCAGAGCTCGCCAAGTGCGTTGAACGGTTGAATACGGAGGCCTTTCCGTTCCGAGCAGAGGCGAATATCCAGAAAGAGATTTGGAAAAAAGCGATCATCAACTCGGTATTCAATTCTCTTTGTCCCCTGCTCGATGTAGACAACAACGTTTTTGTGCGGGAGGAAGCCACCGTGCAACTCGCCCGGCAATTAGTAAAAGAGTGCATCACCCTCACAGACCGATTAAACATTGGTCTCAGCGAAACCGAGGTCATGGAGCAGATCATGCGCATCAGTACCGGATCGAAGCAATTGATCTCTACCCTGCAAGATATTCGGAACGGCCGGCAGACCGAAATTGAGTCGCTCAACCTGGAGATTGCCCGTCTGGCCGCTGCGCAGCAACCTCCGCTTTATCTGCCGCAGACCGAGTTGCTCGGGA
>JAFAZK010000306.1 GCA_019239825.1 Verrucomicrobiota bacterium | reverse complement strand
ATGCATGCATCGTCAATATTTTTCTAGAATGAACAAGAATATGCTGCATTCCGCCTGAATACGCATGCATTTCGCATAAGAGGTTTGTTTCCAATATGATACGGCGCTGATCAGCCGACAGAGTGTGTTTTAGGGGACAGAGCCGATCCAATGGGCCCGTTGAGTCGCTGCCGCCACCTTTCGCGAAAGCGGCCACTCCATTTCGTCCACTGGCGAGTCCACCCCACCACCCGCCTTACCGCAGCAGCAACTCCGCGATCTGCAGGGCGTTGAGGGCAGCTCCCTTCAGGAGCTGGTCGCCACAGCTCCATAACGCTAAACTGTTCTCCAACGCCGAGTCGATTCGCAGCCGGCCAACGGCACACTCGCTTTTGCCGGAGGAGGTGATCGGCATGGGGTATTCCAACTTGGTGGGGTCATCCACCAGCTCAATTCCTGGCGCCTTAGCCAGCACGTCGCGGGCGTGGTCAACAGAAACCGGTTTAGCAAACTCGGCAGTTAACGCCACGGAATGCGACCGATAGACCGGCACCCGAACACAAGTGATGGACGCGCGGAACGTCGGATGATGCATAATCTTCCGACTCTCGTTCCTAAATTTTTCCTCTTCCTTGGTGTAGCCGGACTCAAGAAAGACGTCGACCTGAGGCAAAACGTTGAAAGCGATCGGGTGCGGAAACACGCTTGGCTTAACCGTCTGACCAGCCAAGTAAGCTTCGGTCTGACTAGTCAGCTCCGCAATCGCCTTAGCGCCCGCGCCCGAGACAGCTTGATAACTTGCTGCAATCACCCGATTGACGTGAAAAGCTTTGTGCAAGGGATAAAGCGCCATTAAAGCGACAATCGTGGTGCAATTTGGAACTGCGATCGTGCCGCGATGTGCACGAGCGTCGTCCGGATTGATCTCCGGAATCACGAGCGGTACATCAGGATCCATCCGGAAAGCCGACGAATTATCCACCACGATCGCGCCCTGTTTTACCGCAGCCGGAGCAAATTCCCGAGAGGTGCCAGCGCCCGCACTAAAGAATGCCAGATCGACCCCTGCAAACGAATCTCCCTTTAGCTCTTCCACGATTAGCGGTTCGCCTCGAAACTTAAGCTCTTTGCCCGCGGATTTTGCTGAGGCCAGGAGCTTTAAGCGGTTGACGGGAAGGTCACCAGTTTCGAGCAACTTGATTAATTCGGCGCCAACCGCACCGGTTGCGCCCGCGATTGCCAAATTCACACCGTTAGCCATGGAAGGAGCCAGAACCTACCCGCAAAACTCAATCGCGCTACGTGAATGCGCGACCAAAAAGAGCTAATTGGGGACCCTCTAGGCATGGTTGCATCAGAATCCGCAACCAAAACGTTATTTAGTTGTTTGATCTGATAGACGTCGGGACGGAAGTCGAGATCCGCCATGAAGGCCATATTGCCCTGGAAAATCCATCTTAATCGCTTCGGATTGAAAGCCTTTTCCTTCTGCGGCCCGTCGGGTTCGAATTTACAAAAAATGCATTTGTCTGAACCAAACGTTCAGCCTAATACCAAAGTGCTGCTAGCTAGGAAAGGAGGCGAGAGATAAAAATAATGAAGATTGTGAAATGCATCACCCTGGCGGCTTTTGCCGTAGTTGCCCTCGGCATGTCAGCCTGCCACAGTAACAACACCCCACCCCCAGCACCGGCGAAGACGACAACCGGTTACTCGAAGTAGGCCTGCGCCTGGCGAGTATTTGATACCCGCCTCAGAGTCGACCTGGGGCGGGTTTTCTTATCTTTAAACTAACGTACTCCGAATTGGCGATCAAAAACCGCCATTCGAAGTCCGGGGATTTTGTGATTCCGACGCGACGATCGACTGCGACAGGTGGCCGCCTCGCGTTTCGAGACAGCGAAACATCGGGGATAGAAAAGAAATCTCTTCCGTGCCACTGAGCGGTGATCCCCAGCGCTTGCGTGAGCTTTCCCGGCCCCGAGCAAAGCATTTTGTCTTTGTCCACGCGGCGCCTCCGTCTCATCAATTCCAGTCCCGAAACCGGCTGCAGTGCCCGAATTAGAACAAACCCACGGATATCGTCCGTCTTGGTCAAGAAATTCAGCAGCCAATGCACCCCGTAGTTCAAATAGATATAGAGGGCTCCGGGTGGCTGATCCTTGATAAAAGTGCGAGCCGAATTGCGCACGAAACTATGGGCTGCTTCATCACCGTGCTCCGCGTAAGCCTCGGTTTCAACGATGACCCCCGCCGTTTCGCCCCATGTTAGCGTGCACCCCAGCATATCCCGCGCACAAACCAGAGGCGGCTTCTTAAAGAAATCTCGGGTCAGTATCTCGGTCTGCATCTTCTTCTCGTGCTCGAAATGTTAATCTAATGTTCTGGCGGCGCGGATCGAGTAATCAGTGTGCCAGTAATCAGACCAGACACGAGTTCGACTGATTACTGATTACTGATTACGGACGAATCGCTCCTGATCCCCGGAGTCCCGTGACCTCGCGCCCGCCTACACCGAAGGATACCTACAGTCCCGATGGATGATCGAGGAAGACCCAGGGCAACTTGAACGTGCTCGCCACCCGATTGGCGAGCGCCTTTACCCCGCCTGTCTCCGTCGCGTAATGCCCGGCGTAAATCAGATTGATTCCCAATTCCTCAGCCAAAGTGAAGGTGTGATGCGGACCTTCACCAGTAATGAAAGTATCTACCCCTTCGGCTTTTGCCTGGGCCAAATCAGATCCCGCGCCTCCAGTAACGACCCCCACCTTTTTAATCCGCTCTGTCCCCGCATGGCAATGCCAAACCGCCCGAGCAAATCTCTCTTCGATTCTCCGGAGCAAAGTCACGTAATCGAGATCGACATCAGCGAAACAACCGACTCGCCGGCCTTTGAACTCGAAAAAAGACTCTACCGGCGCCAACCCAAGATCGGCCGCCAGGAGAACGTTGTTTCCGATTTCGGGATGAGCATCCAAAGGAAGGTGTGCGCTATAAATTGCTAGATTCGCTCCAATCGCTTTCGCGAGCTTTTTGTAGGTCGGACCTGAGATCGGCGTACACCCGCCCCAAAACAGCCCATGATGGACTAGCAAAAGGTCAACCTTTTCGCTTAGCGCCATCTCAATCACCTTCAGACCCGCATCAACCGCGGCGCCTACTCTGCTAACCCGGCCCGAATTCTCGAGCTGCAGCCCATTAAACGCATTCGGATAGTCCGGGAACGCCGGGATATCCAGCAACCCATCGAGATAACCGGTTATATCAGCCAACACTGCGTCCATGAGAGTTCAAAGTTCTAGTTTTAAGTCTTACTTTCAACGTCTGCGCCGAGCTTTGATCCACCCTCGGGGCGTTTTTTGGGACTTCCAACTTAAAACGTAAAACCTAGAACTTTGAACCTATCTCTCCTAGATCTCTGCTCGGGGAACAATCTGGCCGGCATAGGCAATCGAAAGGCGTTTAACTCCCTTTATCCTCTTCGCGATTGATCGCACTTGAGCTAAAATGCGGACTAGCACCAGCTCGTTGCGGTAACCGACGGAGTATGAGTACTCGGGTTTCACCGCCATGTGCAACAACACCAGCGTGTCGTCTCCGGTCCTGGTATAAACTATTACTCCGGCCAGATCTTTCTCTCGGCCTCGATCCAAAAAGGCATATAACGTTTGAACTTCCCGACCTTCTATCCCAATCCTCAATTGATCGTGTTCTACGATAATCTTCGGAAATCCATAACTGAGGATTGAAGCATTGATCCCGGATTCATGTTCACCCTGCTGCGGGTGGAAAAACATCAGCGCTTCTAACTCTTCCCGGCGGTCAACCGGCAAAGAAGACGAAAACGTCAGGTTTACCACAAGTTCTTTGCTTAGGCGTGAGCGGGCACTATGTCAACAGCCTGACTGGTTAACAAATCGTCAACGATTTGCCAGCCAGCCGCGCTTATGGCGCTAGAAGTCACCGTCGACGGTCCACTCTAGCTCATCATGGCAATGAACCCTTATTAGGAAATAAGCCGCCGAATCCTCCGGCGGCGGCGGATTTGGCGGCCATAGCACAGACGTCGAGTCCCTGGAGTCTAAGAATGCTTGATCATTTTTTAAACTATGGGGGCTCGACTTCCGTGCTGGCGGTGCTTATCGTTGAGCGATTCCCCCCAGTATGATTCAGCAAGTAGCCCAGAAGCGCAGAAAACGCCTCTTGCAACTGCGTGAAGCGCAACGACGTCGGCGGACCCGGCTCAAAGAAGAACATAAAGCGTTTCTTCAAATAATTCTTACCGAAGACATGCAAGCCGCTTTGCGGAAGTTGAGCGCGTCGCGCGATATCCCGATGCACCTCTGTGCCGCCGAGCTCATCGAAGAAGGGCTCGTTCGACACAGCCCGGAACCGTTGCCGACTTCCACGCCTACGTTGGATAGTGCCAACGGCCCAGAATCTATCCCTCGACCTCAACCGGATTTGATCCAGCCGAGGGTAACCGACTAAAGGATTGGTAGCGATGAGCATATGCTCATCCGGTGTAGCCGGAATATCGCTCTTTGGACGAACGCGGTGGACGAGAGCAGCTCGTCTCAACCGCGCATCGCCCCATGGCCTAATAGGGCGACCGCCTGAGTGCGCATCGATTTGACGCGTTAGGCGCCAGGGGTTTAGTTGCTCCTGCGGGCCAAGGAACAAGCTGTTGCGAGGCTCGCTCAAACCAGTTTCTTTGATGAAATCCTATGGCTTACGAACTACCTCCTCTACCCTATCCTTTTAACGCGCTAGAGCCGCATATCGATGCCAAGACGATGGAAATCCATCATGACAAGCATCACCAAGCGTATATCACCAACGCGAACAATGCGCTGAAGGACCATCCGGATCTAGCGGCGAAGCCTGTTGACGAGCTTATCGCTAATCTTAATCAGGTTCCCGAATCGATTCGCACGGTAGTCCGGAACAACGCCGGCGGTCACTCCAACCACTCTTTCTTTTGGCAAATCATGGCTCCGAACGCCGGCGGTGCCCCCAAAGGAAAACTAGCTGAAGCCATCACCGCGACCTTTGGGAGCGTTGATGCCTTCAAAGAAAAATTCCAAGCGGCCGGCGCCAGTAGATTTGGCAGCGGTTGGGCATGGTTGGTGGTCAACAAAGATGGCAAACTCGAGATCACTTCTACCCCAAACCAGGATAGCCCGATTATGGAAGGTCTAAAACCGGTTATAGGGATCGATGTTTGGGAACACTCTTATTACCTTCTTTACCAAAATAAACGACCGGACTACCTGAAAGCCTGGTGGAACGTTGTGAACTGGGACCAGGCCGAAAAGAACTTCTCGGCCGCCAAGTAACCGGTAAATGTTTTTGCTCTACTGAGCACGGATTCGGTCCTTAAGGTTCGAACCCAACTCAGGTAGAACGCTCCGGCCCATGCCGGAGCGTTCTGCTTTTATAAAGCACCTTTACAAATGCGTTGCGTCCCGGCGCCTACCGGATAAAGGATGCAGGCTGTGGCATACCTCAACGATCACTATCTTAAGCTCAAGGCCGGTTACTTATTCCCAGAAATCGCTCGCCGGGTAAGACAGTTCGGCGAAGAGAAACCGAGCCTGGCCAAGAATATCATTCGCTGCGGAATCGGGGATGTCACCGAACCACTTCCTGCCGCCGCCATCGACGCGATGCATCGAGCCGTCGATGAGCTTGCTCACAGAGAATCCTTTCGCGGTTATGGCCCGGAGCAAGGATATGAGTTTCTTCGGGATGCGATCGCCGAGCGCGATTATCGATCTCGCGGAATAGAAGTAACTCCAGACGAAGTTTTTGTCTCAGATGGTTCTAAATGCGATTGCGGAAATATCCTCGATATCTTCGGGTCCCAAAATCGCATTGCGGTTATGGATCCGGTTTACCCGGTCTACGTCGACACGAATGTCATGGCTGGTCACACTGGAGAAGCTGACTCCAGCGGCGCTTATTCCGGCCTCATCTATTTGCCTTGCAATGAAGCCAACGGCTTTGTTCCAGCGCTGCCGAAAGAAAAAGTCGACCTAATTTATCTTTGTTATCCGAACAATCCTACAGGAGCGACTGCTACCCGCGACCAGCTGACAGGTTGGGTCGAATACGCGCTAGCTTCCGACGCCATTATCCTCTTCGATGCGGCCTATGAAGCCTACATTACGGATGGCAACATCCCCCACTCTATCTACGAAATTCCGGGGGCGAGAAAATGTGCGATCGAGTTCCGCAGTTTCTCCAAAAATGGAGGCTTCACCGGCGTGCGCTGCGGATTCACGATCTTACCGAAGGAATTGAAAGCCGGCACTCAATCCGGCGAGAGCAAAACGCTACATCCGCTTTGGCATCGTCGATTTAGCACTAAGTTTAATAGCGTCAGCTATCCGGTCCAGCGCGGTGCAGAATCCCTCTACTCCAAGGCTGGCCAAAACCAGATTCGATCCCTGGTTGAGCACTATCTAGGAAATGCGCGTCTGCTCGACGCCGCCCTGCAAAAGACCGGCTTGACCGCCTACGGCGGGATCAATGCGCCATACATCTGGGTCAAAGCTCCGGCGGGTTACGGGAGTTGGGCAGTGTTTGATAAGATTTTAAATGATATCCAGGTGGTGATCACCCCAGGCGCAGGATTCGGCGCTCAAGGGGAAGGTTTCTTCAGAGTCTCGGCGTTCAATTCCCGCGAGAATGCAGAAGCCGTCGCTGATCGGTTCCAACAGGTGGAATGGTAGGCGGAACTCGCCTTAGGCTCGTTCCGCAATAGCCGATAGCCGATAGCCAATAGCCAAGGCGAGTGAGGTCGCCCTTTCTAGGTCCATTCCGTCCCCTCGGTCCACTAAGTCCACTTGCACGCCACTCCACATCTCGCTGTTTCGCTTCGCGTTGGCTATTGGCTATCGGCTATTGCGGAACGAGCCTAAGGCGAGTTCCGCCATCCTTTGCCTACCGTCGATATCCGGCTAGATTTAGAACGACATTCGCCGGATCTCCCTAAAGTAACGATGTTCTCATCAGCAATCGCACCACCCGATAGCACCGATAAAAAAGCTCTCTACCCAGAGATCCACAGGGCATTGCAAGGCGTACTGACCGGTGAAAGCGACCTGATCGCTAATCTCGCCAATTCCGCTGCTTTGCTGTTTTGGAGCCTGCCTGCGGTTAACTGGGCTGGGTTTTATTTACTCAAAGAGCAAGAACTTGTCCTTGGACCGTTCCAAGGAAAGATCGCCTGCATCCGGATCAAGTTAGGGCACGGTGTCTGCGGAAGCGCGGCTGAACAGCGCCGGACGTTAGTGGTCCCAAACGTCCACGAATTTCCAGGGCACATCGCTTGCGATAGCGCATCTAACTCTGAGATAGTCGTCCCCATTGTCAAAAACGGCGCGTTGGTCGGCGTCCTCGATATCGATAGCCCCGAGTTCGCCCGCTTCGACGACAACGACAAAACTGGGCTCGAAGAGTTCGTGCGAATCCTATCCGCCGTCCTCTGAGCCAAGCCGACCTAGAACTTAGAACTTAAAATCTATAACTCTCCGTCTCATGTCTCAGTCTCTTTCTCTTCCTGACAACTTACCGGTACCTCAAGATGATGGCGGATGTGCTCACCTTCCCGCTTTGAAGCTGCCGCAATTGGCGCTGGCAACGACTGCCGGATCCGCTGTCGACTTTTCGAGCCTGAGCGGTCGAAGCGTCATTTTTTGCTACCCGAAAACGGGCGTACCGGGAAAACCAATACCGGCGACCTGGGACGAAATTCCGGGGGCGCGAGGATGCACTCCGCAAAATTGTGGCTTCCGAGACGAGTACGCCAATCTGCAACGAGCCGGAGTCAACCAGCTGTTCGGGTTAAGCACCCAGAGTACATCCTATCAACGAGAGGCCGCGGAACGCCTGCATCTACCTTATTTGCTAGTTTCCGATGAGAACCTGGCTCTAACTCACGCGCTGAACCTGCCGACATTTGATTTCGACGGGAAAACGCTGATCAAGCGCTTAACCTTGATCGTTGATGACGGCGTAATTACCCACGTTCTTTACCCGGTATTTCCTCCGGACAAAAGCGCGGCTCAAACTCTCGCATGGATTAACCAGCATCCGATAACAGGATGAAACTGTAACCACTTCCGCGGAGCGCTGCCGTCCCGCGGCCGCGAGACCAGGACGACCGGATAGCCGCCCTAAACTTCAAAAGTCGATTATTTCGAGTCTCTGTTTTGAAATCGCTGGCTGACTTTCAACGGCTCATTCCAAACACGGCTCTTGAACCGCTGGGAGCCGCGGTTGTATCGGTCGACGAAAACGGGTTAACCCTGCGTATACCCATCACAACGGCAACTCTGCAGCCGTTCGGTCTATTACATGGCGGAATTAGCCTGCTACTGGCCGAAAGCGCCGCCAGCATGCATTCCGCTTGGGACATTAACCCGGAAGAAGTGATCCCGGTCGGGATCGAGATCAACGGATCCCATCTCCGCTCAGCAAAATCCGGTCACGTTATTGCCATTGCTCGGCTTTTGCGCCGGTCACAAGCATTAGCGGTTCACTCCGTTGCCATCATCCACGAAGAAACGCAGAGCCAGCTCTGTGAGTGTCGGGTCACAAATTATTATAAACGGGTTGCCGGGTCGCGGGGGAGCGGCAATCCGTAAATGAAGAAAAGTAAACAGTAAGCGGTTAGCGGTGCAGTTTAGGGCGCTGAACCGACACTGGAGGGGAGCCGCTTTGGCCCGTACCCTCAGCCGATCTCGCGATGTTCGTCCCCGGGGCGTTGAACGACTGCAGACCTGGGCAAGAGGCGGCTCCCGCAAACGTTTCAACGCGTGCTTTGTCTGCCAGCGTGTGAACTAGACTATCCGAACAACCGCTTTGGCAACCTTTCGCTGGGTAATTCGCGGGAGCCGCTCGTTTAACCTGAATTTAGGCCTTCCTCGCTGCTGGCAATAACAGGCGGGGTCGTTGGTGGCGTGCCAAAGGCTCCCCTCCAGCGTCGGCTTAGCGCCCTAAACTGCACCGCTTACCGCTTACTGCTTACTGTAGCGCTGCCCTCACTCCGCTCCGCCTGACAAGGTCAACAGCTCAGGATAATGCTTCCTAGCTACCGCCTCGCACTTAGCTAGAATCTCGGTGGCGGATGTCATCGTGCGGATCTCGGCGGCGAGTTGCGCACATTGTTTCGCGTTCAGCGTCTGGACCGCTTTTTTGACCCGCGGCACCAGCCCTGGACTAGCGCTTAATTCATCGACGCCCAGCCCGACCAATAGCGGTGTCAAAGCCACTTCACCCGCCATCTCCCCGCAAACCCCCACCCAAATATCGTTCGAGTGCGCCGCTGTAACCGTCATCTCCAAAAGACGAACAATGGCCGGATGGGTTGGTTCATAAAGATGGGCGATGCGTTCGTTTACCCGGTCAACCGCCACGGTGTATTGAATCAGATCGTTCGTGCCGATGCTGAAGAAATCCGCTTCCTTGGCGAGAGCATCTGCCACCAAAACGGCGCTCGGTATTTCGATCATAATACCGGTCTCCATCTCTTCGTTGAATTGGATTCCATCCGTCCGCAGCTCTGCACGGCAACTTTCTAAGACCTCGTTGGCTTGGCGTAGCTCGGATAATCCCGAGATCATCGGATACATAAGCCTCACATTACCGGCAACGCTGGCACGCAGTATCGCCCGAAGCTGAGCCTTGAAGATATCCGGACGTTCCAGGCAAAACCGGATCGCTCGGCAACCCAGGAACGGATTGATCTCCATCGGGATATGAGAATGGCTCAGAAACTTATCCCCTCCCAAGTCCAACGTTCGAATGATGACGGTTTGCGGATAGACGGCCTGCGCGACCGCCTGGTATGCCCGAAATTGTTCCTCCTCGTTCGGCAGCTCTGTTTTGTTCAGGAAAAAGAACTCTGTCCGGTAAAGTCCGACACCTCGAGCGCCGGCTTGGTTGACGAGGCTAACATCCTCAGGAAGCTCGATGTTTGCCGAGAGAATAATCTCCGTGCCGTCGGTAGTGACACACGCGGTATCCCGCAGGCTGGTCAGCTGTTCTTCGACCTGCTCGAGCCGTACCTCCAGCTCTCCGTACTCCCACAACGCTTGATCTGCCGGATTGAGAATCAGCAAACCGGTATTTCCATCCAACAGCACGTGATCGCCATTCTTCAGGCGAGAACTCGCGTCTTTGAGGCCAACGATAGCCGGGATATTGAGCGAACGAGCCATGATGGCTGTGTGCGAAGTCCGGCTGCCGATATCAGTCGCGATACCGAGGACATACTGCCTATTCAACGTAGCGGCGTCAGATGGAGTAAGGTTATGCGCCACGATAATGTGCGGTTCTTCCATCTGCGATAACGGCCGCCCGGATCGCCCAAGCAGATTGCGGATAATCCTTTTGGTGACATCGTGGATATCGAAGGCTCGCTCCCGCAGATACGGATCATCGATCTCACTCAACGTGCGCGCGTAGCGGTTAGCGACCTCGGAAAAGACAAACTCCACATTCCACAGGTCACGTCGCAAGGTGCGCAATACCTCGTCGATCAAAGTGTGGTCCTCGACGACCAGCAGGTGAGCGTCGAAAATACTCGCGTCCTTGGCGCCGATCGCTTCGGCGATCTTCTGCTGCATCTCCAGGATCTGCGCCCTGGTAGCTATAAGAGCAGCTTCGAACCGCGCAATCTCTCCGGAGACGTCGCTGCTATCTATCTTCTTCTTCGGGGGTTCTTCGTCCTCCGGATGGTGGATGAAGACAGTGCCGCGACCAATTCCGGCGGAAACGCCGACACCTCGAAGCCGTACTTCCTCATCACTCATTCGAGATCAGAACCTAATGAAAGAAACGGAAGATTCGATTAGAAAAGAAAGGGTTTGCGTAAAATGATTGGATGCGCGGGGGAGCAATGGTCATTCCTCGTTAAACTTGCCTTGAATTAGCGTCTCAAGCTCTTGCACCGCCTTGTCAGCGTCTGAGCCTTCTGCGGAAATCAATAACTTCGTTCCTTGTCCGGCAGCCAGCATCATTAGTCCCATTATACTTTTGCCGTTGACCTGTTCTCCGTCTTTCTCGACCCAGATTTCAGCCCGATGCTTATTCGCCACTCGGACAAACATCGCGGCAGGGCGAGCATGCAGACCAAGCTTATTAACGATGGTCACTTCTCGCTTAACTTTCTCAGGCCCCGAACGTTTGTTCAATAACCCCATTTACTTCTCCTTATTCTTTTGCATCAAGCTCAATAGCCGCTGATTAAATTCCACTGCGCTGTTTTGGCCCAAACTTTTTAACTTCTGGTCGAGTGCCCCAACCTCCACCAAACGGGCAAGGTCTCGCCCCGTACGTACTGGAATGGTGACACGCGGGATACGG
>JAFAZK010000185.1 GCA_019239825.1 Verrucomicrobiota bacterium | reverse complement strand
TACTGAATATTGCTCGCTCGCGCCGACGTCTTATTTCTCACTAATCACTTCTCACCTCTCACTTCTTACCGCTCCATGTATCTCCCCCTTGGCACCTACTCTCCTGATATCAAGCTTGGTCTAGTTTCAGCCTCTCGGAATTGCTTTCCGCGGTCCCTTTCCGAAGAACGGACGCAGCGGCTCTTAGCCGGATGTCGCCAGGCCGGCATCGAGCCATTCGTTCCCGAGGGTCCAAGCCAGATTATTGAAACCAAGGATCATGCGATCGAAGCCGCTCGGCAATTTAAACAGGCCGGATGCGACGCGGTGGTTTACTATCTAGGTAACTTTTCGCCTGAGATCGAAGACGCGTACTTCATCAAGCTTTTCGAAGGCCCGGTAATGATGATTGCTGCGGCAGAAGAGTCAGGTGCGACCTTATTAGAAAAGCGGGGAGACGCTCTCTGCGGACTTTTGTCGGCGGCGTTGGCGGTAAGCAAACGCGGGCTGGCTCAGCGAGTGCATCTGCCGGAGTTTCCGGTGGTAAGCGCGGAAGAAGGCGTAAAAGAAATCGCGCATTTCATCAAAGTGGTGAAAGTCGTCAAAGGAATCCGCAACGCGACGGTAGGATTGTTCGGACCTCGCCCGCGCGATTTTGAGACCTGCAATTACAATCTTGCCTCGGTCAATTCGATAGGGATCGAAGTCGAAGAGCTGGGGTTGTTCGACCTGCAAAATGAGATCAAACGGATCAGGGCGAAAGGGGAGGAGACGCAAACGATCAAGGCTGATATGAAGCGGGAGGTGCCCAGTATTCCCGATGAGGATTTTGCTGATCGACTCTCGGTTTATGAACGCGCCATTAAGAATTTTCGCGACCAGTTGAAATTGTCCGGAGCGGCTACTCAATGCTGGTCGGAGCAAGAGCTGAGTCTGCGCCATGTTCCCTGCTTCATTAACGGACGAATGGCGATGGGTGGGTTCCCGATTGCTTGCGAAAACGACTGTTACTCTCTAATCGCGGAGCTGCTTGGCCAATATGCCTCTAACGAAACCGTTGGGATTCTCGATATCAACCATAGCATTCCGAAGGATCTGCATGCGAGCCTCAAGGATTATCCGATCAAAGACATGGTAGGGATGTTCCATTGCGGTAACGCATCCACAAAGCTGCTGAAGAACCCGGAGATGAAATACCAGGTGATCATGAAGCGGATGATGGAACCGGATACACCGGCGGATATCACCCGTGGTACTATCGAAGGTCAATTTGCGGCTTCACCGATCACGGTCGTGCAGGTGCATGGGACCGGGGACAAGATGCAGGCTTATTTGCTGGAGGGTCATTTCCTGGACCTTGATCCCAAGACTTTCGGATGTACGGGAACGGCCTATCTCCCCGGATTTAGCAGATTTTACCGGCATCTTCTTCTCGGCCGGTTCCATCATCATGCCGCTGTAGCCTTCGGTCATTGTGCCGCCGTCCTCTACGACGCTTTCAAAATGATCGGCATGGAAAACATCTACACGCCGCTCCCGGCCCCGATGCCCTATCCGGGCGAGAACGTTTTCTACAATGGGGCGTTGCATTAAGAGCAGTTTAGAGAACAACCGCGAATGGACGCGAATTGACGCGAAGAAAAAGAGAAATCAATCCGACCGCAGATGAACACAGATGCACGCAGATAAGGATCGGTAAGATCGGCGGACCCGATTCCCGAAAGCGAATCTGCGCAAATCCGTGTTAATCTGCGCTTCGCCTTTTGCTTCGCCTCTATTTTCGCGTTCGTTCGCGTCCATTCGTGGTTAATTCTTTTATGAGCGGTTACAGCGATATACGGGCTGAATGCTTCGAAGCCAACTTGTTGTTGCCACAGTACAAGCTGTGCGACCTGACGTTCGGTAACGTCAGTGTTGCGGATCATGGTCGCGGGATTTTTGCGATTAAACCGAGCGGTGTCGACTACAGCGTCCTCCGGGTAGAGGACATCGTGATTGTCGATCTGGAAGGAAACGTAGTAGAAGGATCCCTGCGGCCTTCTTCAGATACGCCGACACACCGGCGCTTGTTTCAGGCTTTTAACGGGGTTCGCTCGATCGTGCATACGCATTCGCGTTACGCCGTCTCGTTTGCCCAAGCGGGGAGAGCGATCCCTTGTTTAGGGACTACGCATGCAGACTATTTCTATGGCCAGGTGCCGGTCACTCGCCCATTAACGGCTTCCGAAATTGATGCGGGTTACGAATGGGAAACCGGCAACGTAATCGTTGAACGGTTTCAAAAGCTCAGTCCGGATGAAGTCTCCGCGGTCTTAGTGGCGAGCCATGGACCTTTTGTTTGGGGCCCCAGCGGCAAGAAGGCGGTGGAAAATGCAGCTGCTCTCGAGATTGTGGCAGAAATGGCCTACCGCGCGATTCAGCTCAATCCCCAGGTCCAGCCGATTCCTGATCACCTGTTGAACAAGCATTTTTTCCGGAAGCACGGGAAAGATGCGTATTACGGGCAAACTAGGGAAGGTGAGAAGTGATTGGTGAGAGGTGAAAGGTTGGGCGATCTTTGGGACAAACCCCTTTGGGGGCGAGGCTCCCGAACGGCCTTGTGGTCGAACCGAAGAGGTTGGTGCGTCTTGCCGAATGGTGTTAGTAGGCCTGAGAGCGTGCCGAGCCGTGGTGTAGCGATGGTCACGGCTCCGACTTCGCTAACCCCGCATACTCTCGGTCGCAAGTTGTATCAAAGCTACGTCGGACAAGTCGGCGCGCGGTTAGGCCTATTCACATCCTTTGGCCAAGGTCATCGGCTGCTCTGGTTCAAGGGAAAGGTCGTTCGGGAGCCTCGCCCACCAACGGCTTTTACGGAATCAGGACGACTTTGCCGGTTGTGAGCCGCTTCTCCAACGCTCGGTGTGCTTCTGCGACCTGTTCCAGTGGATAACGGCCGCCTATCAATACCTTCAGGCACCCGGCTTGGGCAAGGTTGAACAGCCTGGAAAGCTCGTCGCGTAAAGTAACGGCGTCCAACAGCGGGAGGAGCGCGAATCCTTTAATAGATTGGTTCTGATTGAACATGGTTTCCAAAGCGCGTGCCGTCAGTTGGCACCGGTTTAGGGCGGCGAAAACCAGTTCACCGAGCGGCGCTAAAGCATTAAGGCATGCTCCGGTTATCGGACCGCCCACGGTGTCATAAATAATGTCTGCTCCTTTCCCGTCGGTTGCGTCTTTCACTTGATCGATCCAGCTATGACTTTGGTAGTTGAAGGCGAAATCAGCGCCTAACGATTTGGCCACCTCCAGCTTATTCGGATCACCGGCCAGAGCGATGACCTGCTTCGTGTTGGCCTTTTTTGCGACTTGGATGAGGAGTGAACCAACCCCGCCGGCCGCGGCGGTCACGGCGACGGTTTTTGCTTGAGGTGCGCTTTGCCGGACCAAAAGGGCGGCGGTTAGTCCTTGAACTAGTAACGCGACGGCTTGCTCGAAAGGGAGGCCATCAGGGATCACAACAACGTCGGACGCGCGAACCGAGATATACTCAGCGTATCCGCCCGCCGGGCGACCAACTGCGAACAATGGTACGGCGACACGCTTCCCAATTAGATCCGGATCGACACCTTCACCCACTGCTTCGACTACGCCGGCAACTTCGACGCCAGGAACAATGGGAAGGTGTGGTGTAACCGCATAGCGGTTCCGGCGAACGAGAGTCTCGAAGAAGTTGATGCCGGCGGCTCGGATCCGGACCGTGACCTCACCCGGTCCAAGGCTTGGCATGGGCAACTCCACTATTTCGAGAACGTCGGGAGCACCGAACCGGCTGAGTTGGGCTGCTTGCATAGTAGCTGGCGTGTTCATAGTAAACGTTAGTCGTACCATCCGCACTGGCGCTACAGACCCTTTCATCATATACTGACCAGCAGGTAAGTATGGCAGCGGCCATCAAGAAACTACCGGCGCTACCGGCCGAACGCGCTTTGAAGGTGATTTCAGGCCGATGGAAAGCGGTTATTCTTTATCACTTGTTCAGCGGCAAAAAGCGGCTCTCGGAGCTTGGGCGATTGGTGCCCAACGCCAGCCAGAAAGTATTGATCCAACAGCTTCGGGAGATGGAAGAACACGGCCTGGTCCACCGAGAGATCTTCCTGCAGGTTCCGCCTCGGGTGGAGTATTCGGCAACCGCGCTGGGGGTAAGTCTGGAACCCGTGTTAGTAGCGCTTTGCGCCTGGGGACAGCGTCACGCGAAGGAATTGAATCAATTGGACGAGGTGGCCGAATGCGTCATTAAGCCGGTGAATACGAAGCGGGCGAAAGTGCTCCGGGGGTTGTCCGTGGATGGGCGGAACCAGCATTAGGTTTCCGGTGTCTCGGCACTGTCCCGTAGGATTCGCTGTATCTATCCCGGAGGGATTAAAGGACTCAGCCCGGGGTTTTAACCCCGGGTACCCATCAAGAAATGCTCCGCCCCGGAGGGGCGGAAGAAAAGGCGCACGATGCGAAATTGACCTCTAGGATTTCTTTTTCAACTGGAGCATGAGAAACCTCGATTGGAGCCCTCACTTCTCTAGTGGATTTCCGGGACGGAAGACACAATCCACGATGAAGGAGAGTAAGCCGCACACGGCGCCGCCCAAACAAATCGCAGCCCATCCGCCGGTAGTCCAGAGCATGCCGGCTGCCGTCGAACCAATGGCTCCCCCTAGGAAAAATATGCCTACATAGATCGCATTGATACGGCCTCTGGCTTCCGGACGCAGGAGGTTGATCATGTAGCGGCCAACCGTTTGATTTCCCAATACGCCGACATCCAGCGTGACCGCGCTCAGGCCAAGCAAACCCAGCAGCAAGTAAATCGGCAATGGAAAGACAAGTCCGCCGATTGCTGCCGCACCGAATCCGACAATCAAGACGACGTGGGCAATATTAGTCGCTCGCTGTCCCATGCCTTTGTCTGCCATTCTACCCACCAAGGGAGTTACGACTGCACCGCCGGCGCCTACCAAAGCGAAGATGGCGATGCCATGCTGCTTCAGATGAAATGGAGCTGTTCCGAGCACAAAGACGATTGACGTCCAGAATAGATTGAATGCTGCCATTACGATGGCAGCCATGATGGACCGCTTGAGCAGCACGGGTTCATTCCAGATAAGTTCCCACAGCGATCCGATCAAGGTCCCGTAAGTGAGATTCGTCGCGGGGCGTCGCACGGGAAGACCGATGGCAAGCGTCGCGCAGAGCAGCGCGCTGCAAATGGCGCTGGCTGCGAAAAAACTTTTCCAACCCCAGATTCCTGCGAGAAAGCTGGCTGCGGGACGCGAAAGGAGAATCCCTACCATCAGACCGCTCATAATATCGCCGAGGACGCGGCCTCGATGTGCGGGTTCAGTCATGGCGGCAGCCGTCGGCATCAGGATTTGAATCACCGTGCAGGAAGCTCCCAAGACGAACAGTAAGGGAAACAGCACCATCGCGTTCGGTGCTAGAACAACACCGATAGCACACAGACTAGCACTTGTTAGCATCCAGATGATCAAGCGTCGGTTCTCGACCAGGTCAGCGAGAGGGACTACAAAAAAAAGACCAACCGAGTAACCGATCGTTGCGATCATTGCCATCGTGCCGCTGGCGGCGGTTGAGAGTCCGAAGGAGGAAGCCATCAGACCCACCAGCGTTTGAGGCCCGAAAAGATTGGTGATCAGGACAGCAACGGTAATGGTAAATAGAACTACAGGAGCGCGCTGCGCGACGGCTATTGGCTGGCCAACTGTCGCGGTCGAAAATTCTGTGTCCATACGATTCGGGGTCAGGAACCTGGAAAAGTGTCGGTGGGTACCAGGGAGCGAATTGAG
>JAFAZK010000162.1 GCA_019239825.1 Verrucomicrobiota bacterium | reverse complement strand
CGGACCGCGTCCTTTGGTACCGGACTCTTCTCGTCGGTCGACTCCACCTTTTCGCAGCCGACCAACAAACAAATCAGCGCGCCCAGGAGACCAAATCTCACGCGCCAGGATTGTAGGCAGGCAAGCGAGTTAGTTAAAACATTTTCTCGTTACAATTTTGCGACGAAGCGCAGATGAAACCAAGTGAAACCGCGAGGACACGAAGGAATACAAAACCAACCGCGGCGAACGCAGACTGACGTGGATTTTAGATCTGGGACTCACGACGTTGCTAACTGGTACCCAACGTCGATCTTATGCTAAGGAACCTGTCGGTACCCCTTTCGCGTCCATTCGCGGTTTGTTCGTCTTAATCTGCGTCTATCTGCGTTCATCTGCGGTTGATCTTCGTCTTCGGTCAATTCGCGGTTGAAAACGCCTCGACGCTTCGACATTGTCGCCCTACCGTCACAGGTAAGCGATGTAGGGTCCTTGCCGGAGGCGGTTCTATATGTTGAAAAGGATTGCTGGATGGATAATCGCATTGATCTGGTTCGCTGGGCTAACACGAAGTACTGCTCAAAATGTTATTCCCGAACAGATAACCCCGCCTTTTGGTTTTCATTGGGGCGAATCCGAAAAAGCAATCGAGACGGTCGTTACTAAAGCCCAAGCCCACATCGTTAGCCGGGACCAGGTCCATGGACGCGATGCCTGGACAGTAGAAGGACTGCTCCAACCGAGTCTGAAACGGACCATCATCTATTTTGGGACCGAGAAGACCTTGGTTGAAGTGGAGCTTCAATACGAGCGATCAGATTGGGATTTGGTTGCCTATGAAGATTTTTTAAATAGCGCCCGGGAAAAACTCGAAGCCAAGTACGGGCCGGCCACGGTTCTGGCCCGGGATAAAAAGCCGGAGGGCGATGTGATGGAAACCGTGGTCGGTTATCAGTGGCAACAGCCAAGCAGCAGCATCCAGCTTTTCTTCTATTCGGCTGAGCGAAACACCGACGTGTATCGATCGGTGAGCTTGCACTATCGAGCGGGGTAGCGTTTGGCGTTCGGGGTTTGGCGTTCGGCGTATGTTGCGCGCAGCGCCTAGCCGCTCTCGTCCTCGTCCTCGAAATGGTTGGCACGTTCTTGTGATGTGTGATCGCCCATCACCTGGAGGGGAGCCGCTTTGGCCCGTGTCCCGCCGCCCTCGCAATTTTTGTCTAATCGTTAGTGCGACCTAAACGGGTGAAAACAAGCGGCTCCCGCAAACGACCCAGCGCGATGCATTCACTCGTGCCTCCCATTCACTTACACTGGGCTCACAGAGCTGCATCGCGCTGGGTTATTAGCGGGAGCCGCCTGCTTTCACGCGTTTAGGCCGTATTCGCGTTGAAACGAAATCCGCGGGGTGACTGGGCACGGGCCAGAGCGGCTCCCCTCCAGGCGCTGGGTAGAACGAACTTCTTCGAAAGACCACTTCGAGGACGACAACGAGTACGAGAACGACAAGGTGCAGATCGGTAGGGACGAGCTTTTGCTCGTCCGGTTTTAAAGAAATCTGTGAAAAGCGGTGGAGCGCTCCTATTCCAGAGGCATAAGTAATATCGGCCGATCTCGACGGCCTTTAATCACCTAGAACAACTCTTAGGACAAACACACCCTGTCACATCATGAAGGATTCAGACGGTCTCCCTTTGCCCGGCTCCGAGCTTCAAGTCCCATCCACGGCGGAATTAATCGGCCCTTGCCCCGCTGACACGCAGATAGAAGTGACGGTCTATCTCCGTTCCAAAGACCCCAGCGGGTTACAAGAATACGTCGAGCAAACCTCCGGTCCGGGCAATCATGTTTACCTGACCCCCCAGCAATTCGCGCACAAATTCGGCGCCGACCCGGCGGACGTTGACGCAGTAAAGAATTTCGCGGAAGCCAAGCAGCTTAGTGTCCTTGGGCACAATCTTGGGCGCCGTTCTGTAACTTTGTCCGGGACCGCGGCAAGGTTGAACGAAGCATTTGGTGTCAACCTCCAACACTACCGCTACGCCGGCGCTGTTTACCGGCTCCGTCAAGGATCGATTCGGATCCCTGCTAGTTTTGAGAATATCATCACCGGGATCTTCGGGTTTGATAACCGGCCCAAAGCTCGGGCTCACTTCCGGATCTTGAGCAAAAAAGCGGCTGCCCCAGGTGCTGTGACCCCAGAGACCTATACCCCTCTGCAACTAGCAGCGATCTACGATTTTCCGGGAGGATTCACCGGGCAAGGTGAGACTATTGGTATCATCGAGCTGGGCGGCGGTTACAACCAGACCGATCTAGACAACTATTTCCAGCAATTGGGTGTCAGTCCCGCGCCGTCTGTGACTGCGGTATCCGTCGATGGAGCAACCAATAGCCCGACCGGCGACCCCAACGGCGCGGATGGAGAGGTCGAACTCGATATTGAGGTTACCGGCTCAATTGCGCCTGGCGCCGCCATCAAAGTATTTTTTGCGCCGAACACCGATCAAGGGTTTATCGATGCGGTCACAACTGCGGTTAACGATTCCGCTGTGACCTTGATCTCGATCAGCTGGGGCGGCCCGGAATCGACCTTTACCACGCAGTCGATGACCACTTTCAACCAGGCTTTTCAAGATGCCGGCACGATGGGGAAAACGGTCTTTGTCGCAGCAGGCGATAACGGATCTTCCGACGGTGCATCGGATGGCGCCAATCACGTCGATTTTCCTGCGTCATCTCCGTTCGTAGTCGGGTGTGGGGGCACCACTTTGGTGGCCAACACCTCCACGGATATCATCACTTCCGAGGTTGTCTGGAACGAAACCGCGAGCAACGAAGGAGCGACCGGCGGCGGTGTCAGCGATTTTTTCCCAAAACCGTCCTACCAGGACTCCGTGAATGTCCCTGCACCAACGACCCAGGCGGGCGGCCGTGGGGTACCCGACGTCGCCGGCGATGCCGACCCGGTTACCGGTTACCAAGTCATCATCGACGGGAGCACAACCACAATTGGTGGAACCAGCGCCGTGGCGCCGCTTTACGCAGGGCTTTTCGCCCGGATCAATCAAGCCTTGTTGCAGAACGGCAAATCTCGAGTCGGATCGGTTAACGCCGCCCTGTATCAAAATCCGTCGGCATTCCACGATATCGTTTCCGGGAATAACGGCGCGTTCAGCGCCGGCCCCGGCTGGGACCCAACAACGGGTCTAGGAAGCCCTGACGGAGCGAAGATTCTGAGTGCCCTAGGAGGATAGGCCGCCTAAATCTTTGGTAGATGCTCCCGAACAACCTAAAATGTTTCGCGGAGCCGACCGTACATCACGCGGATAGATCTTCGTAGGCCGAAACGCTGCCGAGCCGTTGTCGTTTGGCCCAAAAATTAAGAACGTCCCCGCCGCTCATCACCCTCGTCGTTCTCATCCTCGAAATCGTTTGGCCCAGCGTTTTCGAAAGATAATGAGGCGATCTTTTGGACATTTAGGTCGCTCAAAGCCAACTCGGCGCTCGAAAATTCGATACCGGGAAAGAATCTGGAACCCTTCCGGGGCTGTTCGGAGGAACACCCGTCAAATCGAGGACGAGGACGAGTACGATTTGGTCTGCGAACGAATGCCGAAACGCGGACAACCCCGAACGCGCACACGGTTATCTTCCCAACACACATATATTCAGTTATATAGTCTTTTGGTGTAGCTCGAATTGCTACTTAGGGTTAGTTTAGGCCCCATGAACCTCGAAGAAGACGTCGAGGTGGTCTGCCCTTACTGTGGAGCTATCTTTACCACGTTTGTGGACACCTCTGCCGGAGGGTATGCGACGATCGAAGACTGCCAGGTCTGTTGCCGTCCGATCGAACTGATCGTTGGATGTCACGCCGGGGTAATCGATCAGGTCGACACCGCCCGAGCCTAGCCAAAACAAGATCCCAGAGGCCAGATGCTGGCCACGGCCAATTTTCCTCTTGCGTCGTGGTGCAGGCGACTCATATTGCCCGCTCCCCGTCAAACGGCTAGGTAGCTCAGTTGGCAGAGCAGAGGACTGAAAATCCTCGTGTCGGGAGTTCGATTCTCCCCCTAGCCATTCTCCTGATTCCCAAGCACTTGCAAAAGGAGGTTAGAGAAATCCAATCACAATCTCCATCACACCCGATGAGAGCGGACCAAGCGGCTTTTGATATTGGTCAAATGATCGAACGAATCGCGGATGGCTACTACACCCATGTAGCGGCGATTCAGGTTGCCGCCACCCCGCTGGCGAAAAAACTGGCTCACCCTGGAGTAATCGTTCCTGAGGAGTATATCTTTCGCAAAGATGGCACCTTCCACCGTTCCCACTTCAATCATTTTCTAGACCTGGCGCGTACCCGATCCAGCTATGGTCGAGGAACTAGGCCGCGTCTGGTTGGTCGGAGCGCTTCTCAGAACAGGCGACGCTCTTCAACGACACCATTATTTCAATCGCGCACCAGAGTTGGAATTGTTACGCCATCTACGCAACGGTGTGGCTCGCCGAAACGTCTTTAAAATCGATAACCTCATCCGAATGGGCAACGGCGATCCGCTTCGACCTTAGACCGCCTGGCAACGCCGCGGCCGTTTCCTGGCCGACACGACCGCCAAAAGAGAAGCCGACCCAAGAAACGTGATCAGGATGGTAGCGGTTAAAAAATGAGCTTTAGTTATTCAGCAAAAGCCGTTGTTGTGTCTTGTTCTCTCGCTGCCTCTGAACAAGTAACGGCGGACCTCACCGTGATGCTTTATCACGTCCAAGCGCGCATGCAGGAATCGCAGTACGGAAATGACGTTTACATGGTGAGGATCGTTAAGCCCGAAGGGATCGGAGACTTGATTGACGAAGAGGGAGCTCTCATGGAGCGCGGAAGGTTTTCTTTCGATTTAACGGAAGAGATCGCGATAGACACCGAACTGGAAGTCGAGATCACAGGAGTCGGCCCGTCGAGCGACATTTTTTGAGGACAGCACGAACTGAGACCGCAATACGCCAAATGACGTTTTGGCATAGCACGCAAGTCAAAATCAGTGCTGTCCAAAATAGCCGCCAGCGGGAAAGATCTCATGCTCTTGAAGGGCCTTGACGAGCCTTAATAGGGCAAATAGCAAATACAAATAGGTCAAATAGGGTCACGTCTTTAAGGGGCTGTTGCCCAATAGGCGCCGAGTTGGGCAGTTGTTGTCAGCTGACAACAACGATTGAGTAGTGGCTCAATTGGCTAAAATCTGGATAGGTTGTTGAGGCAATGAGCAGATGAGCCGATGGCAGAGCTTAAGGAGGCAAA
>JAFAZK010000035.1 GCA_019239825.1 Verrucomicrobiota bacterium | reverse complement strand
CATCCGCCTTCGGTTCCTCGTAAGGCTTAGCCGTGAGGACCATTCCTGGTCGCACCTTTTGCATTCCTTCGACGATCACCTTTTCCCCTTCCTTTATTCCTTCGGTTACTACCACCTGACGGTTATAGTGTGGCCCGATCTTGACGGCCCGAATGTCCGCTTTGTTATCCGCGCCTACGACTCCGAGTTGATAGTTTCCCTGCAGGTCGACTAACGCCCGCTCAGGCACAACCAAAGCACCGGGAATGTTTTCGATCGCCGCCCTCGCTACCGCGAATTGTCCCGGACGCAATGTACCGTCCGGATTAGGGAAATTGCCGGCAACCAAGATGGTGCCAGTGGTCGGGTCCACTTGGCGATTAATGAACGAAAAGGTCCCTTTTTGGGGATAAACCGTCCCGTCTGCAAACAACATTTCAATGTTGGCTTGACGTTCGGACTCCGGCTTATTCATTAGGTCTCGGAGCTCGTTTGAGTGCTCTCTATACTCCCGTTCGCTGATGGGGAAATAGAGTCGAATCGGGTCAATTCTTGATTGGGTGGTTAGCGTGGAAGTCGAACCAGCGGGACCAACCAGGTCGCCGATCTGGGCCTGAGCGATGCCCGCGATACCGTCGAACGGTGCGACGATTTTGGTGAACCCCAGGTTCAGCTGAGCCGTTTCCAGCGCAGCCTGCGCGGCGTCTACCTTAGCAACGTTAGCCAGGTTCAGTTGCCTGGTATTGTCATATTCCTGGACTGAAATGACTTTTTTGTTGAAAAGCTCCTGGTTACGCTCGAACTGAGCCTCCGTTGCCGCCTGAATCGCCTGTGCCTGGGCTAAGTCGCTCTTGGCCTGCGCCACCGCCGCTTCAAATGGCCGAGGATCGATCTCAAAAAGCACATCCCCCTCTTTTACGAAGCTCCCCTCCTGGTAGTTCCGTTTTTGCAGGTAGCCAGTCACTCGTGCCCGGATATCGGCATTGTCCGATCCGTTCAAAGTACCGACCCATTGCCGCACGATGGGGACATCGGCTTTGACGACGTCAGTGACTAATACTTCCGGAGGCGGTGGCGCCTCCGCGTGTTCGGACTTCTTCTCGCAACTAGTGAGGCCGAGAAGAAAGGCGATACTAAGCGTCTCCGCTAAACAGGATCGGGGATTCATTGCTTTGGGGGAACGAAAAGTTCCGCGACCGCCGTCATTCAAACTGCTCCGCATCCCTGCGCTCGACCTATCTTGGCAATCGCTAGTTCCTTACGAGCTTATCAAGTGAGCGAAAATCGTCCATGGGACGTTAGTCCCATAGCGCCTGCCAACGAGCGACAAATGATCTTGCGCTCAAGGATATTGATGAGGAACCCGGCCACCGCAAACACGACGAAATCCGGGCTGTGGCCGACCATCGAGCCTATTAGAACTCCCAGGACGAGATTGACGACTTCGAGTAGCATGGGCCGTGACCAGGTGTCAAAGTCCGTAGTATAATTTTTGCGTAGGAAGAAGTTTGGGAGTCAATAATTTACCGGGCTGCGGAGCCGGATATCGACGGCAATTTTCCGCAGCCCCGGAACGCAAACTCACGACTTATAACCTACAGCCTCGAACGGCCTGGATGGGACCAAGGTGCGATATCGTCGGCAACAAAAAAAGGTTACATCTCTACACAAACAGCCGCTGTCTCCGCAGCGGGAACTGCTCTTTTTTCCAACTCCTACCTCCCCCCAATCGAACGAAGTATGAAAGACAAACCGATGGCCATTGCCGGGCTGAGCTGCGTTCTGCTTGCAGCAGCGTTGGCTGCAGACACTAAGGAAAAGCCAGCCTCTCCCGAGGCTACTGCGATAGCTAATCAGATCGCCGACTATGTCAAGGCCTACAACGCGGGGGATGCCAAGGCCTTGGCCCAATATTTTAGCGATGATGCCGAATACACTGATGAAAACGGGCAACTCACGGAGGGTCGCTCGGATATCCAGCAATTGCTGACGGATACGTTTAGTGAAAATAAGGGGGCGACATTAGAGATGCAGTCTGATGCCGTGCGACCCCTTGGCACCGACGTGTTCCAAGAAAGAGGTGTAACAAGGGTTACCTCACCCGACGGCCAAAAGCGTTCATCCAGCTATACCGCCATCTACACGAAAAGGGACGGTAAATGGCAAATTTCACGCCTGATTGAGTCTCCCATCGCGAATCCAACTCCTGGGGATCAACTCAGTCAACTGGCTTGGATGGTGGGGACTTGGAAGGACCAGGGAGGCGAGTATTCGGTGGAAACCAAAGCCGATTGGGCTCGAGGCAACAACTTCCTAACTCGCAATTTCAAGGTTTCTGACGGTGACGACGTTGTGCTCGAGGGTTGGCAGATCATAGGTTGGGATCCGATACAGAAACGGATACGCTCCTGGATTTTCGACAGTGACGGCGGGTACGGCCAGGGCTTCTGGACTCGAGATGGGAATCGTTGGCTGGTGAAAGAGACGAGGGTCTCAGCCGATGGGACTGAGTCCAGCGCAGAACAGACATTGACCTATGTAGATCCGGACCATTGCACGTTCGAGTCCGCTAACCGGACCCTCAATGGTGATCCTCAACCAAATATTGCCAAAGTCGATATCCAGCGGGTTAAGACGCCATAGAAGACTCGGAGTACGGCGATGAAGATCACAATGCGAATTCTGATAGTGGCGACCACCATTGCCGCTTTTTTAGCCTCGCCTGATTTAATGGGCCGAGGGCGAGGCGGGGGTGGCGGCGGTCGCGGCGGTGGAGGAGGAGGCCGGGGCGGCGGCGGTAGCTTTTCTCGTGGTGGGGGCGGTAGCTTTTCGCGGGGCGGCAGCAGCAGCTTTTCGCGATCCGGTGGAGGAAATTTTTCCCGGGGAAGTACGAGCCGCGCTTCTGGTTCGAGGAACATTTCCAGCGGCAACCGAGGCGGTGGTCTGGCTAATTCCGGGAATGCAGGATCGCGCAACAGAGCTTCCTCTGGAAGAACTTCCTCTGGACAACGACTAGCCAACAGCTCAAGTCAATTACCCTCTTCGTCGCGGGGAAACCGTGGCGGGGCCAATCGGCCTTCGGGCGGCCAGATTAGTCAGAGACCGGCAAACAGACCCGGTGCTGGTCAAGGCCAAGGCATAGCGAATAGACAGGGCGCAGGTCAAGGCTTGGCGAACAGACAGGACGCGACGAACCGGCCTAGCAATAAAGACGTAGGTAATTTTTTGGGTATTGATTCCAAGCCTGGCGGCAACCGGGGATCGAACCTGGCCGCCGGACTCGGAGGGTTGGGCGCCGGCGTGGCGCTTGGCGGACTAGCTAATCGCGGGGGAGCCGGTGATCGTGGAGGATTAGGTGATCGTGGAGGATTAGGTGATAACGGCGGGATAGGTGATCGTGGAGGATTAGGTGATCGCGGAGGATTAGGTGATCGTGGAGGGCTCGGTGATCGCGGAGGGTTAGGTGATCGCGGAGGGTTAGGCGATAATGGCGGGTTAGGTGATCGCGGCGGACTTGGCGAAGGTAATGGACTAGGAGAGCGAGGAGAACGTGGTGCCGGAGCCGAAAACCGAGGGGAACGTTTTCAACAGGCCGCCGCTGATCGCAAGCAGTCTTTTAGCGATTGGCGTGGTCAAAATCAGGATAGGCTGAATAACTTCCAGAATAATCAGAGCCAGCGCTGGGACAATCTGAATAGCGCTCGGGAAGATCGTCAATCCTGGAGGGACAATAACCGCGAAGACTGGCAGAACTACCGGAATGACATGTGGGACTACCGCTATGATCGGGCGGATCAAATCTGGGACAATGTCGGAGATCACTATGACAGCCTTTTTAATGACAACTGGTGGGGTGCTTGGTACCCGGGTGCCATAGCCGCCGCCACCCAGCCGTGGTGGTGGTGGTCGTCGGCGACACCGGCCTATGTCACTGACTACACCGGAGTTTCGGATCCGTACTATTACGATTATGGCGTAAGCAATGTGTACGAAGGGGATACTTATTACGTCGATGGGAAACCTGCTGGCTCGGCCAAAGAGCAGTCAGCAAAAGTGATCGCCTTGGCGAACAAGGTCGAAGAAGCGCCTCCGCCGATGCCGGCTAAAGAAAACGAAAAAAACGGCGAATGGCTGCCTCTGGGGGTTTGGGCACTGACCCAGGAGGAGAAAGGAGATGCCACGATGTTTTGTCAGCTCTCTATCAACAAAGACGGAATTGTTAGCGGCGCTTTCAAGAATACGCT
>JAFAZK010000290.1 GCA_019239825.1 Verrucomicrobiota bacterium | reverse complement strand
AATCAAACTGGCCAGCGTCCCAGCCGGCGAAAGTAACGACCAGGTGAGGCGAGGGCTATTTCCGATGAGCATGGCCACAGCCATGGTTTCGCCCATGGCTCGGCCAAAGGCCAGAATCGTAGCCGCCACGATGCCAGGGGCAGACGTTGGCAATAAGACGCCGAAAATTGTTTCCCATCGGGTCGCACCAATCGCATACGATCCCTCCCGGAGCTGTCCGGGAACCGCCACCAGAGCGGTCCTAGAGATTGCGGTGATGGTCGGTAGCACCATTAGCGCCAGCACCAGACTAGCTGTCAGCATGCTGTTTCCCGAAGCCGGTCCTTGAAAAAGCGGCAGGAACCCAAGCGCTCCCGCAATTGGTCCGCCGATTCGCTGAACAATCGGGATCACCACAGCGATACCCCATAGTCCGTAAATAACGCTGGGAATCGCTGCCAGGAGCTCTACCACAAACCGAACCGTGTTACGCAGAGGAAGCGCTAAGAAATTCTCACTCAGGAAAATCGCAATGAGAACGCCGAGTGGCAAAGCCAGTAGCAAGGCGATCAGCGAGCTGATGGCTGTTCCCACCAGGTACGGAAGCACGCCATAGTTCTCCGGGTCGCTGGTCTTCCAGGCCACCGTGGTAAAAAAACCGAGGCCAAAGTGAGCAATAGCTGGCCACGCTTGGACCAAAATACTCGCAGCAATACAAACCAGGGTGGCAACCGTCGCCGCGGAGGCCACCCAGGTAAATAGACGGAATACATCGAATCGGAACCCTTTTCGATGAAAACTCGGGGTTTGGGACTCGGTACCGTCTGTCATTGGATCCGCTAAAGATTTGCCGTTATTGCACTGAGTTTAACGCCGCCTCACACTTTTGGACGACCTCGGCAGGCATCGGGATATATCCAAGATCGTTGGACAGTTTTTGGCCTTCCGTCAACCCATAGGTTACGAACTTCTTCAGCGCCTCCAACTTATCCTTGTCACTGTAGGTCTTGTACAAAAGGAGCCAGGTGAACGTGGCAATCGGATAAGCGTCTTTCGCGTCAGGGTCGCTCGGCCAAGCACGCAGAATATTGGCCGGAAACTGCGTCGTGTTTAGTGTCGCGGCCCCCGACTCTGGGGTGGCGGCGACGAATTCGCCTGCTTTGTTCTGGAGCTGAGCGAAGGGAAGCTTGTTATTCTTGGCGTACCCGTACTCGACGTAGCCGATGGCGCCTTGCGTTTGTTTAATTAACGCGGTGACACCGTCATTTCCCTGACCGGCCACTCCGGCAGGCCACGTCACCGACGTTCCCTGTCCAACTTGGCTCTTGAAATCGCTGCTGACGGCCGACAGATGGCCCGTGAAAACGAAATTGGTGCCGCTGCTGTCAGAGCGGGTGCAGACCGTAATGTTCAAATCGGGAATTTTCACACCCTCATTGGTCTTCGTGATGGCTGGGTCACTCCATTTGGTGATCTTGCCAAGGAAGATCCCGACGTACGCTTCCCGGGACAGCTTCAGGGTTTCGACACCTGGCAGGTTATAGGCCAGAACGATGCTGCCTGCGGTGGCTGGGATCAGTACCACCCCTTGCTTAACCTTTTGGATCTGCGCATCGGTCATCGCTGCGTCACTTGCGCCGAACGTTACCAGTCCATCCGTGAATTGCTTGATGCCGGCGCCACTCCCGACGCCCTGGTAGTTGATCTGAATTCCAGGGTTTGCCTTGGAGAACTCCGCGATCCAACGCTGATAGAGTGGCGCTGGGAAAGTCGCTCCCGCTCCCTGCAGTTGGGTCGCTGCGTGAACCGATAAGGGAGAGAGCGCCATCAGCGCCATTAAACCTGCAAACCGTGATGAGGTAGTTTTCATAGTCTGAAGCAGTCCCCATCCACTGATCGAAAGTCGTGCATCCGGCAAACTCTGGTTTGTGACATTTCTGTGACGGCGAAGAGTCACTGCTATTTGTTGATTACACCTCATCCGTGATTTATCGTTCATTGAGCGCCACTTGCCGTCCACCATCAACGGTTTGCGATTCCTGCGTGTCGTTCAAATTCGGAATAAAATCGGGGTGACCCTCGTCTTATACGTCGTATGACGTTTTTAGCCGGGCCGCCGGTGCACATAGAACACCGGACGGCGGATCCTCAACCATAAACTCCAACTAGCCTCCTTCCGCGTAATATCAACTGATATAAGAGTTTAAGCATGATTAAAAGGTTGACTTACGCATGCGCGGAGCGATGTTAGTACTTACTTAATCAGTGCCTCGCCCTCAGAGTCAGACCCCCCAAAAAAGCAACGCTTCAGAGAGACTTCTTGATGCAGCCGCCCGGGTATTTGCACGTAAAGGTCTCAAAGGAGCTACAACCCGCGAAATTGCTGTAGAAGCCGGGTTGAGTGAAATGACGTTGTTCCGCAGGTTCGGTACGAAGGAAAAACTCCTCCGAGCCGTGGTAGAAAGATTTTTTGCGCGGAGGATTGAGCCTCCCCCAGCGCACGAGCCGCCTGGGGACCTGCGGACCGCTCTATTGCATTACGCCAAGCTTCAACACCGGCTAATGGATGAGAGCTTGCCCATCATCAGGGTGCTTCTGGGAGAGCTCCATCACTTTAGCAAAGATCATCGCGACGTTTTGCATGACGTCTTCAAACCGATGCGTTCTGCGATAAACACGCTGTTGACGTCTCAACAAAAGAAGCCTCGGCGGAGCGCGGACTTCGAGATGCTCATGGATATGCTCGAAGGAGTCATTTTCATCGATTCCCTCCGTCGAAGCCATGGAGCGATGACGTTATATTCCGCGCAACACTGCCTCGATACCGCCGTCGAAATGATGCTCACCCGATTGCAGCAGATGAAAGGCGCATCGGGCGCGTCAACGCGGAAGCCGAAAAGAGGAGCCAGGAGCTAGAATCTAGCTAGGAGGCCGTCACACTGCTGTGGATGTGACGCCGGTAACCTAACCAGCGCATAAGTCCCATAGGTCCCATTTGTACGACGGACTCAACGTGTGGAGTCACATCGGGCGCCGACCATGACGCGGCGCTCTCCTAGCTCCTGGATTCTGGCTCCTAGAGCCTTGCCCTATTAGAATTTAATCGTGATCGTTCCCTCTACGTGGAACGGCCATTCCGCAACCACGGAGTCGTAGCCGTATACCGGGTCTGGAGGTCCCCACAGTTTTTGGTTGGTCAGATTCAATAAGGCGATCTTAGCCTCAAGATGGTCATCCTTGGTGTGATAGAAGAAGGTTAAATCCTCTTCGTGCTGAGCCGGAATCCGGACATAGCCACCGTACCCAAGGAACATCGGACCAGTGACCGTTTCACCAAATATGGCTCCAAAGGTGCCGAAGCTCGTCGGAATCTGATACTTGGCCAGAAAATTAACGGCGTGGGCCGGCACACCCGGCTCCCGATAAACGCCACGGGGTAACGTAGCGCTGTTGTCGGTGATTACCGTGCCGTTAGGCCCGAGCTGATGAATAGAATCGATTGGGAAAACCTGGGCGACGAAGCCAGGCGAGCCATGAATGAACGAATTCAGATAACTGTAGCCTGCGCTTAGATAAAAGTTCCGGCTCGGTTGGTAATCCGCCTCGATCTCAAATCCTCTCGCGGTATCCCGGGAATAACTGGCCGCGATACCAGGGTTGATCCGGTGCTGTTGGAACATCGCCGCGTTAATAAACAACGTATCTCCTATAATTGAGGCCTTGGCGCCGGCTTCATACAAATCAGAGTGGACATGAAGCTCGTTGGTGACCGGAATGGTAGCGTGACCGCTTCCGTCGCCAGCAGGGAATCCGCCGCCGTTACCGGCAGAATATGATTGGCTATAGTTATATGTGAAATAAGTCGTCAGCCATTTCCAAGGCTTAAACGTTGGACTCACGTTGAAATTGGGCTCGACCACTGATGCTCTGGCTCCTACCGGTCCGTTTGGGTTTACCGTACCCGCAGCAGCTGCCTCTTCGTACAATGGATCATTTACTTTTACCCAGACGACGTCCGCCCGGACGCCGGCTAGCAGCGAGAAATGTTCTCCAAAATCGAAAACGTGCTCATAAAACGGAGCCACCGTGAACATCTTGGAGTAGTTGGTATCACCGTTGAACACTCCCGGCGTTCCTGTCCAACCCGGGTTATTTGGAATGGGCAGAGCCGTGAAGGTGCTGAAATTTACGTAATGAATGAAATTGCGTGAAGTAGCTAGATTCCAAGCGTTGAGCGGTTCGTCGAAATAATCGTCAAAGGCGGTCACCTCTTGATAATGGAGATCAATTCCGAAATTGATCTTATTTCCCAGGACGAATGCTGGAGAGCTCTGCTGGACCGCCGCCTTCGTTTCTTTACCATCATCGGGTTCACCGCCATTGCCTCCACCGCCGAATGGGATATCAAAATTGATGTGAAACTCAGTCCGGTTTTCGAACGAAAATGCGGCGGGGATAATTTCCGAATAATAGGCGCTATCTTTCGTGTGCCGGTCAATACCTTGCACGAAGGTGCTATTTAAGATGCTGAAGTTGTCGTTGATCGTGAAGGTCTGAATCGCTTGTCCCCGAATGCTTTTCCCGTAAGAACCATCGCCGGGCCGTATCAGGCGAATACTGCGATCTAGCCCCACCAAGCCCCCTGGTTCCACCAGGTTGCTGCCACTTTGGACATTCTGTGGGAATGGGACACCGAAAACAGGGGAACCGCCGCTGAGAAACCCAATAACATTGCCGGAGAAATATTGCCCGTTGTCGATCAAGTTCTGGGTCGGACGGTTAAAACCATTGTTCTCCGTGTACGTCGCAGAGTAACCATCGACATTAACCTCCAGTTTGTATTTGTCGGTTGGGATCCAGGTGACCGCGGCGAACAGCGACTGGGTCTGTGTAATCTGGTTTTCGTAATAGCTGCCTGAGTCGATGCCGGAATAGCTGATGCGGAAGGCAAGTTTGTCCGGAATGATTGGACCTCCCAGATCAATATTCCACCGATACTGATCGTAGCTTCCAAAGGTAGCACTCATCGACCCTTGGAGCCGGTCAAAGAACGGTTGTTTGGTAATAAAGTTAAAGTAGCCGCCGACATAGTTAGAAGCTCCGTACACGACTCCCGGGGGACCTTTCAAAATGTCGACTGAATCGAATGCGTTAAAATCGATCGGCATGCCGTTTCCGTTACTGGTCAGCCCTTCGCGCATCCCATTGATGAAAACGTCAGCAATTTGACCGCGGATGCTTGGGTTCGATGGCGCGCCGAAATTTGTGGTCGTGAAGCTGCTAGTGGTCAACTTGGTAAAATCTCGCACATCCAGCACGCTGATATCATCAAGCTGCGCCCTAGAAATAATGGTCACGTTCCGCGGGATCTCCATTACATTTAGATCTAACCCGTAGACTCCGCTGATGGGACGAACTGTAGGTACGATAGCCTCGTTGATCGGAATGTTAGCGCCAGTCACAACAACCTGCTGCATTTCTTGGCCGGACGAAGTGCCTTGGCCAGTTCGCTCCGGCGCCGGCGCTGGTGGCGTTATTACCTGCGCCAGCCCAGTGACGCAAAACGAGCACAGCAAGGAAAAGCTGAGCACACCCTTAAAACGCTTGATCATTAGTTAGTTCCTAGGTTCTACAACTGTTGTAATACTGATTCAGTAGGGTTTTTTCTAGATCGTGGTTATCCAATGCAAAAGCCATGTTCCAATCGCACGGAAGAGCCCTCTGCTGGTTAAGGCGGCAGGGCTAAGCTGCTTGAACCCAAGCACCTATTGTGCCATCCGAGCAGGCTCGTCTGGAACTGTCTGCGGTAAGGACGAGCTCTTGCTCGTCCGGGTATTGTTACGGAAAGGCGCAGTGTGTAAGGACGAGGACGAGCAGGAGCTGATCCCTACCGATAAAAACCCTCAGGCGAGTTGCTCCCTGTGCCCTTTTTGTCAGTATTCACGATTTTGCGAAACACGTGCTCTTTTTTATTCAGATGTGCAATATAAAGGACAGTATTTAACTGCCTGTCTTGCCGAGGCTCTTGCTCCCCTTGGGTTGCCACGGGATCAACACTCTTTCCGCAAGAATCGATAGCCCAAGCGCTGCCGCTGATAAGGTCGCGATAATAATGTTAGTGGCCCAAAGCCGGTCGCCACGATAGTCGTTCATCGCTTGGGTCAGCATGAAGCCCAACCCTTGGCGCGAAAAGAAGAACTCAGCCAGCACGGCCGCAACGATACTGCTGGTAAATGCTACCTCGTGAGCGGCGGCATAATAAGGCAGCGCGTTGGGCCATAATACATAACGAAATAATTGAAACCGGCTGGCATGCAAGGTCTGAAAACGGGCGATCAGGTTGGGATCAACCTGTTCGAATCCCTTAATCAAATTTGCCAGGATCGGATGAAAACAGATCAGGATCACTACCAGAATCCGGGGTACGGGTGAGTCGCCAAAGCTAATTATCAAAAGACTCGCCACCGATATGATTGGTAAATTCTTTAAGACGACGACCCACGGTGTTGCCAACGACTTGAGCGCGTCCGAATAGAGGAAGGCAATAGCCATTAAAATAGCGACCACATTAGCAAAGAAGTAGCCGATCACTGCCGTGGTTAGCGTCACATAAGTATTCCACAACAGGGACTGCCACTCCTGTGCCATGAGCGCGACCACTAGATGAGGAGGGGGGAGCACGGTAGGCGCCAAATGCCCGATCCAAACTATCCCGTACCAGACGATCGCAACAGATGGAGGAAAGAGAAAAGCAGCGGTTCGAGAACTCATAGGAGATGCTTCTCAATCCGGGATCGCCGCATGCAGTGCGTCTCGCGCCGAGCGGACGAGATCGAGAAACTGTTCCGATTGTCTAACCTCGAAGTCGCGAATTGCGGGCAGAGGCACTTTGATTTCTGCCGCAATCCGCCCGGGCCGGCGGGACATGACGAAGACGCGGGTGGATAGGGTAACTGCTTCTTCAACGCTATGTGTAACCAAGAGAGTAGTGCGGCTCGATTCTCGCAAAATTCCCGCTAGCCAATCGACCAATTTTTCCCTGGTAATCTCATCTAAGGCACCGAAAGGCTCATCCAGCAAAAGCAGCGCCGGCTGATGGACGAGCGCACAGGCAATGTTGACCCGTTGCTGCATGCCACCAGATAGTTCGTGTGGATATCGGTTCAGCGCTTCTGCCAGACCAAAGTGGGTCAACAACGCGAGCGGGTCCATCGCATCGTCGCTACCGGTGATTTTCAAAGTTAAGCGGACGTTCTCCAGAGCGGTGCGGGACGGTACTAGCGCCGGACGCTGAAAGGCGACACCGATTTCATGCGCAGAAGTGGCGGCCGCGGGTGGTTTACCAAAAATCTCGATCGAACCCGAACTCGGCTGTTCCAGTCCGGAGCACATTCGTAATAGTGTGGTCTTACCGCACCCCGATGCACCGATCAGAGCGATAAACTCTCCTTTTTCGACCGTTAAGTTGACGCCGTCGATCACCAGGCTGTCTGCGAAACTCTTATTAACGGATGAAACTTTGACCGCCGGTGGAGAACCTGTTCTCAGCCCGATAGAATCAACTCCTGTCGTAGACACAGCGGGCATTAGTCTGTTCCAGGTTTCCCTTTAGATAAAGTCGTAGCTTGCCCGCGATGGCGAAGGATGATCTGCGGGCATCGCCCGCCTGGGAAAAAAGTGTCTAAACATTTTATATCCATTCGGGCTAAGGCAATTCGATGCCACCGTATTGAGTTAGCAACGCCGCCAAATTGTTCCAACTGTCCACAGACATCCAAAGAGGTGGCTGTCCGTCGTGACCGACAACCAAGTCTTTTTCCAGCTCAAACCGGCGCAAGACCATCTCCCGGGTCAAACTCGCGTCTTTACTATATTTAAGAGTAATATCGGCGGCTTCCTCCGGCTGGTTCAAATAAACCTGTATAGCCTGAGTTAAGGCGTAAACGTAACGCGTGGCCAGGCCGGGATTTTTTTCTGCTAGACTCTTCATCACGACACTCACGTCGCCTTCTTCTGTCCAACCCAAGTCCCTGAATCGCAGCGCCACCCAATTCTTATAACCCTGCTGTTCGAGGAATCGGGGCTGATTTTGAAACCAGCCTGCATAGAAATCGACTGCCCCCGAAACGAGTGGGTCAATCGAAAAGCCAACTTGCGAAATCTTAAGCTGGTCCGCGGGTAGCTTGAACTTTTCAGTGACGAAGTCCACATACCGCTGACCATCCGACTGAACGCCGATCTTCTTGCCGATCAGATCCGCCGGCTTGAGTTCTTTGTGAGAAAATTGGTCCTTGGGTACGCTATGATCGAGAGTGATCCAGGAATACTGACTGTCCTTCAATAGGGTACAAATCGCGGTGACCTTGGCGCCGGTTGGACTGGCAACTAGCGAAACTACGAAGCTTCCGCCGGGAGTCACCGCGATGTCTAAGGAACCTCCTACCATCAGCGCCAGCGGATCTTTCCCCGGGCCGCCTGGTATCAATTCCGCATCGATACCCATATCCCGAAAGAAACCCTTCTCGACCGCGATGTACCAAAGAGCCGATTCGTCGTTGAGGATCCAGGGCATACCAATCCGCACATGATCCGGAGCACTGGGGGCCGTAGGTTTCGCCGTTGTCGCTTGCTTCAAGAAATCATTGGTAAAATACGTTTCAGCCGGGATTTTCTGGTGCACTTTTGCCAGCGCGTCTTCATATGAGATCTGTATGTGCTGGCTGGAAGGGGCACTGCATCCACCAAGGAGCAAAACCAAAGCGACCGGACGCAGATGCAGGCGCAGATTGTTCATGATTTCGTACGTCTCATAACGTTTTCGCTCTGCGGGTTCCAGCAGTAAACGTACCCAACGGCTCACCGTTTCGCGTTTGGCGTTCGGGGTTCGGCGTTTGGCGGTCAGCGAACGGTTGAATCCGAGGCGCTTGTTTTGCTGTCTTGTCGTTTTAGCCTGATCGCCACCGGCGTGGCCGCCGACTTGCCGAACGCCGAACGCCGAACGCCAAACGCCGAACGCCGAACGCGTCCACTATCCTGTACGCCGTTGCTCTTTCTTGTGTCCTGCCAGCGTATTTCATTTGCACCGCACTAGGCTGGCTTTATTTATTTCCGTGCAGCGGGTTGGTGATCTTAAAGAGGGATTTACGTTCGAACTCAATGGGAAACTGGAATTCGTTAGAGACTACTCCACTAATCTCACGCTGCTCCAATATCTCAGGCGCAGAGGATTAATCGGTTCAAAAGAAGGGTGCGCAGAAGGTGACTGCGGCGCTTGTACAGTGGTCCTGGTTGATACCGACGGTTCGGGCAAGAATCTATATCGCGCGATTAACAGTTGTTTGGTGCCACTGCCGCTAATCGCCGGGCGCAAAATTGTTTCGGTGGAAGGTGTCGCCACTGCCACCCAACTGCATCCGATCCAGCAAGCAATGGTTAAGCGGCACGGTTCTCAATGCGGTTACTGTACACCGGGTTTTATCATGTCGTTGTACGAGGCCTACCATCGTACCGATCTGAACGAGGCTTGGCAGTTGGACGATCAGCTTTGTGGTAATTTATGTCGTTGCACCGGCTATCGTCCGATTCGAGAAGCAGCGTTCGAATGTCTGGCCAAGCAGCGCCCGGCTGATACGGAGACCAACCCGGCGCCGAACGCTGGCGGTGAAACTAGCCTAGTCCCGGTCGCCTATTGCACGGCCTCCGAAAACTTTTTCCGACCGGTGTCGCTGACCGAGTTGTTTGAGCTGTTAGCGGTTTATCCAGACGCGCAGTTAGTTGCGGGCGCCACCGAACTTGGGCTCAAGATCACCAAACTATTCCAAACATTTCCGACTCTGATTTCTTTAGAGGGTATCGCTGAACTCGCGGTCTTGGAGCCGGGCGATCGTCACTGGCGAGTTGGCTCGGCGGTGGCTTTGACCCAGGTCTGGGACGCGTTAGGACAAGAGTTTCCAGTTTTGGCTTCGATGCTCCGGTGGTTCGGTTCTCGTCAGATCCGTAACCGGGCGACGCTGGGAGGGAATTTAGCCACGGCATCTCCGATCGGGGATTCTGCCCCGGTGTTGTTAGGACTGGACGCAAGCTTAGTCCTCGTGTCGGCGAAGGGAGCCAGAGTCGTACCTTTGAACGAATTCTTTGTCGGTTACAGAAAAACCCATCTGCAAACCGGGGAAATCATCCGCGAGATCCTAATTCCACGCTCGCCGCCTGCGACAGGCGTGGCCCAGGAGTTTACCCGGTTTTATAAGGTGTCTCGTCGGCGAGAGATGGATATTAGCACCGCCGCGGGCTGTTTTCGCATTCAATTGGGTGCTGGAGGGAAAATCCATCTTGCCCGTGTTGTTTACGGGGGCGTAGCACCAACGCCGGTGCGAGCAACCGACGTCGAAGCCGCACTGGTCGGTAAAGAGTGGAACCGCACCACCGTTGCGCGAGTCGCCGAGATCTTGGCCAAGCGGTTTACACCAATTTCAGATGTGCGCGGAAGCGCCGAGTATCGCACGGCTCTCGTAGTAGAGCTCATGGAGAAGTTTTTTGAGGACACTCAGTCTGGTCGGGCAGACGTGTCGCGCCGGTTTGTGCGCCGTAATCCGACTCGGCCGGACGACGGCGGAAGCGAAGCGAAGGCGGAATCCATCAGTCGATTGCCCGTGGTTCCTGAGCTAACGAGCCCGGCTCCTCCCCATGAAAGCGCTCAGAAGCATGTCTGCGGTTCGGCCTATTACACCGACGATGCGGTTCAATCCGCGGACCGATTGGAAGTGTGGCCGGTTTGTTCCGAGCGGTCTCACGCCAGATTCCGGATTCGGCGTCGTCCGGTCGAGGCGCCAGGGGTGAGAGCGATCCTTTTTGCAGACGACATTCCGGGGGTTAACGAAATCGGAACTGTCAGACATGATGAACCATTGCTCGCGCAAGATCAGGTTTTTTATCATGGCCAGGTGATCGGCTTGGTAGTAGGCGAGACCGAAGACGCATGCCGTGCTGCGGCCAACATGATCGAAATCGAGTACGAAGATCTGCCCCTGGTTTTGAGCGTTGAGGACGCAATAGCGGCAAATTCATTTCACACAGATCAGAACTTTATTCGTCGGGGCGATGTTCGTCGCACACTGGAGACCGCTGCACACCGCTTGCAGGGCAATTTCTGGCTGGGCGGTCAGGACCATTTCTATCTTGAGACTCAAGCCGCCATCGCTTTCCCTGGGGAAGACGCATCGATGCAGGTCACCTCATCGACGCAACATCCCTCGGAGGTTCAGCACTTGGTCTCCCACGTTCTCGGCGTCAAGGCGCACCAAGTAGTTGTTGAATCGCCGAGAATGGGTGGCGGTTTTGGCGGTAAAGAGACTCAAGCTGCCATCAATGCATGTCTCGCCGCTCTGGCAGCGAGACACACAGGGAGATCAGTGCGCGTCCGGTGGAACCGCGACCATGATATGATGATCACCGGCAAACGGCATCCTTTCTATGCTCGTTTCGATGTTGGTTATGAGCCGGACGGAAAGGTCGTGGCAGTACGGGTCGAGTTAGTTTCGGACGGTGGCTGGTCCTTGGACCTTTCAACCGCAGTGACCGACCGGGCATTGTTCCATCTGGATAACGCTTACTATTTTCCTAACGTTGAGTTTTCAGGTCGAGTTGCCCGTACCAATGTGTCTTCCAATACAGCCTTTCGCGGGTTTGGTGGGCCACAGGGAATGCTGGTCATCGAAGAGATTATGGACCGCGTCGCCCGATCCCTAAGAATTGCACCGGAACTCGTGCGGCAACGCAATCTGTACCATGGGCGAGGAGAGACGAACACAACACCCTACGGGCAAGAAATAGAAGATAACCGGATCCAGACGATCTGGGAGCAGCTCCTAGAGTCCAGCAATTTTCAGCCGCGGCGAACGGAAATCGCCGCCTGGAACTCGCGGCATTCCACTTCTAAACGCGGCCTAGCGATAACCCCGGTTAAATTCGGCATCTCTTTCACAGCAACCCATTTCAACCAGGCGGGGGCATTCGTCTTGATCTACCAAGATGGCACTGTCCAGGTGAACCACGGCGGAACGGAAATGGGCCAGGGGATACACACCAATATCCAAACCATCGCCGCTCGCGAACTGGGCCTGACCTTCGATCGGATCCGAGTCATGCCGACTCGAACTGATAAGGTACCGAATACATCAGCAACCGCGGCTAGTTCCGGGACCGATCTAAACGGAGCTGCCGTAAGGGACGCTTGCCGCGAACTAACTGCGCGTTTGGCCCAGGTGGCGGCAGAATCGCTAACTCAAAGATACGGCTCCCCGCTGGCGGCCGATGCCGTCGAATTCGACCGTAATTTTGTTTTTCCCAAGAGTACGCCTGAAAACCGGCTAGCTTTTTCGGAAGTCGTCGGCGCCGCCTATAGCCAGCGCATAAGCTTGTCTGCCACTGGATTCTATCGAACTCCGGGCATTCACTACAATCGAGGCGCCGGCCGCGGGAAACCGTTCCACTACTTTGCAGTCGGTGCCGCCGTAACGGAAGTCGAAGTAGACGGCCATACTGGAATGATGCAGCTACTACGGGTCGATATACTGCACGATGTGGGCGAATCGATTAATGCCGCGGTGAATCGAGGTCAGATCGAGGGCGGTTTTATCCAGGGGATGGGCTGGCTGACCATGGAAGAACTGGTTTGGGATGCCAAAGGCAAATTGCTCACTCATTCGCCCGATACTTACAAGATCCCCGCTATCGGTGATGCTCCCACCGATTTAAGGGTAGAGTTTCTGTCTAATGCCGCTCAACCGAGTAATATCTACGGAACGAAAGCGGTCGGCGAACCGCCCCTGATGCTGGCGATTTCGGTGCGAGAAGCAATCCGAGATGCCGTCGCCGCTTTCGGGAATAGCAGAGGACAGGTTGAGTTAGCGTCACCCGCGACCTGCGAAGCGATTTATAGAGCCATTCAGAAGCAACGCGCGCGAACCTGACCGACGCGGCGACACTGCGAGACGGCGACGCGGCGATATGGTGATACGGCGATACGGCGATACGGTGATACGGTGATACGGTGATACGGTGATACGGCGATACGGTGATACGGCGATACGGCGATACGGCGATAGGAGGGTGCGACGAGACACAGATTCACGTGGACGATGGAGTCTTATCTGGGTCATAAACGTGGGCTATGAAATCGATACGCCATTTCCGTGAACTGAACGTTTATCAAGAGGCTATGTCGCAGGTAATGCGAGTTACCGAAATGACGAGATCCTTTCCGGGTGAGGAGCGTTTTGCCTTAACAGATCAGATCCGGAGATCGAGCCGATCAATTTGTGCGAACTTGGCCGAGGCTTGGAGAAAGAGACGATATGAAGCGGCGTTTATCGCCAAATTGAACGATGCGGAAACAGAGGCGGCTGAAACACAGGTACACCTAGAGATCGCGTTCCGGCACGCCTATATCGACCAACAAAGCTTTGAACAGCAAGACGACGTTTGCGACAAGATCATCGCGCAGATCGTCAAGATGATCGATCAGTCAGATCGGTGGATCATCAGACTGAGCACACGCACGAGGCGCGCAAGCCAGTAGCGCCGCATCGCCCTATCGCCGCGTCGCCGTGTCGCTATTCTTTTCCGGGCGTTCTCACCCGCATGGACTTACCCGAACGCTTTCGCAATACCGCTAACACCTCAGCCATAACACTGATGGCAATTTCCTCCGGGGAATCCGCCCCGATATCAATCCCCAACGGAGCATGCACTTGGCTCAACGATTCGGAACTAACCCCTTGGGCTCGCAGTTCGTCGTACACTTTTAGCACCTTGCGTTTACTGCCGATCATCCCGACATAGCCATAACCAGACGTCCCCAGGACCGCTCTCAGCGCATCGCGATCGAGGGCGTAATTTCGATTAACCAGGAGAATAGCATCAGCCGGCTTCCAGAGCTGCTGACTTACAAAATCGGCTGGACTTTTGCAGAGATGTTTTTGGTTGGCCGGCTCGAATGTGTTCAACGTGTCTTCTCGGTCTTCGACCACAAAGACATTCATCTCGCAACTTCGTGCCAACCGCGCGATAGCGGCTGCGCAATGGCCGGCACCGAATAAATAGATCGATTCTCCGGATCGCTGGGGTTCAATCAAAAGAGTGATTTCTCCTCCGCAAATCGCTCCGAAAGAATCCGGCTCGCCTTCGCGTAAAGGGTACCGCTTTAATTCGATCTTACCGGTCTCCAAACAATGGAGTGCATCCTGAACGATCAGTGCTTCGGCTCTACCGCCCCCGACGGTGCCCGAAATCTTTCCCGAGGCATACACGATCATTTTCGTGCCAGCTTGGCGTGGGACGGACCCTTGAGCATTAGCCACAGTGACCAGCACACAGGGTATTCCTTGGCTTCGGGCTTCTAATAATTCCGTTAGGATCGAGTAGCTCATGGCCAACACCGAGAACGAATGTCGTGTTCCCAATCGCAGAACGTTACTAATCGATGACTTCTGAGAAGCTCCGTAGGACCAACATCTTGGTAGCTGCACATCAGAAAAATTGAGTCCAGCTCCGTAGAAGCGACATCAATTACGTGTCCGTCGGGAGGATGTTTTGACGATATGTTCAGCTTCAACATATGCCGCTCTCAAGGAGCTTCTCGCATTTCGGCGCCGGTGGCTATAGAGATTGCGCTCCTACGGAGCTGTAGTTCAGTTTTTGTGAGATTCTCCTATCCCGTCTTTTCTTTGCGTCTTTACGTCTTTGCGGGAGATTTTCGTCTTTACTTTTCTCGTTCGATAGTCGCCTCAATCAAGCCGTGCGGGGCATCGGTTGGGACAAATAGCGTATTCGGATTTGTCCATCCGAACGGCTTCAAATCAATGAGCAAACAATGAAGGTTTGGCATCACCAAGTTCACGTCGCTAATCTCGGGACACCGATGCAATGCGGCTAATCCCATGTCGTACATGGTCTTTTGAACGGAGGGACTATCGTTGGTCACAAAACACTCCAGCATCGCGTCCAAGAGATCTTCGTTAGTCTGATTATAGTCCGCCGGTGCTGTCGCGAACGTCCATTTGCTTGTCATTCTGGTCGCAAGAATCCGATCCTGGGTCTCGGGGAGAGTCGTGAATTCGTCCCGATGAAAGTCGGTAAATCCAGAACCCGCCGATTTAAGAATGACCAGATCCTGTACACCTGAAGTTAATCGCATGTTGGCCCTGGTAGCGTGAACTTCGCAAAGAGGGGTATACTTTTGCGGGGCCAGGAAGTTCGTGGGAGACGGCTTGCCGTCCGCCTTTAACCGTTGCCAGACACGTTCGCTGGTTTCAATCGTCACTTCGGTGACGTGCGGATACTTATCCAGAAAATGTTGTGCCAGATCCAACGCAAACCGCTCGGTTTGTTCCTCCAGTTTCTCCAAGGCGAGCACATTAACGGTATTTTTCATCGTGTCAGTCGCTATCACGAGCCGATTATCTCCGGCCGAATAAGAGCTCTCGAAATCGCCTGCGAGCAAGACCTGCACATCGAGCTCCTTGATCGTGTGTAGCGAATCCCGTTGTAGCTTTTTTAGAACGCGAACTTTGGCTTTTCCGTAACGATGATAGGTAAGATTCATAATGCGGTAGGAGCTAGAATCTAGGAGTTAGAAGAGGAGCTCGCAAAGCGGTGCAGGGCCAGGTCGGGCTGTACCTGTATTTTACCCCGCCGCTGCTGGTACAGAAGATATTGTAGGATCCATCCGTGATCGATTCTCTGGTCCGCGTTCATATTCCATTGTTTTCCTCAGGTCGGTCTCCAGACCCTCCTGGCTCCTGGATTTCTAGCTCCTCCCTTTTGTTGGCGCATTGTTTGCTTCCACAGCGAAAGCAGGTTACGAGCCATCTTGTTTGCTGCCGCTCAGTGACGGATACCTTGATTATTAAACATGTTGAATACCAAATATGAGATTCAGGATGTTAACCGGATGGATGAGTCGACCTTTGTTTCCATATTCGGTTCTGTGTATGAACACTCATCTTGGGTTGCCGAAGCCGTGTGGCACCATCGACCGTTTGCTTCGCTTGATGGTCTGCATGCCGCGATGGACAGTATCGTGCAAGGGACAGGTCAAAGCCGATTGATGACCTTGATCAAGGCCCACCCGGAGTTGGCCGGACGACTTGCCGGTTCCGGTCAGCTCACCGCGGAGTCTCGCTCCGAACAAGCCCACGCCGGCTTGGGCTCGCTATCCGAGGATCTAACTAAGCGGATGCTAGAGCTGAACGACTGCTATCAAAAAAAGTTCGGATTTCCCTTTATCATTTGCGCTCGGCTAAACAACGTCGCGACGATTCTGCAGGCGATGGAGGATAGGTTAACCAACAGTGCCGAGACGGAATTCACGACGGCGCTTCGAGAGATTTCTAAAATCGCCAGATTGCGGTTGGCCGACATCATTGTATGAGTGGAAAACTTTCGACACATGTACTGGATACCGCCAGGGGCCGGCCGGCTGCTGGCCTGAAAATTCAGCTTTGGCGAATTGAGTCTGAAGAACCGCGGCTTCTCAAAGAGACGGTCACCAATAAAGATGGCCGGACGGAAACGCCGCTGTTATTGGGGGACGAGTTGAAGCCGGGACTCTATGAGCTGGTTTTCCAGGTTGGCCCTTACTTCCAAGGTCTGTCGCACCATAGCGAAGCGAAGGCGGAAGAGATCTTTTTTGGCGATGTCCCAGTTCGTTTTCGTATTCTCAACTCCCATGAAAATTATCATGTTCCTTTGCTAGTCTCTCCTTGGAGTTACACCACCTATCGCGGCAGCTGATGGCGACAATCGACTGGAAAGCCCGAGCAGAGCGCATCTCCCAGAGATTGGAGAGACTGGCGGAGATCACTGACGAACCCGGCAAATTAACGCGCACGCTGTTATCGCCGGCAATGGCTGAGGCTACTCAATTGGCCGCCGGATGGATGCAAGAAGCAGGCCTGCAAACATCGATCGATTTCATTGGTAACCTCGTTGGACGGACCCCGGGTATTCGCCGGGAACCTATGAGTCCAACGCCAGACGCCGAAGGCTCACGCGGGCGCGGGGCCCAGCACCGCACGTTTCTTATTGGGTCCCATCTCGATACGGTGCGCGACGCTGGGCGATTCGATGGTGGGCTCGGCGTTATTTTGGGGATCGAAATTGCCGATATTTTCCGTTCCGGCTTTGATCTGCCCTTCGCCTTAATGATCGCAGGCTTTAGCGACGAAGAAGGCGTCTCATTTCAAACTGCCTATCTTGGTAGCCGAGCTTTTTGTGGCTTGTTGCGACCGGAGGATCTCGAGGTTTCGAACCGCGAGGGTTCGCTCCGGCAGCTGTTGATCGACACACAGACCCGTCGCGCCGTCTCGCCCGCCAAAGTCCAGCTCGGCCGGACGACGGCGGAAGTCTCGCAGGTAGGGATCAAGGCGGAACCAGAGTTCCGGTTGCCGCGTGGGACAGTAGACCGTGATCAGCTGGTTGGTTACTTCGAGATCCACATCGAGCAAGGGCCGGTTCTGGAAGATCGAAATCTTCCGGTCGGAGTTGTTACTGCGATTGCGGGTCAATCCCGTTTTCGTTTCAATTGGACTGGGAAAGCAGCGCATGCCGGTACTACTCCGGTGGCATTACGGAAGGATGCCCTGCTCGGTGCTGCCCGTTTCGCGTTGCGAACCGAGGATGCCTGCAGCCGGTTCCCTGGCTTGGTCGCGACTGTCGGGGAATTGAACGTAAGTCCTAACGTCAGCAACGTTGTCCCCGGCCGAGTGACCCATTCACTCGATGTGCGTCATCAAGAAGACTCCGTGCGTGACGCAGCGATCGCCTGGCTCTGCCAGGAGGCCGACCAGATCGCGGCGGAACGGAAATTGGGCTTGGAACGGTTGCTCGTTCAGGATACCCCATCGGTCGTTTGCAATCCCGATTTCATCACTCGGTTGGCTGCCGCTGCCAAATCTGTTACGGGAGACAGCTTTCAACTCCCAAGTGGCGCCGGACATGATGCCGTAGTTCTTTCGCAGCTCTGCCCTGCAGGCATGCTTTTTGTACGCTGCCGAGATGGTCTAAGCCATCATCCGGACGAGTTTGTCCAAGTCGACGATATCGAGGTCGCGCTACGAACCGCTGTCAGGTTTATGGAAAGCTTCGGCCTGCAGGACCCGAGGTCGATTAGTGATTAGTGACTGGTGATTGGTGATTGGTACGCAGGTCCTTAGTATCCGTGCGAAAGCGTAACGCCCCACCGATCAGATCTTATTTGTCACAGCGGAGCTAAGTCCCGCTCGTCTTCGTAAAGTACCACTTCTCGGGTTTCTTATTTTTTCCGGTCACGCTCACGGTTGCTGAGCCACCGTGGAAGGTTGCCTGGAAGGAAAGGGCTTCCCCGAAGAACCCTCTCTTCCAGTCTCCGGTAAACACATTTTTTCGCAGTTCGCCCTTAACATTCATCGGATTGTGGGCCTGCGACAATTCGACCGTCAACACGAGCAGGCGTCCATCCGGATAAAAGACGGCTTGGGCTTTAGCCCGATGTGTGTCGTTTCCGTTGACCAAGAGATCGACCGGGACCGTCCCTTTGTAGATCCCGTCATAGTGATACTTACTTGCCTGCTCTTGCGCTGAAGCGAAGAAGGGAAAGAACAGGGTGGCCGCAGCCAATAAGTTCAATTTTTGGCAAAAGGTCATCGCTTGGGTTTATAGCCGGAATCTCTGATAAATCTCCAAGAAAAAATGTTTCGGATCGAGGAGGTGTGACCGGGGTGTAGTCAGCAATCAGTGGGTTAGTATGTCAGTGATCAGTAACAGCCGTTTGAGCAGTCACGATCAACCCGGGTTGGAAACCTTGGGGTGAGGATCCTCGTTTTAAGGACGCGAAGTGCGGCTAAATCCCCGGAGTTTCAGTGATTACCCACCTCTGATTACCGAGAAGCGACCCCGTTTTTGTCAAATTCTGCTCTCGGTCTGCTGCCCTTTTTAGCATTTAAAGCCGATCGTGGTACGCGTTTCGCTTCTGCTCGGCCGATATATGGCGTTAGGGCAAAAGCTCCAATTTTATCGCCGGCTCCGGAGGATGTCACTTCGAGACGTTGCTGAGAAAGCCGAGTGCTCGCCAAGTTTTCTCTCCCAAATTGAACTCGATCGCGTCTCGCCGACCGTTAAAAATCTCGAAAAGATTTGTAAAGCGCTCGATCTTACCGTAGCCGACTTTCTCCGTGACGATCCGGTTATCGCGGCGCCGGTAACCACAACTCGGCAGCGAGACCATTGTCCGGTCGTTATGCAATGGACCGGAGCAAAGTTGTTCAATTTCTTTCCGCCCGAAGTCAGTACACCGTTCACGGCCTTATTACTTCGGGTCGAGATCAATAGCGTAAGTCCTACTCGCCATTCACTGCATTCCCTAAAAGAACTCTGTATCGTTCTCCGGGGGCAGTTGACCTGTCACATCGGCAAGAGCGAATACCCATTGACGGTTGGGGAAGGCATTTTCTTTGATCTGATCACACCTCATTTTTGGTCGAACGCCGGCAACGAAGTTGCGGAGGTCCTGTTCACCAGCCCCAACTCGTTTCATCTCTTTGAACAAGTGGAGAACGATGTTCGTTGGCATGTTAGCTGGAAGCGCCAGAAGCGCAGGACTAAGACCGTGAGGGGGGTGGTACAGGTCACGGCGATGGACACTCAGGGTGGTAGCGAGACGAGAAAAGCGAGAGGTGAAAGGTAAAAGGTAACCTTCTGGTTAGCCGCCCAATGACCATTAGCGTGGGAACTGCTACTCCGGCTGTGTAGTGAGCCTCAGTCGGCGACCCGCCCACCTTTCAACTTTCACTTGTCACTTTTCACCTCTCACCTGATCCCCACGGCTCGCTTGTGCTATCCACCCTCCTGGAATACACTGGATTATGCAGCGCTTCCCCCTCAAAAACGGCGTTTATCCTAACCAGGCGCACGTTCGGATCCCGGAAGGGACCTACGAAATGGAATATGGCCGCGAAGGCTTTTTCGGCGAAGCCACCCATCTTTACACGAAAGAGATGCCTTCAGCTTGGAAGAGGATAGAAGGTCCCCTAAGGCCAATCGCGATGGATTGCCGGACCATCGAAACATCGGATCTCGCAGATCCGAATGGGACACCCGCATTGCTAATGCAGTCTATGGCAGCATGCGCCCGCCGGTCTCTTTCGATCTATTTAACTCGTAGACGCGAGCCCATGCCGTTTCTTTATCGCACGGTTGATGGCGATGAGCTTTATTTCTTCCATCGTGGGGTCGGCATTATCGAAACGGAGTTTGGCATCCTGCCCTATCGGCCCGGAGATTACGTGATCATCCCGAAAGGGTGCATCTATCGTTTGGTACCGGAGTCCAAAGACACTCTTGCTATCATCTCAGAATCACGGACGGCTTTTGGTATTCCTGACCGCGGAATTTTAGGTTCCCATGCTTTGTTCGATCCCGGTGTCATCCAATATCCGGACTTTGATCAAAAGCGATCCGGACTAAATGGTGGCGACGTCGAACTGCAGGTGAAAAGAGCAGGTATTCGGAGCAAACTTTTTTTTGATTACAACCCGATTGAGAACGTGGTGGGATATAAGGGAACGGTGTTGCCCAGTAAATTAAATGTGCGCGATTTCCGGCCTGTCAGCAGCATGCGCTATCATGTTCCTCCGACCGCTGGGGCAACCTTCGCTAGTAGCGAGGTTTATGTAGTTACCTTTGCTCCGCGCCTCCTTGGTGATGACGACGTGTTGCGCTTACCCTACTACCATCGCAACGTCGACTACGACGAAGTGATTTTCTACCACGAAGGAGTCTTCTTTTCCCGCGGCGGCATCGAGCCCGGTATGTTGACTCTGCATCCGATGGGAATCGATCACGGCCCGCAGCCACAAGCTTGGGAACGAGATCGGCAGGGACTTACAAAACAGACAAATGAATACGCGGTGGCTTTGGATGCGGTTGAGCCGCTGTTTGTGACCCCCGACGGAGCCAGGGGAATCATCGAAGCGTACTCAACTTCCTGGTATTACCCCATCGAGACGCCGACCCCTCAATTGGCGCAAGTCTAATTCGCTGGGGCGAGACTCCCTGCGGCGATAGTTAGGGGTTATGGGTTGTAAGTTCGAGGTTTTACGTTCGACGCGTCAGGCCCGCTGAAAGTCGAATCAACGTGTCGCCGTGCAAGGCGACGAGCCCAACGTCAAACTTAAAACGTAAAACCTAAAACTTAGAACCTCTATCCCTTTCCATTGTCTCACCCGAGACTTAATGGTACCCTCAATGTCACCCTCTATGATGCGTCTGGGAGTTACGCATCGTTTCACTAAAGAAAGCCTCCTTTATGAGTTCAGATCCACTCGATTTTCACGGAATTGATTACGTCGAGTTCTACGTATCGAATGCTCGGCAAGCTGCTCACTATTACCGTACTGCCCTTGGCTTGGTTCCGGTCGCCTATTCCGGTCTGGAGACCGGCGTGCGGGATCGGGCGTCGTGGTTGTTACGGAAAGGTCAGGTTTGCTTTCTCGTGACCTCGTCGCTTGGTCCTGAGTCCGCGCCGGAAGTGTCGCGGCACATCGCGCTTCACGGTGATGGAGTTCGCGATATTGCTTTAAGAGTCTCCGATGCCCGCGCTGCTTATGAAGAGGCTTTGCGGAGAGGGGCGAAGAGTGCACAAGAACCACAAGAATTCGAAGATGGCAGCGGACGATTCGTGCGAGCCTCGATCGCGACCTATGGAGACACGGTGCACAGTTTTATTGAGCGCCAAAACTATCGCGGTATCTTCCCCGGCTTCAAAGAAATCCAAAATCCTCCGCCTGCCCCGGAGACCGGAATTGTGGCGATCGATCACATTGTCGGGAATGTCGAATTGGGGCAGATGAATCGTTGGGTCGCTTTCTATCGCGACGTCCTCGGCTTTAGCCAATTAACCCATTTCAGTGACAAGGATATTAGCACCGACTACTCAGCATTGATGAGCAAGGTCATGCAAAACGGTTCCGGACGCATTAAGTTCCCGATAAATGAACCAGCGGAAGGGAAGCGCCGTAGTCAAATCGAAGAATATCTGATTCATTACGGCGGACCCGGGGTTCAGCATATCGCATTAGCAACGAAAGATATCATCGCCACGGTGGACGCTTTGCGCACGGCAGGAGTGGACTTTCTGCGGGTGCCGGAAGCTTACTACGACGATCTTCCGTCACGAATTGGAGAGATTGAAGAAGACTACCGTGAGTTAGGCCGGCGTGGCATCCTTGTCGATCGGGATGAAGAAGGATATCTGCTCCAGATTTTCAGCCAGCCCGTTCAGGATCGGCCCACGGTATTTTACGAAGTTATCCGCCGCCACGGCAGCAAAGGGTTCGGAGCGGGCAATTTCAAAGCGTTGTTCGAAGCGTTGGAACGAGAGCAGGCCAGACGCGGGAACCTCTGAAGTGAGACGTGAGAGGTAGCAGACGCTTTCAGCCGCGAAGCGGCGCGCGTTGGAGGGGAGCCGCTTTTGAACGTCGTCCGTAACTTGACTTGGTCGCACAAATAAGCGTGATCATTCCGCGACCGTGGTGTTAGCGGCATCAGCAGACGTTTCCGGGAGCCGCCTGCTTATCACACCGTCAAGGCCGGGCTAACGCTGGGCTCCGATAAGCCTGCAATTAAGTTAGCGCCACACCAAAGCGGCTCCCCTCCAACGCGCGCCGCTTCGCGGCTAAAGCGTCTGCTACCTCTCACCAATCACCAATCACCAATCACCGATCAGTTTCCCGCCACCCCTGGTAGCGGCAGCTTAATCCCAAACTCGCGCTCCGCGTAAGGGCTTCCAGTCGCATTCACTGCCGCTAAGAACGTCTGCCAATCGCCGCTGTACTTCTGTTCAAATTCTTTGACGGCCTGATTATAGGCGTCTAACAGCCGCTGCTTTTGATCGGGTTGGACAAAACTATATTCCAAACTATTTCTTCCGAGTTGAACTATTTCTTCCCAGGAGAGATTGAAGTTTTTGACGGCGACATAGTACTCATCCGTCATCGTTGAACCCCACATCCCCCGATCGTCGGTATTTAAACAAACCGGTATGCCGAACCGGAGGTATCGCGGAAATGGATGATCAGCGAACTTTGGCACATATCCGAGCAATTGATTGCTGATCAAATTGATCTCGACCAGATCTTTATCTTCCCGCATATGCAGCATGGTATCTGGGTCCGTTAGCAAGTTGACACCGTGCCCGATCCTTTTTGCGCCTAGGTAAAGAGTATCTCGAACATGATGATTCGGTTCATCACTTTCACCGGCATGAATTGATAAACTTATCGGCGGATATTTGCCTTCCATCTTCCGGTAAACGGATAGAAAGCGAGCCGGAAACCCTTTTTCATTATCCTCACGCCCTGCCATGTTGATACCGACCCAAAGATCGCGGTTTCGATTAACAAATGCGTAGGCATCTTCCACTCCGTCTTCTGCGGTCGGTGCGAAGCGGATCACGACGGCTTGAAATCGCACAATGACGCCGGTGGCCACAGCGTCCGGTTGTTGCAACCGGTGCCGATAAATATCTGCCACTTGATCCAATGAGAGCGCATTTCCGTCCTGGTCCTTGTATTCAAAGAGCGATCCCAGACCAAAGACCAGATTTTGTGTTTCGATGTAGCGAACTCCCTCTTCACCGAAATGCCTCATGCTCTCGACTAGCAATTCGCTGGACACATATGGATTTCGGACCAAGCCGCCCAGGCGGGGCCAAATTTGCTCGAAGAATTTCTCGCGGCCGTCGCCTGGCTGACCGAGCCACAGTGATGCCAGCCAGTTCGCTTTGGTAGCTGCATCCAAAGAGCTCAATGCTTGGTATTGGGCCTTCTCCGCATCAGTCAGGCGCTCATACTGCCAACGAGGAATGGTCGTATAAAACAGAGGAGCCCCGCCGCTTGGGTTTGGCGAGGCTATCTTGGTCAAGGTATAGAACGTGTCTCCGTGCGTCTTCGTGGAATCGGTTGCGACCTGGTACCACCAGTCCGGCCAATTAGCGCCATCCTGATGATTGTGCAGGTCTCCGCCTTTCGGCAAGGCATACAGAAAGCGGTAAAGCTGTTCGTTGGTCGCGTTTTGAACGATTTCTTGGAATCGGCTCTCAAATTCCGCGGCTTCCGCAGGAGCAGCCAAATTGAATGAAGAGATGAGCAGGAAAGAGAACAGCAAATTTCTGAAGCTATTCATGGTCAAAGTGAGGTATTAAGAACACGACGATGGCCTGCGTTCAAGCTCGGGCAGCGACCGCGAATAGAATGCGAACATTTTCGGGGAAGGATATGCCAGAGCGGATGAAGGGCTCAGGTTTGGCCCGATTCTCCACCCCGAAGCGGGTAAAAGGACTGAGCCTGGGGTTTTAACACCGGTTCTCTACCGCGAAAGGGTGATAGGACTGAACCTGGGCTTTAGCATCCGTTCGTTACCCCGAAGGGGTAAAAGGACTAAGCCTGGGGTTTTAACCCCGATTCTCTACCCCAGAAGGGGTAATAGGACTGTGCCTGGGTTTTAACACCGGTTCTTTACCCCGAAGGAGGTAATAGGACTGCGCCTGGGTTTTAACACCGGTTCTCTACCGCGAAAGGGTGATAGGACTGAACCTGGGCTTTAGCACCCGTTCGTTACCCCGAAGGGGTAAAAGGACTAAGCCTTGGGTTTCAACCCCAGGAACACCCCCCCAACAAGCGACCCGCCCTGAAGGGGCGGTAGAATCGGCGTGACAGAAACAGAAAAATATTGTGTATATATACAATGCCCCAATCACTCGCGCGCCTCCTGATTCACCTTGTGTTTTCGACCAAGAACCGCGTCGCCTTTCTCCAGTCCTCAGACCTCCGATTAGAGGTGCACGCCTATCTAACTGCCACCTTGCGTGGCTTGGATTGCGAGCCCGTTCAGGTGGGTGGCGTTGCCGACCACGTCCACCTGCTCTTTAGCCTCGCCCGGACAATCTCCTTGGCCGACCTCGTTAAACATCTCAAAACGAGCTCCACGAAAATGATGAGGGAAAAAGGTCACGGCGACTGCAGTTGGCAAACCGGTTACGGTGCCTTTTCGGTCAGCGAATCGAACAAAAGAGCCGTCATTGCCTATATCGTCGATCAGGAAATTCATCACCGGAAAATGACATTCCAAGAGGAAATCCGCGCACTCCTTAAGAAACACAGGGTACGTTTTGACGAGCGATATGTTTGGGACTGAAACGCGCGTTCTGTCGCCCCTTCAGGGCGGGGCGTTTTTTTGGTATACCTGGGGTTGAAACCCCAGGCTTAGTCTTTTCGGAGTAGGTAACGGCATTACCGGCCTTTGGGTCGCCCCCCAGAAATAGGCGGGACAATAACAGCCCAGGTGGCAGACCAAATTTCTGTCGGCCTGACTCCGCTTGTTCAGAATAGTGCACAATTGTCCATCATTTACCGCTTTGGTTCTTTTTTTTATCCTTTTCTGATCGCCCCTCACTCGCTTAAACAACTTGGGATAGAATCTGCTTCTCCTCTCTCATGCTCGAACGCGTTTTCTCCCTGAAAGCACATGGCTCTACCCCAGCTCGTGAGGTAATTGCCGGGCTGACCACCTTTGCCGCGATGGCGTATATCCTCGCGGTTAATCCGTTAATTCTGTCTCAAACCGGCATCGACAAAGGCGCCCTCGTGACCGCGACTGCGATCGCGTCAGCCGTCATGACCATTGTCATGGCTTTCGCGACCAACTACCCAATCGCTTTGGCTCCAGGGATGGGATTGAACGCCTTTTTCACCTACACGATCTGTCTGGCGAAAGGCATCCCGTGGCAGGCTGCTTTAGGTTTCGTTTTCTACAGCGGCTTTATCTTTCTCGTCTTGACCGTTAGCCGTCTGCGGCAGCGAATCGTAGAAGCCATTCCTTTGGAGCTGAAACTTGCGATTACCACCGGTATCGGCTTCTTCATTGCCTTGATTGGCCTGCAAAATGGAGGGCTGATCGTCCTCAATATGGACGTTGTTCCCAAGAATGGAGCGCCCCTAGTTATAGAGGCTTCTCCTTATCTAACTCTAGGTGATCTGGGTACGCCAGCTCCGTGGCTGGTTATCATCGGAATTATCCTAACCGGAATTCTGGTCGCTAGACGGTTACCCGGCTCCATCGTCCTGGTAATCTTGCTCTTGACGGTCGTCGGTCTTTTCATCCCGGCCGCGGACGGACACGGAACAATTACCAAACCGCCCGGAGCCATTTTTAATCTACCCTCATCTTTAGCACCCAGCTTCCTTAAGCTGGATCTGGCCTATTTCTGGCAGCACTTGCTCACCGCCGTGCCGCTGGTCCTTTCCATCCTGTTTGTCGATTTGTTCGACAACATGGGCACGTTAATCGGGGTTTCAAAGCGGGCGGGCTTACTCGATGATAAGGGCAACCTCCCCAAGGTCGGACGCGCGTTTATGGCGGACGCCTGTGCCGCCATGTTCGGGTCGACGTTGGGCACCTCTACCGTGACTAGCTACATTGAGAGCGCGGCGGGGGTTGAGGCAGGTGGTCGTACCGGCCTGACTTCAATCGTCACGGCTATCTGTTTCTTGCTGGCCCTTTTTCTGACGCCGCTCATCTTGATAATTCCTACAGTGGCCACTGCTCCGGCGTTGGTAGTGGTTGGCGCCTTTATGATGCAAGGATTAGCGGAGCTGGATCTACGCGATTTTTCCAAGGCTGCCCCGGCTTTTATTACCATCGTTATGATGCCATTCGCGTTCAGCATCAGCGAAGGAATCGCTTTTGGAATTTTGACCTATGTGGGCATCAAACTCGGTACCGGCAAAGCCAAAGAAGTTGGCCTCCTGACGTATATCCTGGCCGTACTATTTCTGCTGTACTTCCTGTTCGAGCATTGAGCCAAAATTTCACCACAAAGACACAAAGGGCACGAAGGAATAAATAATAATATAACACTGTACAATTAAGTGTGATTATCTAAACTGCGGACATGAACGCTGATAAAACAGATTTCTCCCGCGTTGCGATTGGGCTAGCGATCGATGTCCACCGAGAACTAGGGCCTGGACTCCTGGAGTCTGCGTACGAGGAGTGCCTGGCCTACGAATTGCAACGGTCCTCGATAAGGTTTCTCCGGCAAGAGCCTGTCCCTATCACATATAAGGGCTTGCATTTAGAATGCGGATATCGATTGGACTTGTTGATAGAAGATCGCTTGGTGGTGGAGCTGAAGAGCGTTGACCAATTGCTGCCGATCTTCGACGCGCAAGTCCTGACCTATATGAAGCTCGCAAACAAGTCGGTCGGCCTCCTGATCAATTTCAACGTTCCAGTGCTAAAAATGGGACTCAAAAGGTTTGTTCGATAACTTCGTGTCCTTTGTGTCTCTGTGGTGAAATTTGGTTTAATCAAACTCAGAGTGGACCCTGAGCGTATCACCGATTCTTCTACGGTCTGGCAATTGCTGGATTCGCCGTACCGCAGCGAGATAAATCTCAATACTCTGGGCATGAAACTTAGGATAAAGATCGCTTAGCGTTGTCCACTCCCAAGTTCCTAATCCTTCCGCAGGGTTAGAAATCGCAATCAAGCTGGCATAGTTAATATTCACCTGGCGTGCGTAAGCCATTTCAGTTGGCACGTTCATCGTGACCAAATCTCCACCCAATCGCTTAAACATCCTGATCTCGGCAGCTGTCTCAAAGCGACCGCCGGCAGCTTGAACGATCACGCCTCCCTCATGCACGTTTTCTGCACCCGCCGCCTTGGCGGTCTCTTCGACCAAAATCCTTCGCAGAACCGGATCGTCCGCTGGCACGTATCTCGGTAAAATTCTTGCCGCCGATTTTGCGCCCAGGACGGCTGCAGCGATTGAACGTTGCCGATCGATGTTAAAGTCGACGAAATCGTCAGCAATCACCCAATCCCCAAGCTTATATTTTTCGTTGATGCTTCCCGCGGTGGCGCCTCCGAGAACATCACTGACTCCGAGCTGATGTAAGGCGCTCCAAACTCTTAGCAACACGTCTTGCTCGGCCACGCCGGACAGGTCCGGCGAACCATGCAGCGCGATGTGATAAAAAGGAACTCCATCCGTCTCACCAAAATAGATTGTTGGAGAAACCCCGAATGGTGTTTCGATGGTAAAACTGGCGAAAAGGTGTGAAGACCACGCCAGAGCGTGTGCAACGTTTGTTCCTCCGACGACACAGATGGTGGCTTTAGGAGCCTCATCTGTGTTTTCGTAATGAGTCGTGGGTGCTGGCATGTTAAAAGGTGGAAGCCGTAGTGGTTGAGTATTGGTGCTGAGCCTAGGACAGGTGGAAAGTGACAGCTGCTCCCGTGCCGTTTACTCAACCAGTATATTATCTTCCGCGGTCCATTCCGGTGAACAGCAGGCTAGCAGGACCAACGGAACCTGACCGGTATTGGCGATTTTGTGGCGTTGCCCCGGCACAATAATAACGGTATCTCCTGGCCCCACTTCTCTCTCTTCACCCTCAATTTTCATGAGCCCGGTTCCACTGAGGATATAGTAGAACTCCTCTGTAGTTCTGTGAAAATGCTCGGTGACGGTTCCGCCGACTGGAATGGTTGCCTCTGCCAAACTCTGTTTTCGGGCAGCAGAATTGCGGCTTGCCGCAAGTTCCCGGATAATGGCGCCATCTGGCCCTATAAAAGCGGCGACGGCATTACGATTGATCACTTCCATAAGCCGCCGATTCTATCGACACCCTCCGAGCCGTCAACGATTGCAGCGAGCCAATCACTTCTCACGTCTCATCTTCAGAGTGACTTTGGTACTAAAGCTGCTAGGAGCCGGACGCATGCTCTAGAAATCGATCTTATTGGCGGCGCCGCCAAGCCGTTGACACTGGTTACTGTTTACTGATTACTGTTTTTTTACTTCTCCATGACCCGTTTCGATGTTCCACCTTTGGCACAAATAACCCGTCATTTAGCAGACGTCGCTTCAGAAAGGAGCGCGCCTGATTTGGTGATTTCTGGCGGGCGAGTTCTTTCCGTTTACACCGAACGTTTGTTGCCGGATCGAGAACTCTGGATTAGCCGGGGCAGGATTGCGGCCGTGAAGCGCGCCGGCAGTTGCCGATTTTCTGAAGTCGAGGTTTACGATGCTCAAGGAGGGATCTTGGCGCCGGGTTTAGTGGATCCACACATCCATATCGAGAGCAGCATGATGACAGCATGCGCCTATGCCGAGGCCGCGCTGATCAACGGCACTACTACGATCTTCTGCGATAGTCATGAGATTGGGAATGTTTGTGACACGGACGGTTTGATCTGGATGCTGGAAGACGCCAGACAAGCGCCACTCAACATCTTCCTGACGTTGCCGAGCACCATTCCTGCCACGCATCCCGGACTTGAAACCGCTGGGGGAGATCTAACTCCGGCCAAAATTGGGGCGATCTTTGATCAATGGCCCGAAGCGGTCGCACTTGGTGAAAAGATGGATTTCATCCAGGTTGTAGAAGGTGACGAACGGAGCCACGCCATTATAGCGGAGGCGCTTCGTCGCGAGTTGCCGGTCTGCGGCCATATCTACGGAAGACCCTTCGTCGCGGCTTACGCTGCGTCGGGTGTCACGGACACCCATGAAGCGATCGACCGCGATATTGCCAACGACCTCTTGGAAGCAGGGATGTGGGTGTTTCTGAGAGGTGGCCCGCCGACTACGCCTTGGCACAGTCTGCCGCATGCGATCAAGGCGGTGTCCGAGCTGGGCGCCAATCCGAAGCGAGTGTGCGTTTGCACAGACGATCGGGATGCGGACGATCTTTTTGTTTTTGGACTGGATTGGGTCGTTCGGCAAGCGGTGCACAGCGGGCTGCAGCCCATCACGGGCTGGAGTTGCGGTTCTCTCCATCCTGCGACTCGCTACGCGATGGATGGCGAGTTGGGTGGTCTAGGCGCGGCACGGAGAGCAGATGTCGTGCTTTTGGACGACAATCTTGAACCAAAGAATACCTGGTATGGCGGGCAATTGGTCGTCCAAGACAAGAAACCGACCCCTCGACTCGAACAGGCGCTGGAGCGTCGCTATCAGTACCCGAAGCAATCATACCAGACGGTAACGGTTGACACCAAGCGGTCGCTGATCCCGGTCCTACCAGCGGATAGAGTCCAAGTTAATTTTATTACATTAGAGGGTGCGAACATTCCGACCAAGCATGAACAGCTATGGGTAGATCCGACACCAAATTGGGCCTCGCTCCTGGCTCGCGAAAATGCCTGTTTTTTAACGGTGGTCGAACGGCATGGGAAAACTGGATCGGCTGCGTTTGGGCTGTTGAAAAATTTCGGATTGATCGATGCGGCAGTGGGTAGTTCGGTGGGGCACGACGCTCACAATATCGTGATAGCTGGGACAAACGAGGGCGACATGAAAATAGCCTTGGAGTTCATGCAGGAGTCGCAAGGCGGCATCTGTATCGTACGCGCCGGCCGGGTCGTAGCATCGGTTCGGTTACCGATTGCCGGCCTGCTTTCGGATGCTCGAGCCGGCCAAGTCGCCGCTGAGACCACCGCCTTAAAGAAGGTGTGGAACGAAGTCGGTTGCCGATTGCCGTACATGGGTTTCAACCTGCTGCCCTTGTCGGTCATTCCCGAAATCAGGCTGACGGATAAAGGGTTGGTGCTGTGCCCAGCGATGACGATTGTTCCGCTGTTCGAACTCTCTAATTAGTGTGTTTGGCCCATCACTTGGAGGGGAGCCGCTTTGGCGCGTATCTGAATAACCCCGCGGATTTTCTTTTAGAGTTCGAAGCGGCCAAAGCCTGAGAGAGCGGGCGGCTCCCGCGCACTACCCAACGTGATGTCATCGCCCAGCGCGTTTCCAAATGAATCCGATACCACCGGTCGTGCTGCGAAACGCTGTACCAATTCGCGGGAGTCACCTGCTGCCGCAGTCTATGAGCAGATTACGCGATGGGGAGAATCTGATCGGGTCCTTGTAACATGCACGAAGGCGGTTCCCTTCCACACCCGCCTCGCCGCGCGACCAAATCGGTGTAATCTGTGGGCCTCAGAGTAATCCCATGAACAACAACCTTCTCTTCGGCACTACGCGAACTGCAATCCGATCTCGTCACGCGCTCATCGCCCCGGATGGACACGTAGCGAGTAGTCTACCGGGAGTAGTCGGCGCCACGGCGGTTGTTTTGATCTCTCCAGAAATGGGGGCGGGATTCACCGAGCTAACCATCACTTTCAATCAAGATGGTCGGGCAGAATTTCCTGATAGCCAGATCGAAGCATTCGTCTACGTCTTGGCAGGTTCAGTGACTGCGCAGGCCAAGGGTGAAAGGAATGTCCTTTCGACCGGAGAATTCGTTTTTGTCCCTGCAGTTACACCCTGGTCACTAACTGAACCTGTACCGGGGAGCCAAGTTCACATTTTTCTCAAAAAATATGTCGCGTTGCCGGGGGTTTCGGAACCCGGAATTCTCTTTGGTCGCGAACGAGATATAGCGGGTCAGCCTTTTCTCGGTGACGAATCCGCCCGCTTGCAGGTACTTTTGCCAGATAATCTCTCCTATGACCTGGCGGTAAATATCTTTAACTATCAAGCGGGTGCACATCTGCCCTTCGTCGAGACGCACATTATGGAGCATGGCTTGCTAATGTTAGAGGGAAGGGGTGTCTACCGCTTGGAAGACAGTTGGTATCCGGTAGACGCAGGCGATTGTATCTGGATGGCGGCTTTTTGTCCCCAATGGTTTGTTGCCATGGGGAAAACCCCGGCGCGTTATCTCTACTACAAAGACATCAACCGGCTGACGGCCTAAAGCAGAGAGGATGGAGAAATTCTGAGGCCACGAAAAAGGACACATGTTATGACGATCCCTGAGACCCCGATCAAGGAATGGGAGGAACTAGAACCGCGTTATCAGGGACTGACGTCCCGCCCGCTTAGCGATCAAACAGCGTATCAGTTCTTACTCGATTGGAGCGAGCTATTGAAGGAGATCGAGGAAACGTCGACTTTTCTCAATCTTCGATCTGATCTGAATACCGCAGACGAATCCGCCAGGGCACAACTCTCCCATTTCAATCAAGTTACCAACCCAAAAGTAACCATTGCTGATGCATCGCTGCGCAAACGCTTCTTGAGCCTGCTCAGTCCTGAGCTCAAAACGGACGCTCTTCTCATCCGAAGGCGAATGCAGACCGACGAAGAAGCTTACTGCGAAGCAAATGTCGCGCTGGAGGCAGATCATTCCGACCTGGTTAACGAGTTTTCGCGGTTAACCGGAAATAATCTCGCGGAATACAAGGGCGAAAAACTGACGATTCCGCAGATTCAGGAGAAACTTCGTGATCCGGATCGAAGCGTTCGTGAAGGCGTCTGGCGAGCGTGGCAACAGGCAAAGCTAAATATTGCTCCGGCTCTCGACGAGTTGTTCTTGAAAATGCTTGGGCTGAGAAAGCGCATGGCTGCCAATCTTGGTGTGGGCAGCTACCGAGATCTGATCTGGCTCAAGTACCATCGCTATGATTACCGTCCCAAAGACTGCTTGGATCTTCACGCAAGCATCGCAGAGGAAGTAGTTCCTCTGGCGACTGAGCTACTTGAACGACATCGGCAAAAATTAGGGATCTCCTCGCTGAAACCCTGGGATTTCTACTGGAGAGCTCCGGTTGATCCTGAGGGACGCGAGCCGTTGCATCCCTTTGATACGGTCGATCAATTGGAAGCAACCACCGAGTCCATTTTCTCAGCGATCGATCCGCAGTTAGGAAAAGAGTTCGGTGAATTCCGAAAGGGCTTTATGGATCTCGGATCGCGAGCGAACAAGATGCCGCACGCCTACTGCGCCTCCTTTCCGAAACGTCGGATGCCATTCGTTTTGCAGAATGTAGTTGGATCGGAGGACGACGTTAAAGTCACCTTGCACGAGTTTGGCCATGCGTTCCACGGGTACGCGAGTATGCGGGCTCAGCCTTTGGTCTGGAACCATTTCTCAGCGACTGAATTCGTCGAAGTCCCATCCCAGGCGATGGAAGTTCTCGCGCTACCTTATCTGCACAAAGACCGAGGTGGTTTCTATGACCGCGACCAGTTGAGCCGAGTCTATGGGACGCAGTTAGCCGGAATCGTGCATCTTCTGACTTGGATTGGGTTCATGGACTCAATCCAGCATTGGATTTACTCCTCAGCACCAGCCGATTTAACTATCGAACAGATCGACCACAGAGCGGCGGAGCTCATCGCTCGATTTATGCCGCAGACCGATTGGACAGGGTTCGAAACCGAACTCTCTAAGGCTTGGCATTACCATCATATCTTTTCGGCGCCGTTCTACTATATCGAGTACGGGCTGAGTTGGCTGGGTGCCCTACAGATCTGGGAGAGCAGCTTAAAAGATCCAGTTGGCGCTCTGACTAAATATCGGGCTGCCCTGACTCTTGGTAACTCCGTCTCTGTTCCTGATCTCTTCGCCGCCGCCGGCGCCGAGTTCGCTTTCGACCGCCTGACCCTGCGGAGATTGATGCAGTTTTTGCGAGACCAATTGGAAAAGATTTAAGTCGCGGGCTTCGCCCATTGCTATTGGTGGAGGTCGGATTAGGCGCTGGGCCGGAGATTTAATATCCGCAGATTACGCAGATTTCGGCTAAAGGGCGTATTCACGATCGCGGACGGGTGGAATCGTGCGGCTTCGGAGGGCGCTTTTCTGGCAAATTTTGCTTGAGACTTTTCAGCATTCTAAAGATAATACAACATTCTTGAGTTACGTTATATGCTTTATGGATCAGCAGACCTATCAAATCATTGGCGCAGCGATTGAGGTTCATAAGGAACTCGGGCGTGGCTTCCTCGAACCGGTCTATCAGGAAGCTTTAGAGCTTGAGTTTAGCGATCGTGGAATACCTTTTCAGCCCCAGAAGGAACTACCTATATTTTATAAGGGACGAAAGCTTAAAACCCACTATCGGTCTGACTTCGTTTGTTTCGAGGATGTCATTGTCGAGCTAAAGGCGCTGACCCGGATTGGAGACGGCGAAGTCGCCCAAGTGTTGAATTACTTAAAAGCTTCTAGCCGAGAGCGCGCCCTGTTGATCAACTTTGGGTCCAGAAGCCTCCAACACGAACGGCTCATTTGGTCGACCGCTGCGCAAGCTAAAGAGAGGACGTCCACGTAGCCCAAAGATCGAGGATCTCGGAGCAAGCGATTGATCCGAAGCCCAGATCATTCGCCGGTCCTATTCGTCCGAATACGTCACAGAGCCGAAATCTGCGTAATCTGTGTAATCTGCGGATATTAACTCCCGGAGCCCACGTCAATCACCAGGCCCTCTCCGCGTGAATACCGCCGGGATCTGGTTCCTAATCTGGTTCTGGCCGAGGCCGATTCGAACCTGCATCGTTGGATCCGAGCCGAAACGATATTCATAGTCGCGAATCACATTGGCTAAAATGATCGGGGTATGCACCATCGCCAGGTTCATTCCTAAGCAAATATGCGTTCCTCCGCCAAAGAATCCGTTCGCTTTCGGAGGATAGGTGTGTCCACCTAGATAGCGTCGTGGATTGAACTTGAACGGTTCCTCATAAACCGACTCGAGAAAATGAACCAAAGTGTTCACGTGGATAATCTCGGCGCCTTGGGGAACTGAATAACCGGCAAATTCAAAATCTCGCGCTGCCGTTAGCCGATGGATAATCGCGCCGGGACGTAACCGCTGAACCTCTTGAATGGTCGCCTTCAACTTCGGGAACTGGCCCATCCCCTTGAAATTAGCGGTGTCCCATTGACTCAGTTCGTCGCGCAGTTCTTGGGCCCAGGCGGGGTCGGTGCTGAGATAGAGCAAGCACCAATGGATCAGATTAGAAGTATTATGAATGCCGGCGAGCAGGATCAAATAGATCGTGTTTATTAATTCCCAGCGGCTCACCGTTTGGCCGGCCTCTCGGCTCGCCTTGATGATTGCGGTTAGGTTGTCTTCCGGCTCTTCGCTTGATCGCAGTCGTTCGTCCAATATTCTTTCCAACTCGACGAACACCTCCTTCTTCATCCGGCGATAAATAGGCCTTCCATAATAGAAATGGCGCCGCCACCTCAGGCTGGTTCCATAAATAAAGTCATGTTCCCAACGGCTCATCGTCGCGACCATCTGCGGTGACAACTCGCACCGGAAGGTAGTCCGCGCCGTGATCATCAGAATGAGCTCTGCGAAAGCATCGGTGATATTGATTGGCCGATCGCTCATGGTCGGTAAAAGCTCCGCCGCCACCTGATTCATCTGGGGCAAATAGCGCATCACAGCTTCCATTTTGAACCCGGGCTTGAGCTGCTGTCGTCTCTTCCTATGCGGATCTCCGTCCAATTGGGTGACATGGCCTGGGCCAAGCTGTTCCGCGAAGGCCGTATTCGCTTCCCGGTAACTCCACATGTCGGTGTTCCGCCAAATCAAATCGTTTGCTTCCAGGCCTGATAGCACAATCCAGTTTTTCCCTTCGATCCGTGTACGATAAATCGATCCGTATCGATGATAGCCCTCGAGATGGAATTGAAACGGGTTCCGCCGAAACCCTTGGGTGGTGCCGAGAAACGGAATCCCAATCTGATAAACCGGGATTGCGTTTGGTGATCTATGTGTGTCCGCCGTGGAACTGTTGGCGGCGCCTGTTGTCCCAGAAGTGCCCATACCAGCGAGAGTAGCACCGGACGAACCACCTCATCAAGCGTCCTTTTGGCTTCAGGAGTTCGATTCTTGCATGCGGTTGAAACCGGGCTCCTTAAAGGGCCGGATCTTTATAGCGCTAAAGTAGCTTTCGCAGTTTGCGAGCCCGCCTCTGCAGCAACTCGCAGTTTGCGACTGAACAGAAAGCGTCGTCCAGCCATGGGGTTACCATTTAACCGAGGATTCCCTGAGATCACATGCCGTTATGATGCGTTCGAACAACATTGGCATAGGTCAAGCTATTTCGCGTTCGCAAGAGAAGCCAGCTAGTACAAGTAAAACTGTTCTCAGCGATCCTCTAAGCTGAAGACAGAGAAGTTAACACGATCGCACTTCCGTGCCTCCTCCGGCCTGGATACAGCTGTCGTTGGTTCATTTCAGTACCCCTCCTTGTGCTGGAACTATATGTATATATGAACACTGATGTTGCCCCGAAGGCGCGGCTGAGGGAGTAATCTTTACTAACTTAAAACGTAACAACTATCATGCAGCTCGAGATTTGGTTACCAGCAATGTTCTTGTTGGGTTTGGTATCAATGGGCGCATGCTTTCTCTTCGTGAAGGCGTGCGAAAATATCTAAGCGCTAACCACAATGATAATCTTAACCGCTATCGTCGCCCTTTTGTTATTTATCTATTTATTTGTCGCTCTGGTTCGCCCGGAGTGGTTTTGAACTAGCTCAGACTAACTAAAAAATTCCTCCTCCGGCCGGCCGACGGTTACTTCGAGTCATATAGGTCTCCACGGTCAGTGCTGGCTCCGAAGATGCGTCACTGCCTATCAATTACAGACATGGGAAAGAGTTCAGAATTATGTGGCTTTTACCAATTGCAATTCTTGTTGTTACCGCTCTGCTAGCGATACCGCTAAGCAAATACTTGGCTTGGATAATTGACGGAAAGTACCGGCCATTGCCCATCTTTCATTGGATTGAAGCGCGACTAGATAGTGGACCTCAGAATTGGAAGCAGTACACGGTCTCCTTATTGTTGTTCAACACCGTGCTATTTGTGTTCGGGTTTGTCGTCCTGGTGCTTCAACCCTGGATGCCATTGAATAGTCTTGGGCGCGGCATGTTGGCGCCAACCACGATTTTCCACACCGTGGTGTCATTCATTACCAATACGGACCTTCAGCACTACTCCGGCGACCAGCATTTTTCCAATTTCAGTCAGATATTTTTTGGGATAACAAACTTCTTTCTATCTGCGTCGATTGGCTTCTGTGGCTTGACCGCGATCATTCGGGCATTCCGCGGAGAATCCAAGATCGGGAACTTCTTCGTCGATATGTGGAGAGTGGTGATGTACACGTTCCTGCCGATTGCATTTTTGCTATCGATCGTTTTCCTGCAGCAAGGAAGCCCGATGACTTTCGATAGTGCGCATCAAGTGTCGACGCTCGAGCCGGCTGCCATGGGGACTGGTGATAACGGACAGGCCAAGCAACAAACGATAGTGGTAGGCCCATTGGCCGCTTTTGTGCCGATGAAACAACTCGGGACGAATGGTGGCGGATTCTTTGGTATGAACTCCGCCCATCCTTTCGAAAATCCGACCGATGTCACGAACTTCCTGTCCTGCGTCGCCATGATGCTGTTCCCTTTCTCCCTGGTGCTGATGTACGGACGTATGTTAAAACGGATCCGACATTCCATCGTGATATTCTCGGTAATGATGGTCTTAATGATCGGGACCATCGTATGGGCGGTCTGGTTCGATACGCTTCAACCCAATCCCGGACTTACCGGACGTTCCTCAGCCCAGACTTATCAGATGGCGAATTCCGGGACGGGTGGAGGGAAGCAGGACGTAATCTTGCCCGCGGTGGCGTCTTTGCCGGTCGACCAGCACCTTGGTAACCTCGAAGGCAAAGAAATACGGTTCGGCACGGCGGCCGGTGCGACCTTTGCCGCCCTAACCGTCGATGTTACTGACGGGGCGATCAATTGTGAGCACGATAGCCTCAATCCCGTTGCTGCTTTGTCGCCGATGGTCGGGATGTGGTTGAACTGCATTTTCGGGGGCAAAGGCGTAGGCATGATTAACCTGCTCCTCTTTTTGGTCGTCGGCGTCTTCGTTGCAGGCCAGATGGTTGGACGAACCCCGGAGTATTTGGGTAGGAAAATCGGCAGCAAGGAAATGAAGTTAGCCATGATTGC
>JAFAZK010000262.1 GCA_019239825.1 Verrucomicrobiota bacterium | reverse complement strand
ACTGATTACTTCCCCTTGCCCGTCATCCATTCAGCTGCGCCTCGTTTACCAGCAAAAGATGCTCCCGCTCGGTCTCCTCGTCCGCGGGAAACATGGCCTCGATCCGCAATTCCTGAGCGGCTACGGTTTGCGGAGTCCCAACCGTTGTGACCATTGAGAAATAATTTAGGACGGTTCCACCTTTGCGGAAGCTAAGCGGAATAATGGGCAGGACCGGTCCGCCTGTCGCGCTGCTACTTTCGAACGTTTGTCCTAGGTCGCTCCGCCGTGATTGCGTTTGGATGTGCTGAGTCGAAAGCGATCTTCCGCCCGGATAAGCGAGTAAGGCAGCCACTAATTCCCTGGTCTTTTCGTCGACCACCCGCCCAGTGGCTTCGGTGCGCACTCGATACAGTAGGCTGCTCGCGACCTCGTCCCAATTTTCAACAAATGGGCGCATTCCATTCGGGTCGAACACTAAGTGCAGCATATTGCGTGGCCCTTTACGCTGCGACATGTCGATGAAGCGGTTAAAGAAACGTGGCGCTGATTTATTCGTCATCAGCACATTCCAGTATCGGTCCATGACTAGCGCAGGGAAAGGCTCGTGCTGCCGCAAAATACGTTCAAGCGCTTTGGTTACGCTCTGCATTTGGGCCGAGTTCCAGGCGGCCTCAGAAAAAACCGGAGCGTAACCCGCACTCACTAAGAGAGTGTTGCGCTCTCGCAGAGGCACGTCCAAAACCTGGGCGATCTCGAGTAGCGTTTGGCGACTTGGGATACTGCGTCCCGATTCAATGAAGCTGATGTGTCGCTGGGATACGCCGGTTTCGATGGATAAATCCAATTGGTTTCTCCCGCGAACAGTCCGCCAGTGGCGCAACAAGTTTCCCAACGGATTACCGGCCGGTGCTAGAGCGGTGTTTCTTGAGCTCATGGGAAAGTTAGATCGAAACCTTGGACTAAGGTAGTCTTACAGACGCGTCACCACCTCTCCGGTGACTAAGTGGTAGGCCCCTGACATTTCGCGCCTCGAAGCCCGGCCGACAACAACGAATTACGACTACTACGGTCGCCCGGTCGCATTTCGGACTAAACTCTCGGTCATGCGACTATCCACGCCAGGCATACTCTTCTAGAAACGCTTCCAGCGGTGGAGCGGTGACCTTGCCTGAATAGTTGGTGATGATTGACGCAGCGACCACGCCAATCACTTCAAGAACGTGTTGTTTTTCAAAACCGGCTCCGAGAAAAGCGACTAGCTCATCATCGCTCAGGTAGCCCCGCTTCTCGATCAGCGTCTTTGCCAATCGGGAAAGGGCGGCGTACCGCTCTGGCTTTGGCAACTGTCGCTCGCGGATGGCCTTAACGTCGGCGGGATCTAACCCCTGTTTGAGGCCCAGCGCAGTGTGAAACGCCACCGCCCAACTGCTCGAATTAGTCACGGCATTGGTCAACAGGAGGACCTGGACCTCAGCCTCAGTGAAACTCCCGCCATGGACATTTTGGAAAAGCCCCAATAAGGAGTTCGCCAACATCGGCGAATTGGCAATCGCGCCAGCCAGGTTAGGGACGAATCCGATCGCCTCGGTGAATAGCTCCAGCAAAGGTCGCGATTTCTCCGGCGCCGATTCAATACTATGAACTTGATAAGTAAACATCTGTGTCTTCTGGTTTGGTTCCTATTGTGTCCGCAACATCGCGGTACGCGTACAGTGTCGAATCGCCGCATTGGACCAGCAATTACCTGGCAGGTAATAAATAGAAGCCACAGACTTGGTGCCCTAGGAGGTGGGGCGGCTCAGTCCCTGAGCCGGAGGGCCGGTGTGAGATTTCTTGGAGAGCGCTGCGCGATAGCCGCCTCTTTAGCGGGCTCGCAAACATTCCTTCCGACGCTAATTCCTATCTCTCGTTCGACTGACTGGTCAAGACAGCAGCTTGCACACCGCTTGGAAAGAGGGGAATTATTGTTTTCCCGGGCTTCACGATTTTTATAATCCCGCTGCGCCGGTACCTAGACGCCAAATCCGTTTTTTCGTCCCGCCAGTGCCAGTCTTTTCGTTAGATAGGCTTTAAAGCTCTCGAGCCGTCCGATCTTTCGGTCAATCGAGACTAGCTTACGCTCGATCAACATGACCTGCATTTCATCAGTCGCCGGGCTCGATTCGTCGCCTTTGGTCAGTTCCCTGAGCTCCGCAATCGTGAATCCTGCGAGTTGGCCCTCCTTGATCAAGAGGAGACGAGTGACCGCATCCTCGCCATACTCACGGTAGTTGTTCCTTTTCCGTTGTACGTACCGCGTCGGCAGCAGGCCCTCCTTCTCATAGTAACGAATCGTGTGCGCCTTTAGGTTCGTTCTCTTGGATAGTTCACTGATTTTCATGGGCCAGTAAACGGCATCTAGGTGATAGACTGTGGAGACGGTTTGCTGACTTGCGCTGGCACCCGCCCGTTGGCGTCTCGATGCAGCGATGCCAAAGGATCGCCGCGATTCACACAATCCGTATCTAATTCTAATGACGCTGTTCCTTTGGTTTATTGCGCACATTTTCTGGCCGACAGTAAAAAACTTTCCAGTAGAAGAAGAGCCAACTAACACGACCCGTTGTAAGACGCACAAATGGATTGCTAGTTGTTAAAAGACCGCTGCAAGTCGGCAAGAAGCTAACAACGGGTTCAGCCTTGCAAAATAATCGGGCGGGTAGCTTCTTCATTACAAAAGCAGGCTCAGTTAGCGCCTACCTATCATATGAAGCGGAACCTAATCGTCTTCTTCGTGGTAACAGGTGGTATTCGCGGGTGCGACCGCTCAAGATGTTGTTGCGACTCCGATAACGGAGATGGCGTTTGCCTAGGTTCTAGCGCCTATTCTGACCTTTATTAATCGCCTTGCACCTTGGCTGCTTTGCTATTGGATATTGGCTATCGCGTAATCCGCACCCCCAAACCCAGAAAAGGAGCAAGAGCATGACTGAATCGAAGAAAGAAGCCCGACGCATGGTCATGGTTTCTGAACTGACCGACGGTATTTTGGATCCGACGAAACCCATGCTGGGTCCCGTAACATCGGGTGGAACCATAGTGGGAAATACGGCCCCAGGCTGTTGGGGACCAATGATTACCCCTAGAATTCGTGGTGGCCACGAGGTGACCGTCCCGGTCTATGTGGACGGAGCAGCACCGGGCGACGCGGTTGTTCTCCGGATCCGTGACATCAACGTTACTTCATTTGCAACGGCATCGGGTCACGACCGTTGGGTAGAAGGGCACTTTTTGGGAGACCCTTATGCTGCTCCGCGCTGTCCCAATTGCGGCACTCTTTACCCGGACACCTATGTGGAGGGGATCGGGCAACAAGCTGTGCGATGTGTGAAGTGTAATACGCCGGTTACCCCGTTTCAGATCGTTAATGGTTACACGGTCGTGTTCGACGAGACCCGGCAGGTTGGAGTTACGGTTTCTCAGGAAGCCGCGGAACGAATTGCGGGGTTGGCTAATCAGTTCGCAGCGCTGCCAGAGAGCTCGGTCCAACATTCGATTTTGACCTATGCGCCGCATGATCTGGTTGGGTTGACCGCCCGGTTACGCCCGTTCCTGGGTCAGCTCGGGACTACTCCTGGTATCCGGATGCCCGATTCCCATAACGCCGGCGATTTCGGTTCGGCGCTGGTTGGGGCTCCTCACGAATACGCGATCACCGCGGAACAGCTCGAGCTGAGGACGGACGGCCATATGGACATCGACGCTGTACGCCCGGGAGCGATCCTGCTGGCGCCGGTAAAAGTACCCGGGGCCGGCATTTATTTTGGCGATATGCATGCGCTGCAAGGAGACGGGGAGATCGCCGGACATACCATGGATGTTTCGGGAACGGTAACTTTGGAGGTTGAGCTGGTGAAACGGCGCCCGCTGGAAGGACCGGTGCTGTTCCCGTTGCTAGAAGATCTGCCTCCGCTAGCGAGGCCGTTTAACCAAGCCGAGAAAACGCGCGCCCAGCGGCTAGCGGCGAAATGGGGAATCGAAAACCTCGAAGAGTCCGCGCCAATCTCGGTGATCGGTTCCGGGCCTAACCTCAATATAGCGACTGAAGTCGGGCTACGCCGAGCGGCAGAACTGCTTTCCCTGTCCGTCCCTGAAGTGATGAATCGGGCTACAATCACTGGCGGAATCGAAATCGGCAGGCACCCGGGTGTTATCCAGGTCACTTTTCTCGCGCCTCTATCCGCCTTGGAGAAGGCCGGCCTGCTCCCGTTTGCGGAGGAGCAGTATGGTGGACTCGCCTGAGGCTCGTCCGTGAGACGTGAGAGGTGATTGGTGAGAGGTGAGAGGCGGCGTTCTATTTGGCCGCGAAATGGTGACTCGGTATGGCCTAGTCCTCCAGACGGGTTGGAGCCCAGCTCCGTAGGAGCGAAATCATTATAGCAACGGTGGCGTAAAAGCGATCAGCTCCGTTAGGAGCGGCATAGAAGATATTCTCGATTAGATGCCGCTCGTCCGGAGCTAGTCCCGTTTTCTTGTGGCTAAAGCTATAAAGATTTGGCTCCGACGGAGCCGGCCCAATCCCAATCGAACGACTGCTTTCGTGATTACAGATCGGCGCAGCACCTATGGCTATTGGCTATTGGCTATCGGCTATTCGCTAATGAGCCTAAGGCGAATTAGCGCGATACCACGTCGAACATGAGCGACCACCGCGAATTGCGGAGGACCCAGACGCGTAAATATCCCACGTTAGATGTTTCGTCGGATTGGGTGCCGTAAGTAAAACCGACATTGCCGGAGGTACTTCCACCGGCTTGAGAGAGCTTTGTTCGCTTGGTTCTTTGGCCGTACAGGAAAACCGCGTAATCGGGCTGTCCAGTCTGGGGCGGCTGGCTGTCCCGTTCGAACACGGTCTCCGGCGATGCAATGGAGCGGTAAATGTGGTCCAGGTCTAGATCGGGACTGAATTGTTCACGTTCAAAAGCTAAGAGGTCAGCCGCTGCGCCTTGGTCAGGCGGGTCTGGATAACTTTGAAAATCATCCGCTCGAGGCGTAGCCGTTGGCGCGGAAACACCAATATCGGCAGCTACCTTCCAAGCTCCGTCGTCTTGTCGTTTCCAGATGGAAAGATAATAGCCGCTCGATTTGTTGGTCCCGTTCTGCAAAAGGTACGGCCCCGTGCTGACGGCGAGTTGCCCGGTGCTCGCCACCCGGACGATCTTCGGTTGCCAAGTCAGCCGGACCTTGTTTGAGCTGGCTTCTTGTTGGAGGTCCGGGCGGGCCAGGCGCGGCTCAGGACCGAAACGGATGGCATCTTCTGTGAAGTATTCGAGGAACGAATCACGAATCCCGATTTCGGCGCAACGTGCTGAGAACGTGCGCTCCGTCTGCGCCACTATTTGAGCAACTGGCTGTTCGTCGGCCTTGGCGAAAACACCAAGGCAAGATGCGGCGAACAACAGGCGTACAGGTCGTAAACTTCTCATATTAGGCAACAAACGTGGGCAGACTGAGGTAGGAATTAGCAGAGTTAGCGGAAAGGGGGAAGGGGATTGTTAACGACGTTCTGGTGCGACCATGGTGCTCGTGCACAACCGGAGGGGCGTTGCATTCAGTGTTATAGCACGGACGGGTGTCGACGCCGTGGACCCTTGCAGTTATGGCGTTCGGATAGAGGCGACGCCCTGGGGTGGGAGGAATTCTTCGACGCGTTGGGCCTGAAAGAGCGGTAGAGCGTGCCACGCCAAAGGGAGCCGCGGCCGGATACGTTTTTCAGCCATTCGGACGATATACCGGATCGGAATTCAACGGCGGGACGCACCTAATGCGGCTCCCCTCCGATCGGGCGGCCGCCCTGGCTTCTCACCTCTCACCATTCACTTCTCACCTCTCACTTCCTCAGTGGTTCCACGCAAAGCTCCATTCACGATCAGGACTACGACGCCGACGAAGGTCACGCATCCGCCGGCGATTAAGAAGGGAATTGCGAGGATGGTCCAAAGATTTTCTTCTGAGACGGGCTGAGCGAGTGCTATCAGAGAGCCCACGGAAACGGCCGATCCGAGCACGATCGAGATAAGCGCGATCAACAAAAGCGGACTCGGCCCTCGCTTAGCTCGCTTATTTGCCGCCGGTTCTGAGTCGTCGTCCATCGTTTCGCACACCTCCGAAGTCACAGTAATCAGGATTCATTCCTCAGTAATCGCCAATCGAAACTGATTACTGATGAGTGGTTACTTTGCTATACGCGCAACTGCGCTGCCAAAATGAAACACGCCGCGGCGGCAAGGAGCGTCATCGCTACAATCACGAATGCTGTCTGTTTGTATCCGGGTAATGCGTTCCACCATTGTTCCCCGTGAATCACCGTGACATATACCTTCCCAAATCCCGTCTCGATCTCGCGATCCTCCTTTCGTTGATTTTCCAGCTGCATCATCTTGGCCAATTCCTCTGAGTCCTGGCTTTTCGCTGAGGCGGTTTGGTCCCCGACCCAATAGATCCCTTCGGCGGTGGCAAGCCCAAGCACCAAGAGGACAAAGCCGGTGAGACTGACTCGAGAGCGGTTCATAGCGGTGCGCGAATGATCGAGAAGGACTTCGAGGAGTTCAAGGAGAAGCTGGGAGGCGAGTCGGCGAATGGGCGCTGAGTTTTCGAGATGGGACCCAGTTGGGTCCGTGCTGGTGCGTCGAGGCTTAAAATGCGACGATCGGCATATGTCTGCTCGCGAGACCAAGCGCGTCGTAATTTTCACTTTGCCGCCGGTGCGCGAAATTGATTTGGTCGGCGCAGCCGACGTCTTCAGTTCGGCGAACCGGGCCGCTGACGAGCCGCTCTATGAAGTTAAAATCGTCAACGCGGAAAGAACTTCCGCAGATAGAAAAATCTCGGGAATGTGCGGATTATCGC
>JAFAZK010000240.1 GCA_019239825.1 Verrucomicrobiota bacterium | reverse complement strand
ACGATAATCGCGCTGTAGCGAATGGGTCGACGGATGAGCACGGGTTCGGCGCTGAGAATCTGTCGAGCGATGGCATAGCGGGGGCAAATACGAACAATTGGGCGGAGCCCAAAGCGAAGGGGGCTTTGCCAGGAGCGGTGCGCTTAGGGGTCAAAGGCGTTGGGAAGTTGTGGGATGCAGGTGAGTTCGGGGTGAAGACGGCGGGCAGTATGGCTAACACCCTGGGCGCCTTGGTAGCAGACGCGAGTGGCAACCGAATTGGTCCGGAGGGGAGACTGTCTTTTCCTCGATTTCCAGGAAGCAAACAGAACCGGTCTTCTCGGCGCGCGGCTGGCTACGTGATTTACGAAGACTCTCAAAACTAGGATCGACTAGCTCGTATCGGCCGAGGCCTTAGTGCATCGGTGGCGGAGGAGCGCCTCGATTCGGGAATAGTATGGCAGGCAGGATCGATAACGGCGAGTCAGTGATAGAGCCATCGGCGGACCTCCAGGCAAACGGGCCTGTGAGTCCGCCCTCAGATTTGAATGACGTTGTGGACGGACAAGACGAGTCCTTGTACGAAACTGCGGTAAGCCACGAGCCTCGAGTCGAGGTTGCAATGCAACGTAATCATGTGGCGAATCGTTTGGCCGCTGCCAATCGGACGACTCGGCTGCTCTGGATCGCTCTGGTCCTATCCCTTCTCGCTCACGTCGTTGTGCCGATCTATCTGGTTACGGCGATGACGAAACCGGAAAAGGTCGCTCTTATGGACGGTACCGAGTCGCTGATTATTGCTCCCTTGGTGCCGGTGGAACAGAGCGATGAGATCTTGAATACGGTTTCCTATTGGGCCGCTAAGTCCTTCTTCGACAGGGGGCCGCAAGGGTTCGATTCGCCGGACACCCTGAACCGGGTTTTTCTCCCGGAAGCTGCCGAGAAGGCGAAAAACGAGTTCAAGGGGTTAGCCGACGAATTTAAGAAAAAAAGCATTCATCAAAAGTTGGAGATAGCCAGGATCGACCTGCAGCGAATCGGGGGTGGTGTTGTGATGAGTCGTGTGATTGGGCAAATCTTGACCCAGGCACAGATCGGTGACCAACAGGTAGATCAACCACAACCGATTGCCCTAAATCTCAAGTTAGTGCGCAATCCTTATATAGGGCGAAATCAACGGTATCCCTTTGCTGTCCTCGACTATGCGCTCGGACAGCCGGAGCCATTGAGCGTACAAACCACTGAAAATAAATAGTATGCGATTGATTCTAGCGATAATCGGCGGGGTAATTCCGCTACTGGCCTTTGCAGACGATACTCTGTCGTCAAAGGTAGTTCGTCTAAATCTGAGCCAGGACCAACCCGCCGAAATCAGGCTCGGCACTCACGGAATCACCACGATCGAGTTCCCCGAAAAAATCGAGGCTTTGGACGGGTTCGGTTTTAGCTCTAATCCGGCCCCCGATGGTCCCGATTTATTTCAAATTTCGTTTAACAAAGGGACCAACTTTCTATCCTTAAAAGCGGTCCGCACTGGAGTAGAAGGTAATTTGACCGTCGTTCTAGGAGGCAAGGTTTACGCCTTATATTGTAAGGAGGAGGCCGATCCTTGTTTCGTGGTTATTTTTCGCGAGGGCGAAGGAGGACATTCCGGAGATGCAGCAGGTCACACTCCGCCGCAAACCGTCAAACAGGTCTCCCCGGCCCGTTTGTTGGGCTTCTTGGACAAAGTGAAGGCCTTTCCAACGTTGAAAGTTAGTGCCCCCGAAGTCTATCAAAACATGGACGTAGCTGAGCCCAACACAAATTCCGGAGCGAATGGAATCGACGTCAATGTGAAGCGAGTTATCAGAGATGACGCTTTGGATTCGCTTGGATTCGAGATTCAACTCGCTAACCGAACGGACAAAGATTTCTTTTATGACCCTGAGGGGTTTGGAGTCCGGGTGGGAAATGACGTGTACCAACAATCGGTTTCGGATGCAGGCGGTTTAATCCCTGCCGGGAGAGCTCAAACCGCATTCTTTATTGTAACGGGAAGCGCTATGGGTGGTAGAAATGATCTCGCGGTAACCAATAAATTTGAAGTGGTTATCCGTCAGATCCAAGGGGAAGGCGATCCTAAGAAACGGGCTGCCACCGAATGGCAAGAACCACCAGGCACGTTGCCGACGGCGGACTCCGGTACGAGCAATTCGTCTGGCGATCAAGGCAGCGGCCATTTGAAGTCGGGAAAGAAAACTCCACATCGGCTTCACAAGGAACTAAAGAACCCGCCGGAACCCACTCCGTCGCCGGCGGTCAACCAAGTCGCTCAGCATGCTGAATAGAAAGACAATCTCGGTAACGTTAGTCGCCCTGGTCTCGATCGTGGGAACCTTTCTCTACACCATGTGGCAAGGCAATGGCCCGGCGAGAATTGCGAATCGGCAAGCCCAGGTCACCAAAGATTTGGTGAAGATTACCGAGCCGATGACCAGCTCGCTGCGAAATTTCAACCCAGTGGCGCCTTCGCAAATTAGGTCGCACAGAGAATTGCCGGCTCCGGTTCAGGTTTCGCTCCCGCGCTCAGTTGAGGAGCCGGCCAAGATCGCGGCCACGCGATCGCTAACCATTTTTGCGGCCGAGGAGCAGCCTGACAAACCCCGCCCCGGAGTTGGCGGCGAGTATGCTCCGGCCTTCCGCCTGGTTAAATGCCAACTGGTTAATACAGTCGATTCGGGTAACCTCTCGACCCCGGTGATTGGGTTGGTGACAGAGGACCTTTGTTGGAACGGCAAGACGATCATTCGAGCCAATTCCGAAGTACATAGTGTTGCCAGCATCGATACAGTTAGAGAACGCATTGCTAGCCAGGGTGAGTTCACCTTTGTATTAAACGAAGCGGACGGCAAGGGCCGGGAGTTGGTGGTGCGCGGCATCGCCCTCGACATGGAAAAGGACGATCAATTTGATACTTACGGTATCACCGACGGTAGCGCGGGTTTGAGAGGCGACGTGATCAGAACGGCTAACAACGACGTGATCAAGTTGTATGCGGCTTCGCTCATAAGCGGGATTGCCGGAGCCTTTTCCACCGGTAGTTCCAGTGTTCTTGGGAACCGCGTTTATACTAACAGCAGCTCGATCGGTCTTAGCGCTCTTCAGGGCGGGGTAATCAATCCTGCTTCAGGCGCGACTCAGAGTGTGCTGGATCGATATGCTGATCAAATCGCTCAGACCATCGAACGAGATGGATTCTTTGTCCGGGTTCCGGCTGGGAAACAGTTTTATGTTTACTGCACGGAAGCGATTGATCTTAGCAAAGCGAAAGTGGGCGGGGACGATGAGCGAGAGGCCCGCCGCTTGGCTGATCTGGCTCAGAAAGCTCAGGAACAGGTTCGCAAGGCCTTGCCTACGGACGCGGCTAATTTGCTGAACCCGCTGTTGCCTGCATTGGGCTCGACAAATCAAAACATTAAATAAAAATATATGTATAGACACCTCGCGTTTCCTTTTATGCTCACTTCCATGCTCCTGGCAGGGTGTGCAGAACCTGAACCTGAAGTAATGATTCTTCCGCCAAGTCATCGATCGACCCAACCGGACTCTGCTCCCAAAACTCCCACGCCAACCGCTCCGCTCGGCACCGTTGCCAACGTGCGGCAATCGGAGCAAGTAAAGGTCTATGGAGTGAATCGATATGTCGATCCGGGGGATCCACGGATCATGCATGAACGGCATGCGATCTACCGCGTCGAACAGAAACCGGCTTGGGTTACTCGGTCCAAAAATCAATCCGGTGAAATTTTATTAGGGCCGGTCCTTGGTCTTCATCGGCCCGAGTATTCACCCGAACCATTACCCGGAGAAACCGCCCGAGACCTGGCAGAAGCCAAGCGTGGGGTACAAGATGCGAATAAAGACATGCAATCGATGCGAGAGGGGCAGCAAAAACTTGCGAGCAACGTCCAATCTTTAGCTGAGCAAGCGTTAGACGGACAGCGCAAACTAACGACGGCGGTCGGGCTCTTAAACGAGCGGGTGAAAAAATTGGAAAGTCAACCGGCGTCGAACCCGACTCCGGCCACGGATAATAATGTTAGAAACGACACGGCGGGAGAGGTAGTGCGGCCGGGGAATTGAGGGGGGTGAAAGGTGAAAAGTGAAAGGTGATTGGTGATTGGTGATTGGTGATTGGTGATTGGTGATTGGTG
>JAFAZK010000019.1 GCA_019239825.1 Verrucomicrobiota bacterium | reverse complement strand
CAGGTTTTTCTGACCTATCAAGGAAATGAGGACTCGATCGATTACCCGGATTACGTGGATATCCTTCGGGCGCAGCACAGCTTCAAGAACATGGCTGAAGTCGGAAGCGGCTCCCTCGATTTAACCGGGGAAGGGAATCCGGAGCGATTGAGAGTCGATTTTATCACGGCTAGTATGTTCGCGGTCGCTGGATCGCCTGCTGTACTTGGGCGGCCGTTTAGTGAGAACGAAAATGTTTCTGGCGGCCCTTTAGTCGTTGTACTGAGCGAGCAGTTCTGGAGAACACGGTTCAATGCTGATCCGAGCATCATTGCGCGCCACGCGAATTGACCCCATCGCGGCGCTCCACGAATAGCCAATAGCCCGGAAAGAATAGCTCCCTCCGCCAGGCCAATGGAGGGCAAGCTGCAAAATAAACGCAAAGATCGCAAGGAGAAGGAGTCCGAGGAGCTGCAGGGGTTCGCGAGCTCGGGAACGCAATCGGCCGAAGCAGTATCTCCTAGCTCCTAGATTCCAGCTCCGGGCTCCTAATCTGATTACCGACCCACTGATTACTTGTCTCCTTGACAGTGTGTATTTGCGAAGAGAATATACACATCGTGCGGACCAATATCGTTATCGATGACGATCTGATGGCGGCTGCGCTTGAAGCGCGTCCGAACGCAACGAAACGCGCCGTGGTCGAAGAGGGTTTGAGGTTGGTGGCTCTCGTTCATCGTCAGAAGAAAATACGTTCGTTACGCGGAAAGCTTCGGTGGTCTGGAGATCTCGAGAATATGAGACGGGATGACCGCTCCTGAGCAAGGCCAAAGAGAAATTTACGGAAGGTGACGAAGGGATGGGCAGACTAGGTCAACTCAGCTACTTGGAAACTTTCGGTCTAAAAATCTGTCTTTTTGTCCATTGGGATCTTGCTGTGCAATAAGGGCGCAACAACATGGTATTGGCTGATACCTCGGTATGGATCGATTACTTCAACGGAGTGGTGAATTGGCAGACCGATCGCCTTGATTGGTTGCTTGGTGCTCAGCCTGTGGCTTTAGGCGATCTAATTCTCACTGAAGTTCTACAGGGATTCGACCGAGAGGTGGATTTTCAGCGTGCAGGATCTGTGCTCTCGACGCTGCCTTTCTATGAGCTCGGAGGTTATCAGCTTTGTCTGCAATCAGCTAACAACTATCGTACTCTCCGACATAGAGGGATAAGCGTCCGTAAGACGATTGATGTGATCATCGCAACCGGTTGCGTGGAGTGGAACCTCGAATTGCTTCATAATGATCGGGATTTTACGTTGATGGAGCAAGTACTCGGCTTAAAGGTCGTTAAGAGAACCTGAAATCGAACTCGTGTATTCAAGGGAAAAGTACGCGACGAGCCGCTTGGTGAAGACGGAAATGCGTAAAGACGCAAAAAAGGCTGTCAACTCCTAGCTCCTAAACTGATTACTGACCTACTGCTTACTGATCACTTCATTTGACCACCGCCGTTTTGCTGCGGTCGAACGTCAGCGCCACACTGATGATGATGACCAGTCCCAGGATGCTCTGCTGAAAATAGGCGTCGACTCCTACGACGTTCATGCCGTTTTCCATGACTCCGAGGATCAATGCTCCGATCAGCGTATTGATAGGTCCGCCGGTGCCGCCGGTTAGAGCAGTTCCGCCGACTACCACGGCGGCGATGGATTGGAGGATGAAGACATTACCAGAAGTTGGGTCACCTCCGTACTGAGTAGAGGATAGCATGATCGCGGCAGCTCCGGCTCCCAAGCCCGATAAGGCGAATGCTAGATTACGGGTCCGGCTAATATCAACGCCTGACATCCAGGACATCTTGATATTACTGCCGGTATAATAGATTCTTCGGCCCGTTGCCGTGTACCGCAGGATCAGCAGGAAAAAGGCAAATCCGGCGATGGTTAACAAGAGTAGGTTGGGTATCCCCAACCATGCGCCGTTAACTATGTCCAGTAGTCCGTAGCTGCCGGATGGTAGATCGACCGGTAACGGCGAGATCAAAAGCGCGAGACTGGTCAAGATTCCGCCTGTGCCCAGGGTCGCAATAAAAGAAGGGATTTTGATCCGGGTAAGAACAATGCCATTCATTAATCCGACCAACAGTGCGATGGCGATGCACACCGGGAACGCCCAGAGTCCAACGATCTTGATCAACGTAATGAACACCACCGAAACGAAGGACATGAGGCCGCCCACAGATAAGTCGATTCCGCCGATGAGAATGGTGTTCATCTGGCCGAGTGCGACCATTAGTAAAATAGCGCTGTAGCTGGCGATGGTGTTGAGGTTGTAAAGCGAAAGGAAATTCTGGTTCCCGAGGCTAAATACGAGCACTAGCAAGAGCAGCAGACCGATGGAAAAATAGATAGCCGGTACCCGGCCCCGTTTTCGCCGAGCCGTTACGGTTGGAGGCGCCTCAGCCACGCCGGCAAGCTTCGTCCCAATTACATCGTCTTTCATCTTCGTACTCGTCGCGGCCTTACTGCGCGGCCACTGCCTCTTATCTGCGTAAATCTGCGGTTTGTCTTCGCGTCTGTTCTCGTCTTTCTATTCGTGTCCATTCGTGGGTGTCTCACACGATTGAGCCAATGATCTCGCTCGGGCTCGGTTTTCGGAACGGCGGACAATCGATTTCGCGGACTAACCGGCCATCTTTCATAATGAGCATTCGACTGCAAAGACCGATATCTTCCTCCAGCGTATCGCACATGACGATCATGCCGACGCCATCGCTCGCTAGTTTCCTTATAAGTCGGTAGATCTCTTCCTTAGCTCCAACATCAACCCCACGAGTGGGATGATCGAGAATCAGAAAGCGAACTTGCGACGTGAGCCACTTGGCGATGACGACCTTTTGCTGGTTCCCACCACTCAAGTTCGCACATAAGGTAGAAGGGGAGGGGGTCTTGATTCGGCATTCTTTTATCCAATCTAAAGCATTCTTTTTTTCCCGGATTGGGCTCATCAGCCGCGCCGTCTTGAGCTGATCTAGCACCAGCAGGTTCAAATTATCCGCAACCGTCATTCCCAAAGCTAGACCTTCGTTTCTCCGGTCGACCGGGACGTGGCCAACTCCGGAACGAACCGCTTCACTGGGATAACCTGCGTTGACGCGTTTACCGCCGACGGTAACCGAACCGCTATCGGGTTTTTCCAACCCGGTGATACATCGGCATAAAGCTTCTTTGCCCGAGCCGACCAATCCTACCAAGCTAAGGATTTCTCCCGCTCTTACCGTGAAACTGATCGTTTCGAATTTTTGCTTTTTGCTTAAGTTTTCCACTTTAATAACGGCTCCCTTGCCGGGCTCGATCTGCTCGTTTTCCCGGTATCGGTCTGCCGAAAAAGTGTGCCCGACCATCAGGTGTTCGATCTCCGGGATGCTGGCGTTCTCGGAGCTGAAATCCGTTACGTTCTTTCCATCTTTCAAGACGACGATGCGATCCGAGTTCTCAACAATTTCTTGCAGGCGATGCGAGATTAGGATGATCGATGCTTGCTTGGTGATCTCATGGAGAATCGAGAAAAGAGTTTCTCTTTCCTGTTCGGTTAGAACGGTGGTGGGTTCGTCCAAAATCAGCACCGGATTTTTCTGATGATATAATCGGGAGAGCCAAAGCAGACGCGCGATCTCGACCATTTGCCGAACCGCCGGACTAGTGTCGGCAATCGGTGTCTGCAGATCTTCGACTACTTTCACGGTGCCAAGAGCAGTGCGGGCTGCTTCTCGCATCGCCTTTTTCGACAAAACCCCGAACCGCTCGAACTCGGTTTCGTGACACAGAAACAGATTTTCCATGATCGAAAGGTTCGGTATCAATGAGCCTTCCTGGAAAACCATACCAACGCCGAGGCGGATCGCGTGAGCGGGATCTCTCAACCTGACGGCCTGGCCGTTGATCTGATAGGAGCCCTGATCCGGCTGAACGTTACCGATGAGGATCTTCATCAGAGTTGATTTGCCCGCGCCGTTTTCGCCAACTAGGCCAACGATTTCGTTTCCATAGATCGCCAGATTCACGCCGTCGAGCGCAACGACTCCTGGGTACGACTTTGTAATTTGCCGGAGTTCGAGGATCAGCTCTTTAGTGGAGGAACCGCTTTTTGTCTCCTGCATAAGCCGCTCTATTTAATGAAGCCCAGTTTCTTGCGGTCGATGGTCAAAGCGACCGCGATGACCAGCACGACTCCATTTACTGCTTCCTGAGCGTACGGGTTAACATCGACCAGGATTAACCCGTCGTTCAGGGCGGTCACGATCAATGCTCCGAGGGCCGCGTTTTTCGCGCCGCCAATGCCGCCGGTCAAAGCAACTCCACCGACCGCGACGGCAGTGATCGCGGGAAAAAGCAGATTGTTACCAGTGATGGCCTGGGCGCTGTTCAATTTAACAGCTAGAAACAACGCAGATAACCCGTAAAACATTCCCGCGATCGTGAACACGATGATTTTGGTGCGATCAACTTTGACCCCGGCTTGGCCGGATAAAACTTCATCGCCGCCGATTGCATAAAGGTAACGCCCGAACCGGGTTCGATCTTGAGCCAATTGCACGGCAATTAGTAAGGCAAGCGCGACGAGCGCCAGGTTTGGAATACCGAGTACCGACCCGTTGATCAGTCCGCTGAGCGGGTTGTCAACCAACGGAATGGTTTGTCCCTTGCTCACGAATACCGCCAAACCCCACAGAACCCAGCTCATTCCCAGTGTAGTAATAAAGGAGGGGATTTTTAGCTTGGTGTTGAGGAGCCCATTCACCAACCCGGCGGTGCCGCCCAAAGCCAACGTGATGGGAACTATCCAAATCCCCACGTTGTTCGAATTAAACTGGTTATGCGCAAGCAGCCCAACTACGACCACACACAGCGCGACGACTCCTTCCGCGGAGAGATCGATTCCACCCAGGACAACCACCTGGTGGAGACCGATGGCAATGATTGCCGGAATTGCCGCCAGATTAAGAATGACCTGGATGTTCGCCCAGGAAAGAAATTTGCCTTGGGTACCGGCTGTGAAGACCACGGCGACCAAGAGTAGACAAAGCAGTTGGCCGCTGATGCCGCTTGCCCGTAACCACTGCTGCAATGTTTTGATGGAGGACGCCAGCCGGTTAGGAGCGTCGCCTTGCGACTTCACAGTTACCTCCTTCTGCATGGTATCGGCACTTTCCTTCTCCATATCTTAGCACGGGTTCCTAACCATAGGATTCGTCAGAATCTTTCCGCCACCGATCCGAGCAGACCGTGAAAAACGGCTCCGTAGGAGTCGCATCTTTATAGCTCACGACGCAAAAAACCGGCGTAGCTCCGTAGGAGCGCCATCTCATTTTGAAACGTTGTATCCGAGGGAAACCTCTTCGATGTCGCTCCTAACGGAGTTGCACGCATACAGATTGCCATCTCTATAAAGATTTCGCTCTACGGAGCTTCTCCTTCGCGTCCGCTGCGATCTCTCTGCGTGAGGCTAGTCTAAGGAATCGCTTTCGACCATTTGGCGAAGAAATCGCTGAGGTCGTAAGTCGGTGTGTTCTCGATATAGTCATGTACAACTTGATTCACGTTTTCCCGGTTTACATTGACCGCCGGGATTTCGAACTGACGGCGCTCGTGCGGCAAAGATTTTACATCGAGCTTGCCTTGTTTAGCCGCGAGCGACATGGCTAATCCCAATTGAGCTTGGTATTTGCCGTCGTTAAAAATCGTTGCGGCAGCCAAGCCGCCTTTGATCGCGTCGAACATCTCCGGGATACCATCGCAGCCGGTAACAAGCACTTTCCCCGCTAAGCCGGCTTCTTTGAGCGCTTGAATTGCGCCCATGGCCATATCGTCATTCGCGGCCCATACCCCAGCGATATCAGGGTGAGCCACCAGCATCGCTTTCGTGCTGTTGTAGGCCTTGGTCCGATCCCACATGGCGGACTCCCATTGAACCAGTTGAACCCCCGGGTTTTGAGAAAGAACCTGTTGCAGACCCTGCCATCTTTCCGCATTCGGGGTATCGCCGAGGCGGCCCTGTAAGGCGATGATTTTGCCCTTCCCTGGATCTTTGAAGGTCTTGAAAAGCTCGGTTGCCGTGTAGGTGCCGGCGGCAACTCCATCAAACGAGATATGCGCAATCCAATGAGGATAGTCCCAAACCTTAACGTCGGCCGGTTTGCTCCACCAGGTTACGAAGTAAACGCCGGCGGATTCGAGCGTTTTGGCGATGGGGACGGCGTCAGCGGCATCGTTCGGGTCGATGTAAAACGCCACGTTGGCGCCGGTTCGAGCCACCTCCGCTTTGATATCGGTCAATCCCTTTTGACTATTGGCTTCGGTGGTCAACACGTCGAGAGGCAGGCCTACCTGTTTGGCGTAAGCTTCGGCGCCGACTTTGTACATGACTTGGTAGGGGCTGGACAGTGTCCGGATCGAGATGGCTAGCGTGGTCGGAGATGCGGCGGTGACATTGGTTACGGGGCAGAACGCCAGCAATGGGATCACAAATGCTATCCGCGCGCGGATAGCCCGGAGGGAAAACGTTTTCATATGATGAGGGGAAACCGGCCACAAAAGCGCCGGATGTGTAGTAATATTACCGAAAAGGATGCATTTCCAGTGCAAAACGATCGTCAGATCGCGAATTGATTCCATGATCTGGCCAATTTCAGACGCAAAACGATCCGAATAGATAGCAAAACTACGGAATTGCCGAGGACTATGAGCGTCAGTACGGGATCAGATCCGTTAGAATTCGGGCGTGATTGAGCAGGAAACGATTCGATGTCGCTCCTACGGAGCTGAGATCCGTTTGTCCTTCATCTGCGTAAATCTGCGTTCATCAGCGATTGGGATCGGGAGCTTCGGTTACCTCATTTCTCGACCTTCGTCACGATCTGTAAACCGAGGTACAACATGGCATGGGTATCGC
>JAFAZK010000247.1 GCA_019239825.1 Verrucomicrobiota bacterium | reverse complement strand
GGGCGCGCTCGGCGGCTTCTTGAGCGGCTCTGGTTCGACGATCGCCTGTTTGACCACCCAAGATCCAAAGCCTGTCGCCGACGCCATGCGAGCTGCGGCCGGAAAAGCAAAAGGCACACTCAGCATCGTGCAGGCCGACAACTCCGGCGCCAGGATCTTATAGAAGGAGACTCAGGATGCCAGGTAGATTGGATGAACTCGAACAATACGCAATCGATGTCATTCTTGAACGCCGCCATGGGGTTCGGCCAACCCTTCTTAGAACCACTTTGCGACTGCTGTCGCATTTGTATCTCGGGATCGTCCAACTGCGCATTTATCTCTATCAGATGCGCATTCTCAAGGAACGCCAACTGGGTTGTCTCGTAATCAGCATCGGGAACCTGACCGTTGGTGGGACCGGAAAGACGCCGGTGGTAGAGAAATTTGCTCGCGCTTTGCAAAGCGGCGGCCGCCGAGTCGCTATCCTCAGTCGGGGCTATAAGAGCGTTGACACGCGGAAAAAGAAGAGCTGGCTCCAAAAGCTTCTGCGCACAGGGGGTGAGACGCCGCCTCGGGTTGTATCGGATGGACGCCGCATTCTGCTGGATTCAGCCAGTGCTGGAGACGAACCGTACATGCTTGCTTCGAATCTCAAAGGCGTCGCGGTCGTGGTCGACAAGGACCGGGTTAAAGGCGGCCTGCATGCCATAAAGGCGCTGCGCGCTGACACCCTACTGCTTGATGACGGTCTTCAATATTTACACCTCAAACATCGCCTCGATATCGTGCTAATCGATCGCCAAGCACCTTTTGGAAACGAGTATCTTTTGCCGCGCGGTACGCTGCGTGAGCCACCCAAAAATCTGCAACGGGCTAACTATATCTTCATTACCAAGTGCAATGGGGAACCGAACGACGACCTGATCTCGCGGATTCGAAAATACAATCGAACGGCCGAGATCATTGAATGCGCCCATAAACCTCTTTATTTGCGTCACCTTTACAAAGATGAGCGCCTTCCGTTGGACTATCTTCAAGGTCTCTACATCGGATCGGTTTGTGGGATTGCCGCCCCAGAAAGCTTTGAAAACGGGCTCCGATATCTGGGGGCACGCATCGAGCTTTCGCGTAAATTCGCTGACCACCATCGGTACACGGAAGCTGAGCTCCAGAGCTTCCTTCAGCGCTGCGTGAAGCGTGACGTCAGCGCCGTGGTGACTACCGAAAAGGACGCGGTTCGCTTCCCAACTATCGGTCCATTACCGCTTCCGGTGTACTATTTACGTGTCGAAATCGAGATCCTGCGAGGAGACGAAACCTGGGAACAATGCGTACAACGGATTTGCGCACCCCGCAGCCAGCAACGCCCGCGACAGCTTGCCTATCTTTGAGCGTGCGCCCCCTTCATAATCCTAATTCTGCCAGTGACTTAAACAAACACGCCGTGAACTTTGTCTAACGGTCACCTCATGCAATCACGCCACACCAAGTTGAGGATAGGAATAGTCGGTGCCGGAAATATCGTCAGAAAACGCCATATCCCCGCACTGAATCAGATCGAAGATGTAAAAATTGTGGGTGTCTGCAATTCTAGCTACGAAAGCTCCGAAAAGTTTTGTTCTGACGTTCTTCCGGAAGCGAAACCTTATGCCAATTGGGCCGAATTGGTCGCTGAGGCGGACGTTGATATCATCTGGATTGGGACACCACCCTATTTGCACGCCACGATTGCAGTTTCTGCGCTGGAGGCGGGAAAACATGTGTTCTGTCAGGCCAGGATGGCGATGAATTTGACAGAAGCCGAAGAGATGTGCGCGGCTGTACAACGTCATCCGCATCTGGTCACCATGCTCTGCCCGCCGCCACACGGCTTGCGGGGAAGCCGAATGATCCAGAAACTGCTGGCCGACGAATACGTCGGGCGACCGCACCACCTCCGTCTGCATAGTTTCACGGGAGATTACTTAGACCCAGACGAACCCCCGCACTGGCGGCAACGAGATGAATATTCGGGTCTGAACGTCCTCACTCTCGGGATTTACGCGGAAGTCCTTCAACGCTGGTTCGGTCGAATCTCCAGCCTCGTAGCACACCGGAAAACCATCGCGCCTTTACGGCAGACTTATGAAGTTCGTATCCCGGACATGGTGACCGTCCTTTGCACATTTGGCAACGGCACGGAGGGCGTCCTGGAATTCAGCGGAATTGTCCCGTTCCCTGCTCCCGATCGATTAGAGCTCTACGGTAGCCGGGGACGGTTAGCATACGATTTCTCAAAAGACGTGATAACCGGTGCACAATTGGGCGATTCGGGACCGGCAGTCATCCCGATCCCCCCGGAACTCGAACAAGCCTGGCGCGTCGAAGCCGATTTCATTGCCGCCGTCCGGTCGCCAGGCGGGATCTTACCTCAACCCGGTTTCGGCGAAGGGTTGGAGTACATGAAGGTGGTCCAAGCCGTCGCGGATTCGATCGATCAGGGTCGCGAGATCGAGATTGCGTAGGTCTCGAAAGGTTCCAAACCGCGAATAATGTCTTTGCTCCCAAGGCCTTGGAGGGGAGCCGCTTTGGCACGTCTGAGACCACCGCACAATATTTCTTTTCGGCGCTCGGTATGTACAAGACGGGTTTTTAACAGGCGGCTCCCGCGAATGACCCACGGTGTGGCAACGCTCTTAGACGTTCGCGGGAGCCGCTTGTTTTCGCACGTTTCCGCGGGACCAACATTGAGGCGAAGGCTACGAGGGTGGCCAGAGACGCTCCAAAGCGGCTCCCCTCCAGGCGATACGGGCGTCATACGTCGTCCTGCAGGCCCTAATTTTCGTGGAGGAAGGATTGGTCGACATCAACCTAACTCCACCGGCACAGGAATGGCTCACGACAGCAAAGCCTCGGCCCAGGCTCGGCGCAGGATCTCGTCCACGGTTTCCGTCACGCTGAGAGCGGAATTGTCGAGCCACATTCCGACGTCGCACATTGATTCACGCATCGCACGATCAAGTATTGGACCCCAGGGATGAAACACATTCTTGTTGGGTCGCTCTTTGTTCCTTCTTTCCTGAACCTCAAGCGATGGAACGAGATTGACCAACAGAAAGGGGCGGCTACGAATTCCGTTTCGATAGATATCGAATTGATCACCGATCGCGATGTCATCGATGACAACAGTGAACCCCGCTTCGAAGAACGAATCTGCCAACATGGCCGACCGAAGAGCGCGCTGGCGAAGCTGACGAAGCGCCTCGCCCTTCGGTTCAGGTGGATCGGGCCACACACCCCCTGAAACGATCATTCGCTGGACGAGATCGGCTTCGATGTAAACGCCGCGCGCAAAACGCTCAGCCAGCGCTCTTCCGACGGTGGATTTGCCTGCCCCCTGAGTGGTTGAAATCAGAAAAATGGCTCGTTCAGTTCTCAATCCACGCAGAGTAGCACAGGCTGAAAGAGCAGCGAAGTTCACCTACCACAGACTGCATCCCGACGCCTCAGAAGGCGAGGGTCGATGCTGCCCTACCCCGGCGCTACCGCCGCGGGCACCATGATGGCGTCTCGCATTCCGTGCACGATCTTCTTATCGGGCGGAACAATGGTCGCAAGAACGCCCCCCAGAACTACGTCTCGCGGAGAAACCACGAAGTAATAAGGACAAAGGCGAACTCTCCCTCGAAGAATCCGGATCTCCCCGGTTTGCACATCCAAGTATTTCTGTTCGAAGAGGCCACCTCGATAGAACCGCTGCAAAATAAATGGATTCGACGAAAAAGCTGCCAACGCCTTTTCGATTTGTTCCGCCCAAATGTGATGCGGCAAATCGGGTGCGATAAACACACCTCGGCTGCCCCAAGCCCGCTCAGAGAACCCGCTGATTTTTAGAACCAGCTCCCGTTGCTTTTGGCTGAATTCCTTCAGCTCGTTCCAATCCTGTACCTCGAGACCAGGAATCACCGCGTTATGCGGCAAAGGGGTCGGATCTAAAATCCACGTGTGGGGAAAGAATCGGCGCAGCAACCGCCAATGGCGATCACTCAGTCCACGCCGCCAGAACTGGGTCAGGGGCCTCGACCAGAACAAACCAAACGCCAATTTTTCTTCCAGGAACGGCTTGAGCGGTGGAGTGACTTGGAGATTCCCTTTCAGGATCCCGTCAAACAGCCGGTCTTTGTATCGCAGTTTTCCGAGATCGAACAGTTCGAAGAAACGGTACACCGGCACCTCTTGAGGAAATTCCCAATCCTCGGCGCGTACTACTTCCCAGTCCGAACTTCGCAGCGAGTGCAACCGCTCCGCCAAAAATTGCATTTCCGGGCGATAGGTCGCTGACTCATCGGATACGGCGATCACTCCTTTTGGGAAAATCCGTCCAAACCCGTCGACCATCCCGTCGCGGGTCCCAATGACATCGAATCCCAGATCGCTGTACGTCCGATTCAGCCAATCGGTCAGGCCGATACCGCCCGGAACTGAATCCAGTTCGGTAATGGTCCACCCCTGCTCAGTGAGAATGATGTCCGGCCGAATCACGGCGGGGAGGACATCTGGATTGGCACGCGCGACCCGAATAAGATCCGGAGGTTTCCCAGCTTCAAAGTATTCTTTGATCCAGCTCGGCTTTTTGCCCGTACAGCTTTGGAAATACAATTGATTGGTAGCTCGAACGAACTTGAATAGCCAGTGCCCGAGGCGTTCTAGCTGGTCAACCACGTCCGCCGAAAGGAGAAATGGCTCGGGAGAAACCAGCCATTCTTTACCGGCAAAGAGGCCGGTCGAGGGCATGCTTTGGAGAACCGCACGGGCCCGCTCCAGCTCGATTGAATTCAATGTGCTCTCGGCACTCACGCGAGTTTTTTCAGGGCTCGACGTACGAGCTCATCCGTCTCCAATTGCTCACCGGCATCGTGCACCTCGCGGAGCGCTTTTTGGGCTTCAACCTGCTTAAAACCCAGCGAGATCAATGCAAGCACAGCATCATTCACCTTCCCGGCGCCATCTTGCCGGCCGGCAGCCGCTGCTTCCCAGGCCGCGGCGACACCCACCTTATCCTTAAGTTCTAGAACGATTCGTTCCGCGGTTTTCTTCCCGAGGCCGCTGATTCTGGCCAACCCTGCGATATCCTGGTGCACAACTGCGGCCTTGAATTGGGAAACGCTCATGCCGCTAAGCACGGCCAAGGCCAGCTTTGGGCCCACTCCGGTTACGTGTTGAAGCAACAAACGGAACAGGTCCCTCTCCCCAGAGCTCAGAAATCCGAACAAAAGATGCGCGTCTTCGCGTACTACCAGATGAGTCAGCAACCGCACCCTCTGACCCACTTGAGGCAGGTGTTCAAAACTGGAGAGCGGAATTTGCGCCAAGTAACCAACCCCGTGTACAGAAACAATAACCTGAGTCGGCCAAGCCTCGGCTAGCTCACCATCCAGAAAAGCAATCATGTTGAGCTATAGAAGTACGCGGTCGCTCCCAAACTTCAAATCCCGCCGAACGATAAGGGTTTGGATTGTGGCGCATTGGGTAGTTCGTACTCGTCCGCGTCCTCGAAAGCGATTGTTCGGCGAGAGTCGTGGATTTCGGCCTAAGTCGTCCAAGCGATTTGACACTAATCACAGCAGAGACACAACACCGACGGAAAGCGGAATTCCACGACTCCATCACGCCGCGCCACAGAATTCGGGGATGAGTACGAGGACGAGAGCCCGCAGCATTCTCGCCCTTTTGCTTCTTCTCTCGTTCCAACTGACCCACCCCACAGTGGCTGAATCCGTGATCATTCTGGATCCCTACTTTTATAGAACGCCGGTATCCGAAGCTATCGACGGGTCCGCCAAAACGGTTTTGGGTTACTACGATGAAACCGACGGCAAAGTCACACCACTCCCGGATCCTCCCCGCCTAACGATTTCTGAGCTGCGCACGTTAGCGGTCGCATACGCTCAATCGATCCTGAAACAAATCAGCCCAAAAATTATTCGTGACCGGCACGGGGTAATTGTGGCCATTCGGCTTGAAAACCAGGACCCAGCCCTTTCCTCCGTTTTGTTAACGCCTGGCTTTACGGACCGTTTCGAGAACCTTTTAGGAAAGGACTGCCTGGCATGCGTGCCCAATCGTCAAACCGTGTTTCTGTTCCCGCGGTTAGGCAGTAACATGGAGCAGTTCTCCATTCCCTTGCGGGGGATTTACCATAACAGCGTATGGCCGGTCTCAACCGAGCTTTTCGAGTGGCGGGGCGGCGCGCTTCACGCGATCAGAGATTTAGAACCAAACTAAGCTAATTGGCAACCAATAGGGTAAATATGGAAATTATTAGCTGCAATTCGGTAAGTATTCCCCTCAAAATTACCGGAAGCAAATTTGTTATTTATGATCCGCTATTTTGTTAGTACCTCGTTGTCGATATAAATTAGTTCTATGATATAATCTTCCAGTTTCCACCGCCTTGACCCGCTTTTTTACATGAATGCCTTGCTTGATGCCACATCGCATCTCGATCATTGGTGCATCATCCGGGGTCGGGTTGGATTGGTAATCTCTGTTTTTCTCCTGACTCTCGGCGGTGCCGCCATCTTCACCTATTTACGTCCGTCGAACTATACTGCGTCTGCGACAATCGATGTCCAACCGGACAACCTCCAGCAATTTGCCGCCAAAGACTCAACTACCGAATCTACGAAGGACTCGAATCTGGCTGAAAGCCAACTCGAGTCCATTTTTAGCCACGAAGTGCTAGATCCGGTTATTCGGCAGTTGGATCTGCAGAGGAAATGGTCCGAAAATGGCGCCGAGCTTTCTCTAGACACCGCTTACGACAAATTGGCTGGCTTGATCATTCCTGATGTAGTGTCCCCGCACTCAATGCGGTTCAGCGTCTCAAGCAGTAGTCCGCAAGACGCAATCCTTCTCGCTACCACCATTGCTCAAGAATTTGTCGATTACCAAGCCTCGCAGCAGCAAGCGACCTCCGACAAGCAGTTGGAACAATTACAGAACGATTTGCGGCACTCGGAAACTGGTGTCAGTAAGCTGTTCGCCGAAACAGCTCGGCTAAGAACCGCGGCGGGCTACATAGATCCGAACCCGGACAGTAGTGATACTTCCTTGCAGCCAGAAGAATCAACAACTCCGATTGGCGCGGACAAGGTGAAGGAAATTCAAGCGAACATAGCGAACCTCAAAAGCCGACTGGATGCGCTGGACCATTTGCAGTCCGACAATTTGGTAGAGTCAGTGGGTCTGTTGAATTTGAACGACCCGGTGCTCGAGCAGAAGTTGCCGCTTCATGAAAATGCTTTGGTAGAGAAGGGTCGCTTGCTGAGCTCCGGCCTCGGCCGCAACCACCCCGACGTACGCAATATTCAGGGGCAGATTGACGCGATCGAAGAACAGATACGTCATGAGGTCGCCAATATTAGAAAAGCGTTATCCGCTCAACTAGCAGCCGCTGAGGAAAATTTAGTCGCCCTTGAGACGAACCTCAACGCAAACCAAAACAGACAACAAAGAAAGGAGGCCAACGCTCAATACCTTGAGGCCAAGCAACGCTACGATGCGGCGCAGGCAGCTCTGGCAACGACAAAAGCCAAGCTAGAATCCGTAACAACCGAGACCGCGAAACAGCCTAAGGCCGCGGTGATCAGGAGACCGGCAGCAAACGCTTCGAGAAGTGAGGGTATTAGCAATTCTCTCATTCTTTTGGGTGGCGGAGCCGTCGGCCTGCTGCTTGGGATTCTGTTAGCTTTGCTGGCCGGGACCTTGGATAGGAGCATAAAAACGCCAAAAGAGGTTGAGAAACGGTTTCGCCTTCCTCTGCTGGCGGTAATTCCGAAACCTAAGGGTGAGGCATCGAGAGTAGCTTGGCACGATCCGAGTGACGAGGCATTTCAAGTACTAAAGACGAACGTCCAGACCGCGCGCCAGAGAGTGGCCGCTTCTGTGCTGACGGTGCTAGGCAGCGGCTCCGGGACGGGTAGGTCGATGACAACAGCAAAGTTAGCAGCGGCTTACGCAGCCAGTGAGCAGCAAACTTTAGTTATCGATGCGGATCTGCACCATCCCGCCCAACATAAGTTTTTCGGACTCGATAACCGAGTCGGTCTCAGCGATTACGTGAGCGGGGAAAAATCTTTCGAAGAAATCATTCGGGATAGCGGTACTCCAAACTTATTTGTTATTACCAGCGGCTCAGGCTCATCACCAACCGGCCCGATGAAGCTCTTTGCTTCACTGAAATACGTTGAATTGGTCAACAACGCGAAGGAGTGGTTTGATGTGGTAATCTTCGACTGTCCCCCGCTCGGGCCATCAGACGATTCCTTGGTGATTTGTGAGCTGGCGGAAGCCGCCATTATTGTAGCCCAACACCGCCGGTCTCCTCGTTCAATGGTGTTCAAAACGAAGGAAGCTTTGCACAATCTTGGTACTGAAGTACTAGGCGTTGTATTGAACAGTGCCTACATGAAACGCCAAAAGAAGAAATCGCTGCCCAATGTAGCTGTCCGGGAAAGGCCCAGGGGGGAGCTGGCGGTCGAGTTTCAAGCTGCTTCAAATCGACTACGTGGAGATGACGCTTACTAAATGTTTATGCTGCGCTCTTCTGGGTACCTTGCTTTCATCGGCTTCGTTCCCTGCCTCGGCTGAAGAATTCCTTCTGCGTCCAAGTGATACGGTTCAACTCAAAATTGGCGATGTTCCGGTTAACGACGCCAAAGCTGTCACCGGTGAATACGTAATCGACGGGCAAGGCTACATCAGCCTGCCCAACCTGGGACGAATCAAGATTGCCGGGCTGACGTTAACCGGAGCTCAGATCGTAGTCGAAGCCAGTTATCGATCTCACGACGTCTATTCTAGTCCGACAATCACGATCACGATGGGGACAGTGCATCGCTGGGTCAGCATCGGCGGGGCGGTGAGAACTCCACAAAATATCGCCTATAAACCCGACTTAACCGTCTTAACCAGTATCGATTCTGCCGGCGGTTTTTCGTCATCCGCCGATCAGGAAAAAGTACGGCTCGTGCGGGCCGATGAGGTAATGATCATCGACACCAAGAAGATCCGCGCCAATCCCTCGCTCGATATCCCCTTAGAACCCGGCGACCACATCGAAGTCCCGCGAGAGGAAACTCCGCTGGTTGGCGGCAGGAATTAAGGTAGGAGCTAGGAGGGGCGTCGCTGTATGAATCGTCCTCGTACTCGTCGTCGATTGAGTTTGCGGCGTGGGGTTAGGTGAACGCCCATAGGACTTGAACCGAGCGCCCTTCGTCGGTCTGCGAATCCCAATCAAAGTCTTAAAACTGCCGCACAAGCAGACGTTCTCGGGAGCCGCCTGCTGCCAACCTATATAGCTGCCAACTTGCAAAGCGGCTCCCCTCCAGGCCGCTGGGTGTTCAGACGTTTAGTCAGCGTAACCAAATCGAGGACGAGGACGATTCATGCAGCGACGCCCCCTCCTAGCTCCTGCCTTCACACATCACTCACCAGATCCCGATTCTTGGCCAGATATGAAAGGCCGGAGAAAAGAGTCAATATCACCGCGACCGAAAGCACGATGGTCCCGATCCCGGAAGCGATGGTTTCGGCGGTAGGCGAGAGGTGAACCCAGGAAGCCTCGTTAATACTTTTCAAAAGGAGGTAATAAACAACGGTCACCATCTGCCATACGGTTTTGTGTTTGCCAAGGCGCTCGGCTGGGAGTGTCCTGCCTCGGGAAACGCCAATCAAGCGGAGACCGGTAATCAGAAATTCTCGGCTCACGATGATGATGACTGTCCAGGCAGGAATGTCCTTGGTTGCCACCAGACAGATAAAAGCCGACACAACCATGATCTTGTCGACCAGCGGATCCATTAATTGACCGAAAACGGTCACCAACTGATATCGGCGAGCAATATAGCCGTCGGCGTAGTCGGTAAAGCTGGCGACGAGGAACAAGAGTAGCGCAATGCTTTTGCTCCAGTGCCAGTCCACGCTCAGCAGCCAAACAAAAGGAAAGACCAACCCCAGCCGCCAAAGAGTAAGCTGATTTGGCAAATTCATGCCGAGTGCGCTTGTGCGGGAATCGGACGTTTCCAAATAGGCACTCGAGCCTTTAGCAGCTCTACGAGCTGTTGGCTGCCTGCGAACGCGGCCCCGCGATGACGAGCGCTAACTCGGACAAACAGCGAGGCTTCCCCGGCAGGGACAAAACCGATTCGATGGTGGACAATAACAGATCCTAACGAGAACTTTTGGGCCGTCTCCTCGGAAATTCGTCCGAGTTCAGCCTCCGCCATCTCCACAAAAGCCTCGTACTCGAGACCCGAGATAGTTGTATCGTTCTCATTTTCTCGGACCACTCCAAAGAAATCCACTACTGCGCCGTGCTCTGTCGAAAAAACGCAAGGCAAGGAGAGCAAAGGCTCCCGCGTAACTTTGACCTCGCATCGGTACACGACATCATTTTACGCCGGTTCCGCTACGATTTGCAAAGCCAGTTAAAGGCGTTGTCGAATCGAAGCTGCGTTGGGCTAAAGCCCAAACGGCGTTGCTGCAAAAAATCGTCCTCATACTCGTCATTGTCCTCGTCCTCGATCGGGTTACGACGACTAAATGTCTGCACACCCAGCACCTGGAGGGGAGCCGCTTTATGAGTTGGCAGCTATATACGTTGGCAGCAGGCGGCTCCCGGGGAACGTCTGCTCGCGTGGCAGTTTTAAGGCTTCGCTTGAGATCCACAGACCGATGAAGAGCGCTCGATTCAGGTCACGATCGTCGTTCACCTCCCACGCCGCAAACCCAATCGAGGACAAGAGCGATTTGCTACGAGTCGTGAGGCCACGTTCTCCAGGAGCCGCGGCTAAAAAAGGTGGATCGGAAGACAGGCGCCATGCGTGGAACACCCTAATCGGAGCCCGAGATAAGGGAATGCGGCTCCCTTCCGACCTGGGTGGTGGGGCGCGACCTTTGGATCGGCCACTTCGTCCCCTCACTTGCACAACGAATTCGCCTAGCGTACTGCCATTTGTTCCTGCTTGTCCGATCTAGCCGCCTAGCTGGTCCGACCTAGCTTCCCGGATTTCTGAAAACGACGGAGGCGAAGTCTGGAATTTCAGACGACGAGGCGAAGTCGGAGTTTAAAAGGTTCGCACTGATAAACCAAGAATTTCCCAATATGACAAACACATCTGACATCGGTCTCGTTGGCCTCGCGGTAATGGGGGAAAACCTCGTTCTGAACATGGAGAGCAAAGGGTTTTCGGTTTCCGTCTACAACCGGACGACCGAGGTCACCGATAAATTCGCGGCGGGACGAGCCAAAGGGAAACGGATCGTTGCCACCCATTCGATCGAAGAATTTGTGAAGAGCCTTGCCCGCCCCCGCAAGGTGATGATCATGGTCAAAGCCGGAGCGGCCGTCGACGCGGTCATCGAGCAACTGCTTCCTCACTTAGAGCAAGGTGACGTGATTATCGATGGCGGGAACTCGCTTTTTACCGATACCCAGCGGCGTGACAAGGCACTGACCGGCAAAGGATTCCATTTTCTTGGCATGGGTGTCTCCGGAGGAGAAGAGGGCGCGCTGAAAGGGCCATCACTGATGCCCGGCGGCTCTAAAGATGCGTGGGAAATTGTGGCCCCGATCTTCCAAAAAGTTGCCGCTCAGGTCGAAGGAGAGGCTTGCTGCCGCTACATGGGACCGGACGGTGCGGGACATTACGTAAAGATGGTGCACAACGGCATCGAATACGGCGACATGCAGTTGATCTGCGAAGCCTATGCCATACTCCGTGACCTGCTCGGGATGACGGCTCCTGAGTTACATGACATTTTCTCGGAATGGAATCGCGGTGACCTGGACAGTTTCCTGATCGAAATCACCGCCAACATTTTTACCAAAAAAGACTCTGACACAGGTAAAGCGCTGGTCGACGTCATCCTGGACAAGGCGGGACAGAAGGGAACCGGCCGCTGGACATTGCAGTCCGCGATCGAACAAGCCGTGGTGGTTTCCACCATCAACGCGGCCGTAGAAGCGCGCGTCTTGTCCGCTATGAAAGACCAGCGAGTGCGCGCGTCCAAACAGTTACCGGCTCCCGCTAAATTCAATTACACGGGCGATCGCCAGGCTTTGATTGATGCAGTGCGCGATGCGCTCTACGCCTCTAAAATCATCTCCTACGCCCAGGGATTTACCCTATTTGAAGCGGCCGGTAAACAGTTCAACTGGAGCCTGCACTACGGAGACATCGCCACCATCTGGCGAGGAGGTTGCATCATCCGGGCAAAATTCCTAAACCGGATTAAGGAAGCGTTCGATCGGGAACCAAATCTAGAGAACCTGATGCTGGATGCGTTCTTCAAAGGGGTCCTCACCAATGCCCAAGCCAATTGGCGTACCGCGGTCTCGTTAGCCATCCAGGCTGGCGTTGCGGTTCCCGCTTTTAGCGCTTCCCTGGCCTATTTCGACAGTTATCGGCAAGAACGTTTGCCGGCCAACCTATTACAAGCCCAACGCGATTATTTCGGCGCACATACTTACGAACGCACGGACAAACCCGGCGTATTTCACACCGAATGGCTTAAAATCTGATGGGATAGCCGCGCTCCACAAAAGGAACATCGGCGAAGGTGTAAGGACGAGGACGAAGCCCACGTGGCGGGAAGATAAGTGAATCCATGCAACTGATCGACGGAAAAGCAATCGGCGAAAAGATCAACGAAGAGACGAAGCTCAAAACCGAGGATCTAAAACGGCACGGCGTGGTTCCAGGGCTAGCCGTCGTGTTGGTTGGAACCGATCCGGCCTCGGTGTCTTACGTCCGCAGCAAAGACCGTGTATCTCAAGATCTCGGGTTCCACTCACGAAAGATCGAGCTACCAGAACAAACCGGCGAGGCGGATCTGCTTCAGATCGTAAAAGAGTTAAACGCCGATCCGCAGATCCACGCGATCCTGGTGCAATCACCTCTACCAAAGCATATCGACGAGGCAAAGATCACTCTGGCTTTGAACCCGACAAAGGACGTGGATGGATTCCATCCTATCAATGTAGGGAAACTTGCCATGGGTGACCCCTCTGGGATCGTTCCCTGCACGCCGTTAGGCTGCCAAAGATTGCTGCTCCAGAGCGGAGCGAACATTGCGGGCAGCCGGGTCGCGATCCTCGGGCGAAGCATGTTAGTGGGAAAGCCGCTTGCCTTTTTATTGATGGCTAAAGGACCGGGCGGCGACGCTACCGTTACCGTCGTCCATTCACGAAGCCGGGATCTGGTTGAGATCTGCTCATCTGCCGAAATTCTTATCGCGGCCATGGGGCAACCCGGCTTTGTAAAGAAGGAGCACGTTCGCGAGGGGGCTATTGTGATCGATGTAGGCACCACTCGCGTTGAGGACCCCAGTCGGAAAAAAGGGTTCCGCATCGCGGGCGACGTCGATTTCGATGAAGTCGCTCCAAAAACCCGCGCGATTACGCCGGTGCCAGGCGGTGTTGGACCGATGACAATCGCTATGCTGATGCAGAACACCCTAAAAGCCTGCCAGCAGCAGACAGGACTCTTCGTATAGCCAATAGCCGAGGAGAGCGATGTCGCCCTGTTGCTTAACATTGGCTATCGGCTATAGGCTATTGGCTATTTTCCATGCATAGCTTCCACTATCGTGACAGCCGGCTCTTCTGTGAGGACTCCGATCTGGCGCAGATCGCTGAGACTTATGGCACGCCGCTCTATGTTTACAGCCAGCATACCGTGCTGGATCATTTCCAGAGGCTAAACGCCGCCCTTAAGGGTCTTGATCACGAGATCTGCTATGCCGTAAAGGCCAACTCAAATCTTAACTTACTACGTCTCTTGGCTAACGCCGGCGCAGGATTTGATATCGTCTCGGGAGGTGAACTCTACAAAGTTCTCAGCAGCGGCGGGTCCGCTTCTAAATGCACTTTTGCCGGTGTTGGTAAGACCCGGGAAGAGATCGCCTACGCGCTCCATAACGAAGTCTTAAGTTTTAACGTTGAGTCTGAGGAAGAGCTGTTGGCAATCCAGGACGTAGCCAAATCCCTCGGAAAGATCGCCCCAGTCGCAATTAGAGTGAATCCGGATGTCGATGCTGCTACTCACAAATATATTTCGACCGGCAAAAGCCAGAACAAGTTCGGAATCGGTTTGGACCGAATCGAAGCGGTATACGAATTGGCCGCAGGGTTAAGTCACATAAAGATCGTCGGTATCCAAACTCACATCGGTTCTCAGATTAGGGAAAGCAAACCATTCGTCGAAGCGTTGCACAAGCTGGTTCCGCTGGTAAAGCGGTTCCGCGACCGTTACGGGATAGAATTCTTCAGCATTGGCGGAGGCATTGGCATTGTCTATCACGGGTCGCTGGAGAGCGGCCGCGAAGAATGGTGGTCGGACGAGACCACCAAACAGGGTATGACCATCGAGGAATATGTGACCGCCGTCGAACCACTGCTGCAAGAGATTGGGGTACGCGTATTGCTCGAGCCTGGCCGCTTCCTGGTGGGCAACGCCGGCGTACTGCTTTGTCAGGTGCTGTACATAAAAGAAACTCCGGCCAAACGATTTGTAATTGTCGACGCCGGAATGAATGACCTTATCCGGCCTGCTCTATACGAGGGTTTCCACGAAATCGTTGCAGTTGAACGGAACCCCAAGTTGGATCCAATGGTGGCCGACGTAGTCGGCCCGGTCTGCGAGAGCGGAGACTTTTTTGCTCTGGATCGCAAGATCTCCGGATGCCAATCCGGCGATCTACTCGCCGTGATGAGCGCCGGCGCCTATGGATTCGCTATGGCGTCGAATTATAATTCTCGTCCATTACCGGCGGAAGTCCTCGTCGACGGCAACAGTGCTCAACTAATCCGCCGGCGCCAGAATTACGCGGATCTGGTGGAGTTCGAGCTGGGCGTTGATGAAGATTAGGGCGCGAATCGCCCGAGCTCCGTAGGAGCGAAGTCTTTACAGAACCGCCCAGAAACAAATGCCAGCTCCGTAGGAGCGACATCTTTATAGGTAAAGCGTTAGAAAAGCCGGCAGCTCCGTAGGAGCGGCATCCACGGCTTCCTTTGTTAGTGCCGCTTAATTTCCTAATAGGTCCGTCGTACAGGTCACACCGGATCAGATGTCGCTCCCACGGAGCTGCATTTGCCTTTTTGCTTAGCTATAAAGACGTCGCTCCTACGGAGCTAAGCGTTTCCCATTTCCGACCGAACTTGTCCCAGAAGTGAAACGGCGATTTCTCCGCTTTGGCCCACCTGACATAACGTCGATCCCGGCTGAGTCCACCTTTTGGCCGAATCAGCTACCCCAGTGACCGCTTATCCTGACCAGGACCAGGTTGGCATCCGCGGTGCTTAATAGGCGCTTGAGAGGCAATACTCTCTAACACCCAAATCAGAAAACACGCATACAAAATGAAAAGACTCCTCTTAACACTTACTATGGCCGTCGGCGGCCTTGGTGGTCTAGCAACTTCCGCCCAGGCGCATCCGGGCTACCACTGTGGATATCACTATGGTGGTGGATATCATGGTTGCGGACATAGCTACTGCTACTACGGTGGCCACTACGGTTATTGGTACTGGCACAACGGTTGCCGATTCTGGCAAGTAGTAGTGGTGCCGGCGCCGTTTCCTCCGTGCCCCTAATGAATTAACGGTTAAACAGTCAGCCGTTTACGGTTAGCCATTTATCGATGGAGGCCCCCATCGATCCTACCTGCAGCAAACCTATAGGTCCTATCCGCCCTATAGGTCCTATTCGAGCAAAAGCTAACCCTTAACCGTTACCTTCTCCGGTAGATAATTCAGGTTCGGTCCTAACCAGCGTTCCAGCTCTTCTAACGGCATCCCTTTCCGAACTTGGTAATCTAACACTTGATCGCGATCGATCTTCCCCACACCAAAATACTTGGCTTCGGGATGCGCAAAATAAAGCCCACTTACCGATGCTCCCGGCCACATAGCAAAGCTCTCTGTAAGCTGGATGCCGGCATCCTTTTCAGCGTGTAACAGCTCAAACAAAGTCGCTTTCTCAGTGTGATCAGGGCAAGCCGGGTAACCAGCCGCCGGTCTGATACCGCGATATTTTTCGTGAATCAGATCTTCTTTAGTTAGATGCTCAGTTAGTCCGAAACCCCATTCACGCCGAACCCGTTCGTGCAGATACTCGGCGAAGGCTTCGGCCAAGCGATCGGCCAACGCTTTGGTCATGATCGCGTTGTAGTCATCGTGATCCTGTTCAAACTGGCGAGCTAATTCATCGGAGTGATGCCCAGCGGTCACAGCGAACGCCCCTAAATAATCGGGCTTTCCTTTCGGAGCGATATAGTCAGCCAGACAATGGTTAAATTGACCGGCCGGCTTCTGCATCTGCTGGCGCAACTGATGAAAGGTTGCCGCGAGTTTGGTTCGGTTTTCGTCGGTGTAAACTTCGATGTCGTCCCCTACACTGTTCGCCGGCCAAAGACCGTAGACCCCTTTTGCGACTAACAGCCGGCTATTGACGATATCCTGAAGCAGTTTCTGGGCATCTTCATAAAGCTGGCGCGCTTGTTCACCAACCTCCGGATCGTCGAAAATTTTCGGGAAACGCCCTCTCAATTCCCAGGTATGGAAAAACGGAGACCAATCAATGTACGGCACCAGTTCGTCTAACGATTGGTTAGCGATCACCTGAACCCCGAGAACGCTCGGTCTATCGATGGCGGTAGTTTCCCAATCGAAGACGGGTTTCCGGTTACGAGCTTCCTCGATAGTCAGCAATTGCTTTTCTGCAGTTCTCCGATGGAACTCTTCTCGGAGATGATCCTGCTCTTTCTGGTTCTTACTAACGAACTCCCGCTGCAAGTCCTGACTGATCAGCGAACCAACCACGTTCACCGCGCGGGAAGCATCCAAAACGTGGATCGTCGGACCGCTATAGTGAGGAGCGATTTTTACCGCAGTATGCGCTTTGCTAGTGGTTGCCCCACCAATCAACAAAGGCATGGTGTATCCAAGCCTCTCCATTTCCTGAGCCACATGGGCCATCTCGTCTAAGGAAGGCGTGATCAGACCGCTGAGACCGATAATGTCCGCGTGCTCGGCTTGGGCCGCCTCGAAGATTTTTTCAGCGGGCACCATTACCCCCAGATCTTTCACCTCGAAATTGTTACAGGCTAGCACCACGCCGACGATGTTCTTGCCGATATCATGAACGTCCCCTTTCACCGTCGCCAGCACGACTTTCCCCTGAGAACGTTTAGTCGGTGAGTTCGCCTTTTCCGCTTCCATGTAGGGCAGCAGGTAAGCCACCGACTTCTTCATCACGCGTGCGCTTTTTACCACCTGCGGCAAAAACATTTTCCCGGCGCCGAATAAGTCGCCCACCACGCTCATCCCGCTCATCAATGGACCTTCAATCACCGAAAGCGGTTTCCCGTATTTTTGCAGGGCCTCGGCGGTATCGTCATCGATGTATTCGACAATCCCTTTGATCAGCGCGTGAGAAAGCCGCTCCTCAACCGGGGCCGAACGCCAGGCTTCATCTTTAACTTGTGTCTTCCCGCTACTTTTAACCTGTTCCGCGTATTCAACGAGACGTTCGGTCGCGTCTTTTCGGCGATTTAATAGCACATCCTCGACCAGCTCCAACAGCTCCGGCTTGATCTCCTCGTACACAGCTAGCTGGCCGGCGTTCACAATCCCCATGTCCAAGCCTGCAGCGATGGCATGATATAAAAAGGCAGCGTGGATCGCCTCGCGCACCGCATTATTTCCACGGAACGAGAATGAAATATTGCTTACCCCGCCGCTAACCCGGCAATGAGGCAAATTTTGTTTTATCCATTTCGTCGCTTCGATAAACGCAATCGCGTATCCCGCGTGCTCTTCAATCCCGGTACCGACCGTCAGAATGTTTGGATCGAAGATGATATCCTGCGGCGGAAATCCGACTTCTTCCGTAAGGATCCGATAAGCGCGGGAGCAGATCTCAATTTTCCGAGCGGCCGTGTCCGCTTGGCCGGTCTCATCAAATGCCATTACCACCACGGCGGCGCCGTAGCGGCGGATAGTCTGGGCTTGGCTCCGAAACTTATCTTCTCCTTCTTTGAGGCTAATTGAGTTTACAATTCCTTTTCCTTGGATGCATTGGAGCCCAGCTTCGAGAACACTCCATTTGGAGCTATCAACCATCACTGGTACCCGCGAGATATCCGGCTCGGCAGCCACCAGGTTCAAAAACTTCCGCATGGATGCTTCGGAATCGATCATCCCTTCATCCATGTTGATATCGATAATGTTGGCTCCGCCCTCAACCTGTTGCCGGGCGACAGCTAACGCCCCTTCAAAGTCGCCGCTGAGAATCAACTTCGAGAACTTCGGTGAACCCGTGATGTTGGTACGTTCACCAACCATCGTGAATCCGATCCCAAAAGTGTAGGGCTCCAGTCCACTGAGCTGAGTACGTGCTTCTAACTTAGGCAACGGTCGCGGCGCTAGTCCGGCTACCGCGTTTGCTAGCATCTCGATATGAGCCGGCGTGGTGCCGCAACAGCCACCAACAATGTTAAGCCAGCCGAGCTCCGCCCATTCCTTCAATTGGGGAGCCAACGACTCCGGGGTCTCTGGGAAACCCGTCGGTGACAACGGATCCGGTAGACCCGCGTTGGGATAGCAGGAGACATAGATAGGGGCAATCCGGGCGAGTTCCTCGATATAAGGACGCAGTTCTTTCGGACCAAGCGCACAGTTCAACCCAACGCTCAGGAGCGGTGCGTGCGAGATTGAGATCCAAAAAGCTTCGGTCGTTTGCCCGGTCAACGTCCGCCCGCTGGCGTCGGTAATCGTGCCGGAAGCCATCACCGGAACTCGAAACCCGAGCTCGGCAAAGAGTTCTTCGATGGCAAACAGCGCCGCTTTCAGATTCAGCGTGTCAAAAGTCGTCTCGACCAGAAGCAGATCGGCTCCTCCTTCGATCAACGATCTGGCTTGTTCCGCATAGGCGCCCTTGACTTGTGCCCAGGTCACTTCGCGTTTGCCGGGGTCGTTCACGTCCCGGGAGATCGATAACGTCCGATTCAACGGCCCAATAGAACCCGCTACGTACCGGCGACGTCCTGGCTCTTTGGCCATCACCTCGCGAACCGCATCTTTAGCCAGCTTAGCCGCCGCCCGATTGATGTCGGGCACATACTGCTCAAGCGCAAAATCCGCCTGCGCAATGACTGTTGCGTTGAATGTATTGGTCTCGATGATATCCGCGCCGGCCTGCAGGTATTCGAGGTGGACCTGGCGAATGATCTCGGGCCGGGTCAGACAGAGGACATCGTTATTATTCTTGAGCGAGACCGAGTGATCCTTGAGAAGATCACCTCGATAATCCTCCTCTTTCAGTTTGTAGCGCTGGATCATGGTCCCCATCGCGCCGTCGAGGATCACAATCCTTTTAGCGAGGAGATCAACGATATCGAAGGCATCAGAATGGCGAAGATTGTCCGGCATATCCTGAGAAAACCTCTAACACTTGGAGGACGGCGGTGCAATGAATAGATTGATTTATCATGATGGCTTGATGGGTTACTCAAGCACGAGATTAGTCTCCGCCATAAATCGTTTCCCAAAGTGACACCAAAGCCCGCTGACTCGTAATCGTCCGCGTGCTCGAAAGGGGTGGAATTGAGGTCAGACGTCTTTGCTCTCAGGACCTGGAGGGAGCCGCTTTGTCACGTCTGAGACGACCGCACTCTATTTATTCTCGGCACCCATGTTTCGCAGAGAGGCTTTTAACAGGCGGCTCCCGCGAATAACCCACGGTGTGGCAACGCTCTGAGACGTTCCCGGGAGCCGCTTGTTTTCGCATGTTTCCGCGGCACCAACATTGAGGCGAAGGTTGCGAGGGTGGCCAGATACGCTCCAAAGCGGCTCCCCTCCAGGCGCGCTGGGGTATTGATACGCACGCCCTGCGATTCACACCCTTCGACGACGAGGACGATTACGAAGGTATGCCCAGCAACAATACATCCATCCCGACGGCCAAAACAAAGATCACACTTACGAAGGCGTTGCTTTGGAAGAAAGCACGGTTGATTCCAGCCAAGTCGAGATTGGCCGCCGCTCTGTGCTCATAGAACAGCGCGCCACCGACCGCTACCAACGAGAGATAATAAATCCAGCCCAGATTAGCCACCACACCGAAACCGAGTAGGCAGAGCAGTAAAACGGCGTGCATTCCTTGCGCCAGCCTAAGACTCGCGGGAACACCAAATCGAACGACCATCGAATGCAGACCCTGCTTCCGGTCGAAGTCATAATCCTGAGTCGCGTAAATCAGGTCGAAACCACCAACCCAGAAAATAACGCCCAGCGCCAGGATAATCGGCGGCCATGCGAATTCTCCCCGGACGGCTAACCAGGCGCCCACTGGAGCAATCGCCAATGACAGCCCTAAGAAAAACTGCGTGTAGGACGTGAATCTTTTCGTGTACGAATAAAAAAAGATCACAGCTAGAGCAACTGGAGACAAAAGAAAACAAATCGGATTAATCAAGGAACAGACCAGGACAAAAGCGACACTCGAAAAACCGACCAGAGTGTAGGCCGTGCCTTTAGACACGAGCTTATGCCGTCCGGCAGTCCGCGGATTAAGCTTATCTGTTTCCCAGTCAGCGACCCGATTGAACGCCATCGCCGCGGTTCTCGCGAAGACCATGGCCAAAAGAATCAGACCTATTATCACCAAACTCGGAAACCCTTTCGCTGCCACTAGCATCGACCCGACAGCGAACGGCAACGCGAAAACGGTGTGAGAGAAACGAATGAATTTGAGAATCCTCTGTAACACTTCCTGAATACCAAATAGCAGATAGCAATTAGCAAATCAAAAGGGCTCGCCCTTTCCTGGTCTACTCAGCGACGCTCACGCGTAGGACGACAGGGGGGTGTGGCGGAGCGCCGGATAGCGAGTTGCAAAACCAGAAGGTTCCGATTCTGCGACCGGGCCCGCTCCTAGTTTTACGGCACTGAATAGACCGGCTTGCCCTGTATACCATCGGCCTCAAGCATCTCGTGACCGCTCCGGATTGTTTCGGCTGAGAGGACGCCAATATTTGTACGCCCACTGGCCAAAGTCGGTGGGCTTGATAAAGAAATATCAGTTCATGGAGTTGGCGACACTGGCTTCACTCCGGGGCTTCCGTTCATTCGCGTTCTGCCTAATCCGTGTACATTCCCAGCTAAAGTAGATGTTATGATGAAGCCTTATCTACCAATTGCTGCCGTCGTTCTGGTAGTGCTGAACGGTTTGCTGCTCGTTCCCGGAGCCCATGCCTACACAATTCCAATTGCGATCGTGGCCCTTTTGGTGGCGATTCTGGTGTTTGCGCTTTCGCTTGCCGGGAGGTCAAAGGCCAACTCAAGTTCAGCGCCCGGTCCGGCATCAACGGGCGTTCCTTCGCCGGCGCCTCTGACGGTCGCGCCTCCCGCTCCGGTTGCAGGCCAGGCCGAAGGAGAGATTGCGGCTTTTCTGGCTCTTCTTCAGGAGAAGGGCCGGCTGGTAGATTTTCTTATGGAGGATGTAACCACCTATGACGACGCACAAGTCGGCGCGGCGGCCAGAGTAATTCATCAGGGTTGTAAAGAGGTGCTGGCAGAACACTTCAGTATCACTCCCGTTTCCGCCGCGGAAGAAGGTTCTAGAGTCACCGTGCCGGCCGGGTACGCTGCCGACGAGTACCGGCTCATCGGGAAGATCAGCGGAAATCCACCCTTCAGCGGCAAGCTGATTCACAAGGGCTGGAGAACCGAATACGTAAAACTCCCAAGAACCGTTAAAAGCGACCGTCTTCCTGCGATAGCGCCCGCGGAGGTGGAACTTGCGTAGACGGAGGTGTTTTCCGGCTAAGAAATGACAGGCCTGTCCTGAGCAAGCCTCGGGCGCGTCGAATGGGTGGTTGGTAGGACGCAGACGCGACTCCGGAACGTCTACTCCCCAAACGCAAACGGTAAACTACCAACCGCTAAGCCTCCACTCTGTGCAGGAGGGGACACCGAAGCATCGAACTGCCACACGTCGAAACTTTCGCGGGAGCCGCCTGCTGCCAACTGATAGAGCTGCCATGTGCTAAAGCGGCTCCCCTCCATTACTCCCGTCACTCCATTACTCCGCCGCTCCGGTTTTCGACCATGACACTTCTCTTGCGGTCAGGTTGTGTTATGACACTCTAATTTTACTCCAGTGGAATTTGCCGTTCAGAATTCGGAATCTGCAGTCGACATCCAAGCCGGCGCGCGCTTCAGCCTCGGAATTGATCTGGGAACCACTAACAGTGCGGTTGCTCTCGAGGATCTGGAGACCGGCTGGACCGGGATGGTCGAGATGACCCAACTCCTTGGTCCAAACCGGATCGGGGAAAAGCCAACTCTCCCGTCTGCCGTCTATATTCCGCATCCAGACGAGTTTCCGAAAGAACAGCTCCGTCTTCCTTGGGAGGAGAGAAGCAATGGGGTGATCGTGGGCCATTTTGCACGAGATCACGGTGCCCTGATTCCAGATCGGTTGATCACCTCGGCCAAGTCTTGGTTATCGAACTTCCATGTGGATCCGAGGAAACCAGTTCTGCCATGGAAATCGGACATCGACGAGCCAAAGCTCTCCGCACTCGAATGTTCCCGGCTTTATCTCGAGCATATGAAGCTAGGGTTCTTAAACGCTGAACGGGCGCGAGACCGATCATGGAATATCGATGATGGCCAGGTTGTCATCACCGTTCCCGCCTCATTTGACGAGGTGGCGCGGAATCTGACGCTCGAAGCTGCACAGGCTGCGGGTTTTCCTAAGCTGGTCCTCCTTGAAGAACCGCAAGCCGCCTTTTATGCGTGGATGGAACAGTCCGGATCAGATTGGCGCAAGCAGGTCGGCCCTGGGGACATCGTTCTCGTCTGCGACGTCGGAGGTGGCACTTCGGATTTCAGTCTGATCGCGATTGCCGAAAACGATGGGAACCTTGAAGTCGAACGGATCAGTGTTGGCGAACACATCCTTTTGGGCGGCGACAACATGGACCTGGCCTTGGCTTATACGCTCAGGAGCCAACTGGAAGCGGCCGGAAAAACGATCGACGAATGGCAGTTTCTTTCTCTGATTCATACAGCGAGTAATGCCAAGGTCCGTTTGTTCACAGACTCATCATTGCCGGAAACTCAGATTGCGGTTCCATCCAGAGGCTCGAGCTTACTCGCTAAGACAGTCTCGGTAACACTGGAGCGCGCCACACTTGAGCAAGTGGTCCTTGATGGTTTTTTTCCGCTGACCAAGCCGTCCGAGCTACCGCAGCAAGCTGTGGCGGCAGGACTTCGGGAGTTAGGGCTTCCCTATGCGGCTGATCCGGTCGTTAGCAAGCATCTCGCGCGTTTCCTGAGGCGCAGCCTGATCAACGTGAAAGGCAGTGAAACGCTGGTTTCGCTGATGAAATCGCAGGCACTCGGAAGCGAATACATCACGCCCACTGCCGTGCTTTTTAATGGGGGCGTATTCAACGCGGCGCCAATTCGAAAGCGCGTCATCGACCTGCTCACTTCGTGGAATAATGGGATCCCGGTTCGAGAACTGGAGGGATTCCAACCAGACCTCGCGGTTGCTAAAGGAGCTGCCTTTTACGGTCGAAACCGCTCCACCGGCAAAGGGATTCGGATTAAGGCGGGTACGGCGCGGTCTTACTATATTGGTTTGGAATCGACGATGCCCGCGATCCCAGGATTCAAGCCGGCAATTAAAGCCGTGTGTGTCGTGCCGCAGGGAATGGAAGAAGGGAGCGAATTGCTGATCAATCAAGAGGAGTTCGGGCTCACGGTTGGTCAACCGGCAGATTTTCGCTTTTTCGCATCCGAAATGCGCAGCGGAGATGTGCCTGGTCAGATCATCTCGAATGCCGAACGGGAGCTGGAAGAAACCAGCAGAGTCGAGGTGTTGTTAGCCGCAGTCGAAGGATTTCCTGAAGGTCAAATGATTCCGGTGATGATCAATCCGGTGGTGACTGAGCTGGGAAACCTGGAGCTCTGGATGAAACATACCCGATCGGATCGTCGCTGGAAACTCGACTTCCAGCTCCGAATGGAGTGAGCTCGGCGTTTGGCGTTTGGCGTTCGGCGCGGGGCGCGGGGCGTATCAGCGTGTGGGACGTGATGGGGAGATGAAGCTTTGGAGTGGTGCAGCTGGGCGATGGGTGTCCCGAAGGGACAAAAGACTTAACCCAGGGTTATCCAGGCTTTAACCATTTAGATGCAGAGCCCTAAACGTGGCCTGACAGTTGTTTCAACGGCGTGGTTTGCCGGAAGAGGTATACGACATGAAATGGTCTCCAGCTTTACGACGTTTATTCGGACGCCAATGTCAGGTCTTATCGTATCGGAGTGCCTGATCTAAGGCAGAGCCCCGTAACCGCTTCGCAGCAACAACCCGACGCCAAACGCCGAACTCCAAACGCCAAAACGCCAACATGCCCGGCCCGAAATTCAGCATCGGAATCGATCTTGGGACTACGAACTGCGCTATGGCGCTCCAAGCCCTTGACGGGATGAATCGGAGTTCTGCGGCATTTCTTATCCCACAATGGGAGAGCGTAACCGGGTTCTCAGAACTGAGCGCTTTGCCGTCGTTTCTTTACCTGCCGACGGACCAGGAAGCGGCGCAGATGACAGAACAAGGCGCGACCCCAGGAGAGTGGGTTCCTGGTCGATTCGCCCGGAAAAAAGCGGGGGAATTGCCTGGTCGAGTGGTGCACTCCGCCAAGTCCTGGCTTTGCCATCACGCGGTGGATCGGACCGCGGCATTTCTGCCTTGGCGATCGGACGAGATTCCGGTCGAGAAAAGGATCTCACCCATCCGAGCATCCGCGCTCCTGCTTGAATACCTGCGTGTGGCTTGGGATGCGAAGTTTGCTAGCGAGGGGATTCGTTTTGACGAGCAGGAGATAACCGTCACGGTGCCTGCATCCTTCGATGCTGCCGCACAGCGCCTTACTTTAGACGCTGCATCTGAGGCCGGCTTTCCGGAATCAGTCCGTCTTTTGGAGGAACCGCAGGCAGCATTTTATCGCTGGCTGCAACAGAACCGCGCTTCGGAGGAGATCTTAAGTGGGTTGCCAGGAAACGGCTCCCATCATGTACTCGTCATCGACATTGGGGGCGGCACAACCGATTTCAGCCTTTTTGAAATCGGACCTTCTTCGCTCGGCTACGGCGCATCCCATGCCCAATTCGCTCTTCCGCAGATCAAACGGATCGCGGTTGGCGACCACCTGCTGCTCGGAGGCGACAACATTGACCTCGCACTGGCACACCACATCAAGTCACGACTCGTGACGGGCGAACTGGCCCCAACGCAATGGAACTTTCTAGTGGCAAGCTGTCGCGATTTAAAGGAACGCTGCCTCAGCGATCCCACCGGAGATTCGTTTCCGGTGTCGATTCCCGGGCGAGGGTCGAGCTTGCTAGGTGGCACACTCGGCGGCCAGATCAAGCGTCCGGAAATTGAATCGATCGTGCTGGATGGATTTTTTCCGGAGTGCGATGCCGATGCTCAGCCCGTACGCACCCAGGCCGGCTTAAGAGAGTGGGCGCTTCCTTATGCCGCTGACAGCGCGGTCACACGTTATCTGGCTGAATTTCTTCGGGGCCGACCGCCTATAGATGCGATCCTCTTCAACGGCGGATCGCTTTACCCCGAAATGTTACGGCGCCGGCTTCAGCAACGGATCACCCATTGGCAGGGCGGTGTTGAACCGCGAATCCTGCATAACTCCGCACTAGACCTCGCGGTTGCTTTAGGCGCCGCGGATTTTGGTGGTATCCTTCACCGCCAGGCCCAACGCATCGAAGCCGGGGCCGCCCGCGCAATCTACCTCGAAGTCCACCGCCGAGCCGCGGAGGAGTCCGGTGCGCCGGCGCTGGTCTGTGTTTTGCCCCGTAATGCGGCATCCGAAGAGGAATTTCAAATTTCGGAGTCCGGTCTGGAGCTTCGTGTAAATCATCCAGTCCGCTTTCAGCCCTACTACTCAACTCGTCGTTCCAATGATAAAGCCGGGTCGCTGGTAGTCTGGAATGATCGCGATTTTTTTAAAATGCCTCCCCTTCAAGCGACCGCTCGGGTCGTCGGACGTGCTCCCAAGGACAACCGAATCCCCGTCACGCTTACCGCGCGAATGAACGAGCTTGGGTTGCTCCGCGTAGCCTGTGTAAGTGCTGACCCGGCCATACGCGAGTCATGGCCGCTAGATTTTAATCTTCGCATGCACCCGGCTGGGGACGAAGACACGGAATCCTCCTTCGCTTCGGTCCGGAGCGACAGGTCTGAAGAGACTACAACAGTCGACCTTGGATTTGACCCGGCGAAGTTAGACGCTGCCCGGAATCGCATCACAACGCTCTTCTCCCGCGCTTTGGATCCACGGGACAAATTGACAGCTAACAATCTTCTGAAGAGCCTCGAAAAGATTCTTCAACTGCCGAAGTCCGAGTGGAACCTGCGGCTGATTCGGGACCTCTGGCCTGCTCTCAAGGAGAGTTTCTCGGGGCGGGCTGAATCAGTCGAACATGAGGAAACCTGGTTGATTCTAGCTGGGTTCCTCCTTCGACCAGGATTTGGCGCGGAAGGAGATAACACTCGGATTAATCAAGTCTGGCAGTTGCAGAGCGAGCCGTTCGTCTACCCGGGTAAGCGCACCCAAATTCAGCAATACATTCTCTGGAGACGCATTGCAGGCGGCTTGAATCAGGAACGCCAGGAAATGATCTTGATGCCAGAGCTGCCCAGACTTCGCTCTCAAAAGAATCTACCGCCCGAGCTCGTTCGCCTAACCGGCTCGCTCGAACGAATCAGATCCGATACAAAAACGGAGGTAATCGAACTCTTTCTTAGGAGTGCACGGCAGCTGGCGATCAACAAACAACATTGCGCTCCCTACCTGGTTGCGCTTGGACTCCTGCTCAATCGCGCGCTGTTCTACGCTGGGCCTGATTACGTGGTTCCGTCGGTGTATGTCGAACGCGCGTTTGAGGCATTTTCAGATCTGGATTGGAGCGCGCCGGAATTTTCGGAGATGCAGACGCTTTTTCTCCGAGCCGGCCGTATCATGGATGCTCCGGAAATCGATCTGCCAAGAGCGCTTCGCGATAGGATCGCCTCGAAATTAGAAAAATCCGGCGTTAGTCGGGTGAAGCTGGCGAAATTACAAACGTTCGTGCCCGTCGCTGGATCAGAGCGCGCAAACCTGTTCGGCGAGTCGCTTCCCCCGGGCCTGGCGCTTCGCGAATAGCAGATTGGTCTGGCGCAAATGGCGTGACGCTCTCCTCAAGGCCCAACCCTCGATTTGCTATCTGCTATCTGTGGTTCTGTCCGACTCACCCCCGGCTTGAACACCCCATAAATCAGCCGCGCACCTTTCGAATACGTCAGGTACGCCCACATCCATTGAAAGAAAACGAAGACCTGATTGCGGAACCCAATCAGGAAAATCAAATGGATAAAGAGCCAACTCAGCCAAGCGAAAAATCCGCCGAACCGAACCACTTTCAGATCGGCAATCGCTCGATTGCGTCCGATGGTGGCCATCTGACCTTTGTCCCGGTAGTGGAAAGGCGTCATCGGCCGGCCTTCGATCGTAGCCAGGATGTTCCGGGCAGCGTGCCGGCCCATCTGCATCGCGACCGGACAAACTCCAGGTAATGGTTCACTGGTCTGATGAGTAAAAACTGCCATATCACCGATGACGAACACTTCCGGATGCCCCGGGATCGTCAGGTCTTCGTTGACCTTGACCCGGCCGGCACGATCGAGTTCAGCTCCCAAACTCTTGCCTAATGGCGAAGCCGCATTGCCGGCCGCCCAGACAACGGTACGGGCGGAAATCAATTCTTCACCGACTTGGACACCTTCAGGGCCCACGTTTTTCACCATGACCCCGGTCCGGACTTCAACCTGAAGTTGTTCCAGCTGTTTACGAGCAGATTCGGATAACCCCGAGGTAAAGGCCGGCAGCACCCGGGGAGCCGCGTCCACTAGCACCACCCGGGCATCTCGCGGGTTAACGTGATGGAACTCGTCCGCCAAGCTTTTATGCGCGAGCTCCGCAATCGCGCCGGCCATTTCGACGCCGGTCGGTCCCGCACCCACCACCACAAAGGTCAACGCCTTCTTGCGCTCTTCTGGGGTCTCCGCAATTTCAGCTGCCTCGAACGCAAAAAGAATCCGTCGCCGCAATTCCAGGACATCTTCCATGCTTTTCAGGCCGGGTGCGAATTGCTCCCATTCATCGTGCCCAAAGTAGGAATGCCGGGCCCCGGCGGCGACGATCAGATAGTCATAAGAAACCTCTCGGTCTCCGCAGATCACCCGCTTGTTGGCAACGTCCACGCGATCAACCTTCGCCAGCACTACCTCCAGGTTCTTGGCGTGCTTTAAAATATGCCGAATAGGTTGGGCGATATCTCCGGGAGAAAGCGCTGCTGTGGCGACTTGGTATAGCAGTGGCTGGAACAAATGATGATTGGTCCGATCCAACAGAATCATCGAAACCGGTTGGTTCGCCAATTCTTTGGCTGCATAAAGTCCTCCGAAACCGCCACCGATAATGACAATTCGCGGTGTTTTCTTGCGTTCAACAGACTCAGCATTCATAGAAATTAATTCGCGACCGAAACTCAGGACGTGCGGGTCGCCCTTAATTTATTATGGTGACTCGGTAACGAACGAATTTCTACTGCTTGTGAAAGTTTTCACAAATAATCGCTTGCGGCTCTGTTTGGTGATCCTTAACTGTTGATAGGCTGGCTCTGCGCCCGTCGGACCGGGCGTCCTTTGAACCTTATGGCTACCCCGCATACAATTGAAACTCCGGATACCTTGGCGCGCACGGCCAAGTCGTTGGAAACAATCAATGATTCGGAGCTCCTCGGCGAGAAGCTCGTGATCAATATGGGCCCCTCCCATCCGGCCACCCATGGGGTCCTGAGAATTGTCCTCGAGCTCGATGGCGAAATCATCACTAAGGCCATACCGGACATCGGTTATCTGCATCGCGGCGACGAGAAGATCGCCGAGAACATGCAGTTCAACCAGTTTGTTCCTTATACCGACCGGCTGGATTATCTCGCCCCGCTCGCGAATAATGTCGCTTACGCGTTAGCGGTCGAGAAGCTAATGGGTTGGGAGCTGCCGCCCAGAGGAAAAGCGATTCGGGTTATTGCGTGTGAAGTAGCGCGGATATCCTCTCATCTTTTGGGTCTGGGCGCGTTCGCGATGGATGTGGGGGCCACCACCGTTTTCCTCTATACCTTCACCGAGCGAGAGAAACTGTATAACCTGATCGAGCTTCTTACCGGAGCTAGATTCACGACTTCCTATACCCGGATCGGAGGGCAAATCCGCGATTTGCCTGATGGCTTTATCCCCGCTCTTACCAAATTTCTCGACGAATTCGTCCCCCAATTGGACGAACTCGATCGGCTACTAACTCGTAACCGGATCTGGGTTGACCGGACCAAAGGTCTCGGTGTGATCTCCAAGGAAGACGCCATCAGCTTTGCCATGACTGGCCCGAATATCCGCGGCTCGGGCATCGACTACGACGTCCGCAAAGCTCGCCCGTATCTCGATTACGACAAATACGATTTCGATGTTCCCATCGGCACGGTCGGGGATGCCTACGACCGTTATCTGGTGAGGAACGAAGAGATGCGGCAAAGCGTAAAGATCCTCCGGCAAGTGATTCAAAAATTACCGGACGGTCCCATCGCCGTTCACGATCCGAAGAACATGCCTCCGCCTAAACCGGAGGTGTTGATGAAAATGGAAGAGTTAATCCATCACTTCATCATTCATACCGAAGGGATTGATGCGCCGGTCGGCGAGGTTTATTTCGGCGCAGAGAATCCAAAAGGAGAGTTGGGCTTTTATATTAACAGCAAGGGAGGAGGCGTTCCGTACCGGTTAAAAATTAGGGCTCCTTCCTTTGTAAACCTAAGCGTCCTGCCAAAGATTTTGCCAGGTCACATGATGTCGGACGTGGTGGCGATACTAGGCAGTCTTGATTTTGTGATGGGCGAATGTGATCGCTAGGTATATGCGGAGCGCGTACCTAATCGTCGGGTTATGCGCGGCGTTATTAGTCGTAGGTTGCAAACGAGAAATTGCGAATCGCAACCTGCTGCAGGTGAAGAAGAACATGAGCCCGAAGGAAGTGGAGACGATCCTCGGGCAACCGGACTCGACAGATCGAAAAGACGATGATGGTGACGGCGAAAAAAAGTATGCAGGGTTGATCACTTACTACTATGTGCAGGATGGACAGAAGATCGCTCTTCAGTTTTTCAACGGTCGTCTGGTTCGCGAACCGGATCTTTTAAACGAACACTAGGCATGGAAATTCCGCAGGCGTTAGCAGATCGCATCGATGAAGTGATCACTCATTACCCGGTTTCAAAACGAAGCGCTACGCTTCCTTTGCTCCACCTCATACAAGAGCATTTTGGTTATATAAGCGAAGAAGCAATTACCTGGATTGCAGCCAAGCTCGAGTTAGAGCCGATCAACGTTCTCGAGTTGGTGACATTCTATCCAATGCTCCGGCAAACTCCGGTCGGAAAGCATCACATTCGAATTTGCCGGACCTTATCCTGCGCTCTGGGTGGGGGTTACGCATTGCTGGATACGTTCTGTAAGCACGCCAATATCGAAAAGCCGGACGGCCAGCATCACGCCCATCTTCTTAAGAGCGCGGACGGAAAATACAGCGTTGAATTTGTGGAATGCCTGGCCAGCTGTGGAACAGCTCCGGTCTGCATGATCAACGACGATTTTTACGAAGCGGTCTCTGAAGAAAGCGTCCCGGAATTACTTAAGAAATATCAGTGATATGCCAGCCATTCTTCGTACTCCCCACCCACGCGAAAGACGAATCGTTTTCAAGAACATTGATCGCGAAGGCTGGACAACCGATATCGACTGCTACTTGAAGGACGGCGGCTATGAGGAACTGAAAAAAGCCCTCAAGATGCAGCCACAAGAGATTGTGAGCGAAGTCAAAGCCTCGGGGGTACGCGGACGAGGCGGCGCCGGATTTCCAACCGGAGCAAAGTGGGGGTTTATTCGACCAGGTGAGACGAAGCCGATCTATCTGATTTGCAACGCGGACGAGGCTGAACCGGGCACCTTCAAAGATCGGTATATCCTCCATCAAGACCCGCATCAGCTTTTGGAAGGGATGATCATCGCTTGCTACGCGGTGAATGCTCGTCTGGCATACATCTATATAAGAGGCGAGTTCCCGATGGGCGCGAAGATAGTAGAACGCGCCATTCAGGAAGCTAAGGAGCACGGTTTCATTGGGAAGAACATCCTAGGAACCGGATTTGATCTCGAGATTTACGTTCATCGCGGCGCCGGCGCTTACATCTGCGGTGAAGAAACCGGTTTGATTGAGTCAATTGAAGGGAAGCGGCCCTATCCCCGGATCAAACCACCTTATTTTCCAGCGGCTCTCGGTTTGTATATGTCGCCAACGATCGTCAACAACGTCGAGACTTTATGTGACGTTAAGCACATCGTTAAGATGGGCGGCGCCGAGTTCGCAAAAATTGGGCGACCAAATAACACGGGCACCCGCATCCTGTGCGTAAGCGGGGATGTGCAAAAACCAGGCTATTACGAGCTCGAAGTCGGCGGTGTGACCATGGGCGAGCTCATCTACGATATTTGTGGAGGCCTTCATCCTGGTCGCAAATTGAAAGCCGTCATCCCCGGTGGCAGCTCAGCCAAAGTGTTGCGGGCAGACGAACGTTACAAGATCAAGACCAAGCAGCCGGATGGCAGCACGACCGAGGCGGAGATCGGGATCGACGACATTCGGATGGATTTCGACAGCTTGGCCGCAGTCGGCTCTATGGCCGGCTCCGGTGGAGTCATTGTGATGGATGATTCCCGGGACATGGTCTGGGCTCTGAACAACATCAACCAATTTTACGGCCATGAAAGCTGCGGCCAATGCACTCCGTGCCGGGAAGGATCGCTTTGGATGCAGAAGATCACTACTCGCTTGCTCGATGGAGGCGGCGCCGATGGCGATGCGGACATATTAGTGTCGGTTGCAGACCGCATCGCCGGGCGAACCATCTGTGCTTTCGGTGAAGCCTGCGCTTGGCCCACACAAAGCTTTGTTGGGAAATTTCGCGACGAATTCCAGGCATATGCTTCTAAGAACGGAAACGCCTCCTCCAAGCCAGAGGACAAACATTAGGGCTAGATGGTTATGAGTGACCCAGTACCTCTTCTCAACGTACAGATCGACGGCGTCTGGCACCAGTTCCCTAAGGGAACACGCGTAATCGAGGCTTGTGCTCAGGCCGGCAAATTTGTTCCCCGATATTGTTACCATCCCAAATTGAGTTCTCCGGGTAACTGCCGCATGTGCCTAATCGAGATGGGCATGCCAAGAATGGGGCCGGACCGCAAACCGGAGCTGGGTCCGGATGGTAAGCCGGTGATCAACTGGATGCCGCGGCCACAAATTTCCTGTGCGCAGGATATCGCCGAAGGAATGGGGGTAAGAACGGATTCCGCGATGGTGCAAGACTGCCGCCACGGGGTGATGGAGTTTCTTTTGATCAATCATCCGCTGGATTGCCCGATCTGCGATCAAGCCGGCGAATGCGAGCTGCAGGAATTCAGCGTGCAATACGGCACCGGAGGTTCACGCTTTCGGGAAGAAAAGGTTAAGAAGCCAAAGCACGTCCACCTCGGTCCTAGGGTTACCCTGGATGATGAACGTTGCATTCTTTGTTCCCGCTGCATCCGCTTCATGAAAGAAGTGGCTCACGACGATGTGCTGGGTTTCGCCAGTCGCGGCAGCCATTCCTATTTGACCGCTCATCCCGGCCGAGTGCTAGACAGTAACTACTCGCTGAACACGGTCGACATCTGTCCAGTTGGCGCACTCACCAGCACCGACTTCAGATTCAAGATGCGGGTCTGGTTTCTCAAGGAGACCAAAAGCATTTGCACGAGCTGCGCCACCGGCTGTAATACGGTAATCGGTAGCCGGCAAAATGTTCTCTACCGCCAAACTCCGCGCGAGAACGACGACGTAAATTCTTCTTGGATGTGCGATTACGGCCGTCTGAACTTCCACTTTGTCAATTCGACCGACCGTCTGACGGAGCCGCAGATCCGGCATTTATCCAACCTGGAAAATACCAGTTGGACAACGGCTGTTTCTCGGGCAGCAGAAGATCTGAAACGGTTCCAGCCAACTGAGATTGCGGTGATCGCTTCCGGTCGGATGACCAACGAAGAGCTCTGGTTCGCCAAGAAGCTGGTCGATTCCCTCAAGACGCCGAACTACGACATTGTGCCGAGAACTGGGCCAGCCGATGACCTTCTGCTCAATTCCATCCGTAACCCCAACACCAACGGCGCCCAGCTCTTAGGGCTCTGCTCGGATCAACCCGGGGCTACGCTTCAACAAATTACAGAGGGAGTCAGCCAGGGCCACATCAAGGCCGTCGTCGCCCTTCAAGAGGACCTAACTGAGGCCGGCTTCAAGGCGGCAGATCTTGAAAAATTGGGTGCGCTAATCGTGATGGACATTTTGCCGAACGAAACCAGCAAACGAGCAACCACACTTTTGCCGTCGGCGTCGTTCGCCGAAAAACGTGGATCGATGATCAACGTTAAAGGCCGGTTACAACGATTAAACCACGCCATTCAATCCCCTGGCAACGCGCGGGAAGATTGGGAAATACTGCGGGACATCATCCAGCAATTGACGGGAGCAAACGGCGTTTATCTGATCGAAGACGTGTTCAAACAAATGGCCGACAACGTTCCACAATTTCAAGGGCTAAGCTTGAGCAGGATTGGTGACCTGGGAGTAAAACTGGAGGGGGTAGTTTCGGCTGAACCGGTAACAGCGTCGGCCTAAGACTATGACGGACATCCTATTTCAGTTGCTTTGGGCCTTGGTTAAGGCCGTTGGGCTGGTCTTCGTGATTATCCTGCCCATGGTGTCTTATACGGTTTATGCCGAGCGCCGGGTCAGCGCGATGATTCAGGATCGTCTGGGGCCAAATCGCGTGGGACCAATGGGGCTACTTCAACCCATTGCCGACGCGGTGAAATTATTGCTTAAAGAAGACTTCACTCCGGCCAGCGTTAACAAGTTCTATTATTGGCTCGCGCCTGCCTGCGCTATGGCCCCATCGCTGATGGCGCTCGCGGTAGTCCCTTTCGGCAGTAACTGGTTCGGCCAACAGATGGTAGTGGCGAACGTGGACATCGGCGTTTTGTGGGTGTTCGCAGTATCTTCTCTAGGCGTCTACGGTATCGTCCTGGCTGGCTGGTCTTCGAATTCAAAGTACCCGTTCCTTGGAGGTATCCGGTCGAGTTCGCAGATGATTTCGTACGAGTTATCACTCGGGCTCTCCGTAATCCCGATCTTCTTGATCTGCGGAACCTTAAACTTGCCGGCCATCGTGCAGTATCAAATCCAGAACGGTTGGCTCATTGCGCCGATTTGGATAAAAGGCATCTCCTTCAGCGGCATCGATTTTTCGCTTCTGGCCAGTTCGATCTTCAGCGTGAACGCCTTAGTTAAGATTCTCCTTTGGATTCCGCTGTTTATTTCCTTCATCGTGTTCATGGTGTCCATGTTTGCTGAGACTAACCGGCTGCCCTTTGATTTGCCGGAGTCGGAGACGGAGCTAGTCGGCGGCTATCACACCGAATACTCCTCAATGAAGTTCGCCCTTTTCTTCCTTGGCGAATATGCGGCCATGATTACCGGCAGCGCCGTGATTGTAACCTTGTTCTTTGGCGCTTGGCACATCCCATTCTTACCTACCGATCCCCAACAGCTTCCTTTCTGGTGGGGAGTATTACTAGGCCTTCTTCACATCGTGGCCTTCTTCGTTAAGGTCTCGATTTTGCTCTTTTTCTTCATCTGGGTCCGCTGGACCTTACCGCGGTTTCGTTATGACCAGCTCATGCGTTTGGGCTGGTATTTCTTCTTTGAAATCGCGTTAGCCAACATCTTACTCGTCGCATTGATCCTGGCGTTCGCGCCCAAATAAACGCGCTGCTTATGGCTTACACTGTCGCCCGTCCGAAACTAACCTTTGGTGAAAAGCTTTATCTGCCAGCCGTTTTGGCCGGATTAAAGATCACCATCGGTCACTTAATCAAAGTTCTCACCGGCAAAACCAAGGTGACCATGCAGTATCCGGAACAACGTTGGGATGCGCATTTGCCCGAGCATTATCGCGGCGCTCCTACCCTAGTTACAGACGAACATGGACGCGAACGCTGCGTGGCCTGCCAGCTTTGTGAGTTCATTTGTCCGCCCCGGGCGATTACCATCAAGCCGGGCGAGATCCCGGAAGGTGATCGCTGGCGCAAGGTAGAGAAGTTTCCTAAAGAATTTGAGATCGATATGGTCCGCTGTATCTACTGCGGGCTTTGTGAGGAGGTCTGTCCTGAACAAGCAATTTTCTTGCGGAAAGACTATGCGATTACCGGGCTAAGCCGAGCAGAGATGGTCCATAAGAAAGCTCGTCTCTACGAGCTCGGCGGGGTTATGACTGGTCTGGTTTTCAAGTGGAACGAGAAAAAGTAGACCAATGCCCGCACCTCTGTTTTGGATTTTTGTTTTAATCATGCTGTTCTTCGGCGGGATGGTGGTGGTTAACCGAAGCCCGGTGGCCAGCGCCATGAGTTTGGTCGTGTGCTTTCTTGGGCTAGCCGCTCTCTATATTTCGCTGGATGCGTTTTTCCTCGGAGTCATTCAGATCCTGGTCTACGCCGGCGCCGTGATGGTGTTGTTCCTTTTCATTATCATGCTGCTGGACCTCAAAGCCGAGCAGCGGCGACACTTCAATCTGATCGCGATGTTTGGCGGCCTGGTTGTGGTTGTCCTATTTGTTAAGGTCCTGTTCGATGTCTGCTATGGCTTTCAAGGCGGTAACGCGGTCTTTCCCGCCATCACCCACAACGCTGAGCATGGTGATACCTGGCAGGTTGGGATGGCGCTTTTTCAGCAGTACAAGCTGCCGTTGCAGATTATTGGCGCGTTAATAGTCGTCGCTTCCGTCGGCGCTGTTCTGCTCAGTAAGAGAGAATTGAAATAGACCGCGAATGGACACGAATGTGAACCGCGAATGGACACGAATGTAAATCGGGAACAGAGGCGAATTAGATGAATGAAATATGGCTACCCTGAATGACTATCTGCTGGCTAGCGGCCTCCTGTTTACTGTCGGATTCGCTGGAGTCCTATTAAGACGGAACATCATCATCATTTTTATGGCGTTGGAGTTGATGCTCAACGCCGCCAATTTGTCGTTAGTCGGTTTTTCGCGATTCCATACCCAGGCCGGGCTGCCGGATTATAACGCGCAGGTGTTAGTTTTCTTTATCATCACGGTGGCAGCGGCCGAGGTCGCAGTCGGTTTGGCAGTGATCGTGGCTCTTTTCCGAGCCAAACAGACCACCCACGTTGAAGATCTCAATTCGCTGAAATTCTGACGAATGAACTCGGCTCCCTGGATTATTCTTTTTTCTCCCCTTCTGGCTGCGGCTGTGATCGTGATCGCGACTCAGCCTCTGAAGAAACTCAGTTCCTACCTGTCGGTAGCGGCGGTCGCCATTTCGTTTCTTTTCAGTCTGAGCGTATTTGGCAGCCCCGATCAGGACGTCAGTTTTAATTGGATCGACCTTGGAGTTTTTCAGGTCCGGATAGGCTACCTGATAGACGGCTTCAGCAAGATGATGCTGCTGGTGGTCACCGGCGTCGGTCTCTTGATCCACGTCTATTCGATCGGGTACATGCACGACGACCGAGGCCGCTCCCGCTATTTCGCCGGGTTGTCACTCTTCATGTTTTCGATGCTCGGCATCGTCTTGGCCAATAACTTCATCATGATGTTCATCTTTTGGGAGCTGGTCGGGGTAAGCTCCTACATCTTGGTGGGCCATTGGTTCGAGCGACCCTCGGCCGCAGACGCAGCCAATAAAGCTTTGCTAGCCAATCGCGTCGGCGATTTCGGCTTCATGCTCGGCATTTTGATGGTCTGGTCGGCGTCGGGCACGGTGATGTTTGGCGAATTATCGTCGAAATGGCCCACCCTTGGATTAGGAACCTACGCGACGATTGCTGCGCTCTTTGTCTTTTGCGGCGCGGTCGGTAAGTCCGCTCAATTCCCGTTGCACGTGTGGTTACCGGACGCGATGGAAGGTCCGACCCCAGTTTCTGCCTTGATTCACGCGGCAACCATGGTGGCCGCCGGTGTCTACATGCTGGCGCGGGTTTATTTCCTCTTTGCCAGTTCCGCTGCCGCGCTAGCTGTCGTTCTTTGGATCGGGGTATTTACCTCGCTGCTAGCGGCGTTAATGGCCACCCAGCAGTCCGACATCAAACGGGTTTTGGCTTATTCGACGTTGTCTCAGTTGGGCTTGATGGTGGGCGCCGTTGGTTTGGGAGTCCCCGTCTCTGCCCTTTTTCATCTGTTCACGCATGCCTTTTTCAAAGCTCTGCTCTTCCTCGGCGCGGGTTCGGTGATTCACTCACTGCACAACGAACAGAACATGTGGCAGATGGGTGGACTGAAGAAGAAGATGCCGCTCACGTTTTGGACTTTTTTAACAGCAACCCTGGCATTGTCCGGGTGTCCTCCCCTGGCGGGCTTCTGGAGTAAGGACGGTATCGTGGCTGCGGCGTTCGAACACAATGCTGCCGCGGGTTTGGTAATCACGGTGATCAATTTCTTCACCGCTTTTTACATGATGCGCCTCTTTGTGGTGACGTTTCTGGGCTCTGCTCGTTCGGAAGCTGCTGAACATGCCCACGAATCGCCTCCGGTAATGGCGGTTCCGCTGGTTCTTTTAGCGATTCCCAGCCTCATAGCCGGCTTCCCGCCCATCGAACATATCTTCTTCCCGATGGCAGAGGAGGCAGGACCGTCAATCCCGGCGATGCTGGTTTCTGTGGCGGTTTTCATCGCCGGAATAGGCGCCGGATTTGTTCTTTACCGCGGCAAAAACAGCGATCCCGTCAGCGTCCCTTTATTCGCCAACCGTTTCTACATCGATCAGTTTTATTCCGTCCTTATCAAATGGACCCAAGACGCGCTGGCTGGAGTCGCGGCCTTCGTCGACCGCTGGATTATCGATGGCGGACTGGTCCGCGGCCTGGGTGGGACGACCTGGGGGTTCGGATTCGCGCTTCGTTTTCTGCAAATCGGTAACCTCCAAGCCTACGCTTTTCTCTTCGGTTTCGGAGTGGTGCTTCTCCTTTACTTAATCCTTTTCGCCGCATGAACGTACTAGTACATCTCACCTATTTGGGACCGTTAGTCGCCGCTATCCTGATCCTATTTGGACTTGCGCCGCGAAGGACCGCGATCACGGGCGCCGTCGTCGCACTGATTTCTTCGCTGATTCTTTTCTTGGGCTACGATCATGCGGCCGGAGGATACCAATTCACCTCCGCCCTGCCTTTGGTCCCGGCCTGGGACTTGAAGTTTTACGTGGGTGTCGACGGATTGAATGCGACGATGCTCTTTCTCACCTCCTTGGTTGCGCTAGCCGCAGCCTGGATGTCTCCTCGCACCGAAGAGAACCTGCATCGGTATATGGCCTGCGTAATGGCCATTGCGGCGGGTGCGGCTGGTGCTTTTGCTTCTCTGGATCTGTTCTTCTTCTACGCGTTTCACGAGTTGGCGCTCATCCCCACGTTCCTGATGATCGGTATCTGGGGCAGCGGTAACCGGCAAGCGGCTGCCTGGAAGATAACGATTTATCTGTCGATCGGGAGCATCGTCCTGCTGGTCGGCTTGATCGGGCTTTATTTGATGGTTCCCGACAAGGATCGGACCTTCGATATCGTCAAGCTGCAGGCGATGGCTACTCACGCGGTCTTCACCGGGCCTAGTGCCAATTGGGTCTTTTTGCTCATGCTTTTCGGCTTCGGCACTCTGGTTTCATTGTTTCCCTTTCACACCTGGGCTCCCCAGGCTTATGCGGCCGCTCCGGTCCCCGTGGCAATGTTGCATGCGGGCGTGCTAAAAAAATTCGGCTTGTACGGTCTTCTACGACTCGCGCTTCCATTAATGCCGGAAGCCGCTCACAACTTTACCTGGCTGCTTCTGACCTTGCTGGTCGGCAACATCATATTCGTTGGCCTCGCTACCATTAATCAGAAACAGCTCGACCTGACCCTGGGGTATTCCAGCGTGATGCACATGGGCTACATTTTCTTAGGACTCGCTACCACCAACCTGATCGGTGTCGACGGAGCAGCTCTCTTGATGCTCGCGCATGGTCTGTCCATCGCGGCATTGTTCGCGATTTCCGGCGAACTGCGCAAACAGACAGGAACGCTCGATTATCGGGATTTGGGAGGCCTAGCCAAGTCAATGCCATTACTTAGTTTCCTGTTTGGGTTGGCGCTCTACGCTTCGATTGGCTTGCCCGGCTTCGCGAATTTTGCTTCTGAGCTTCTAGTCTTTTTTGGCGCGTTCAAAACTGCAAGCCCCGGCGCTGCCTTTAACGGTTACCAGATCGCAACGGTTTGCGCTCTCTGGGGTTTGGTCATCTCCGCGGTTTATATGCTGCGTGCTTATCGCAGCATCTTTTTCGGCGATCGCCCCAGCCGGTGGGCCAACGTAAAAGACGTCACTCTGGGTCTGGGCTGGCCGGTCGTATTGCTTCTTGCCGGTTTGATCGTATTCGGTTTTGCGCCCCAGGCCGTCCTACAAAAGATCGAGCCCGGTATGGCCCTCTTCTGGAAATGACTTTATGTCCCCGATACTCCTTGAACTGATTGTTCTGGCCTTAGGCCTCGGTTTGTTGCTCATTGAGTCGTTCGCCGACCGCCTCAACCGTAATATTATTGCGATAATCGGTATCATCGGCCTGGCCTTCGTTTTTCTGCTGCTCCAGTTCGGCAGTTTCCCTGCCTCGGAGGTCGCCGGTTATACCCAAGATAAAGCCGCTCTCTTTTTCAAAAAGTTCGCCTTAATCACCACGATCATCGTGCTGATCATGTCGATCGACTATTCCGATACCGTTAGAAAATTTGTTCATGGGATCACTCCCCAGGCCGGCATCGGCGAATTTTACTCGCTCCCGATCCTGACCTGCGCCGGCTTGATGTGGATGGCGTCGGCTACAGATTTCGTGATCATCTTCATCTCGCTGGAACTGGTCACCGTCTCCTTTTATACGCTAGTCGCGTTTACTCGGCGTAATCCGGCTTCGCTGGAAGCAGGTGCCAAATATTTGATCCTGGGCGCACTATCCACAGGGTTCTTCGTCTATGGCATTACCTGGATCTACGGGATCACCCAGAACACGAATTTGACCAGCATCGCCAAAGTGCTGCCGTCAATTCCGGTTTCAAATCAAACTGGCCTTCTGTTCGGCGCGATGCTCGTGATCGTCGGTCTCGGCTTCAAAGTAGCTGCGGCACCTTTTCAGTTCTGGGTCCCAGACGTGTATCAAGGAGCGCCAACGCCGATTACGGCTTTTCTGTCTGTCGGGTCGAAGGCGGCAGGATTTATCGTTTTGCTAAGAGTACTCGAGGCCTTTCAAAGTTTGCCGGCGATCGAGTCTAAACTGTCCTTTGCCATTGTATTACTGGCCGCCGCTACGCTCGTTTACGGAAACCTGGCCGCTCTGCCGCAAACAAATTTCAAGCGGCTATTGGCTTACTCCAGTATTGGGCATGCCGGTTACCTTCTGATGGCGGTCGCCAGCTTCGGCGCTCTTGATGCCGGTCTCGCCGTGGTGGTTTACCTGGCAGCTTATCTACTAATGACACTGCTTTCCTTCATCGTCTTGATCATCGTGGCGAAAAATTCGGAAGGCGACGATATCACCCATTTCAACGGTCTGAGTAAGCGCTCACCTTTTCTAGCCTTTAGCCTGCTAATTGCGATGGCGTCTCTGGCCGGCGTCCCGCTAACTGCCGGCTTCCTAGGTAAATTCCTCGTTTTTAAAGTGGCCTTCGAATCGCAACAATTTCTGCTCATCGTGGTGGCCATTATTACGGTCGGTTGTGGGTTCTACTATTATCTGAAGGTGGTGCGAGCCATGTATTGGCAAACAACGACCGGAACCCAGACGGCCATTCCCGTCAGCCTGCTCTCCACGATCACGATCGGAGCACTCGTGGTTCTGATTTTCCTTTTTGGAATCTTCCCGCAGTTGGGAGCGGGGTTGCTAAGCTAGCTCCCCCTAAAACCCGGAGTAACCAGTAATCAGTAAGTCAGTAATCAGTATTTATTCTCCAGCGGCAGCGGTCTTTTCTGAGTACCAAGGAGCTCTGACAAGCCATGCCGCTGGCCGTCTGATGGCCGCCGAAGCCATTAGCAACCGCTTTACTGATTACTGATTACTGTTTACTGATTACTACTTTATGCTCGACACCCTCCGTAAACGGCAACGATCCCTGCTGATCATCATCACGATCGTTACCATCGTAACCTTCATCGTGTTCCTGAACCCCTCGACGAGGATGCGAGGAGGCGCCCAATCGGTGATCGGGACAATCAACGGCCGGTCGATCTCCCTCGAGGACGTGCAAAAGCTGAGCAACGTGTCAGAACTTGCCTATGGTCTTGGTCTCATTGATTTGCTAAGGCATTTAATGCCGGGGCAGAATGAAGCCCGTAGCAGGGACGAGGAGAACCTCGGACTAGCGTGGAACCTTCTTTTACTGAGGGACGAAGCCAAGGCCCTTCAAATCGAACCGTCCGATAACGAGATCCGGAACGCCGAAATGAAGTTGAACGCTTTCCAAACCGACGGCCACTTTGACCAGGCTAAATATCAACAAATCGTGGCGTTTGCGAACACGAGAGGCCTGACGCCCGCGGATATCGACAATGTGGTTGCGGACAATCTTCGGGTTCAAGACGTCTACCGGTTGGTTACGGCTGCAGCTCCGATGCCCGAATCGATATTGCGACACGATTATGAATTGAGCCAGGCGAAGATGAATCTTGCTGTGCTGTCGTTCAAAGCCGCCGACTTCAAAGATAATCACGATTTTCCCGATGCCGCGGTCAATTCCTACTATCAGGACCACAGCTTTCGGTATGAGTTGCCGGAGAAGCGGAAGATTGAATACGTCGCCTTCACCTTGACCGACAATCAGAAGAAGCTGGCTGACAAAGAAAAACAGACCGTACTGAAATCGCTCGCGGATAGCGCGGAAGCTTTTCAGCAAGAAGTCTCCGACCACCCCAACGATTTCAATAATAAAGCTAAAGAAAAAGATCTGAAGGTTGAGCAGACCGGTATGTTCACCAGCAACGATCCCGATCCTTTGATCGCTAAGGAGCAAGGTCTGGTGACGGCAGCCAACAACCTGAGCAAAGAACAACCCATAACCGATGTAATTCAAGGCGCCGACGGTTTCTATGTCGCGAAGTTGGGAGATGTTGACCCGGTGCACGTAGCGCCCTTGGCAGATGTACGCGGTCAAGTGATCGCAGCCATGAAAGCCGACGCCGTTCACGCGGACATTCTCAAAGAGATGAAAGCTGGCGCTAGCTTCCTGGATGCCGCGAAGAAAGCCGGTGTTACACCAGAAACCCCGCCCGCTTTCGCTTTGGCCGATCCAGGCCAACAAACGGCGATTGCTACGCTAATTAGCCAGAACGGCCTGGAATTATCTCCAGGGGAAACGTCGGACGTTCTACCCCAGGGCCAAGACTACGTATTCGTGGGCATGCTTAGCAGGGAGCCAATCGATGAGGCTAAGTTTGCTGAGTACAAAAAGAAGAATTCGAGCGCCATCGAGCAGTTCTACGGCAATCTGGTTTTCAAAGAATGGCTCAGGGTGGCGCTGCAGAAAGCCGGCGGCTCTCCGCTGGCCAGATATCAAACTAGCTAGGCTTCTGTGTAGAGTCAGTAGTGGTCAACCACGACCCAGTTCGGGGACTAAACGCGCTCAACACGCTGGGCTTAAAAACGTCTCTCGGTAATTCCCGCATCCACGGAGCCGCGGCAGTGCACACGTTTGTGCCAGCCTCACAATAAGTGCTGTTCTCGGTCCAAGGAGATAACCTTCGTAATGCGGCTACCCTCCGTTAGGGAGCGTCGCGCTCAGTTTCCCCTTTAGCTACTTTGGACAGGGCCATCCGCTCTTCAACTCCATCCAGGACAATCGGTCTCCCTCATGCGAGATTTCACTATGGAAGAAATTCCTGAGAGTGTGGCTGAGCTTTTCGATGACGCCAATGGCGATTTGGCGGTCGGCGATTTGGCGGCGGCAGTCGAAAAGTATCGGAAATGCACCGAAATAGAGCCGACCTTTTTCGACGGCTGGCATGCTCTGGGAATGGCACTAATGAAAAACGGGCAGTACCAAGAAGCGATCGAAGCCGGGAACAAAGCGGTCGAGCTCCGGCCAAATGACCAATTGGCCTGGTCAAGTTTATCTTTGTTTTACGTCAGGAATCATCAGATCAAAGAAGCCGAGGCTGCCAGCGGCAAAGCTCGCATCCTATCCTGGGGAGGAAAAATCGTTCGAGACACAAAAGAATGATTTGCACACAACAAGCACCGCAAGAACACGAAGACAGGAAATTCTCACAGCGAGGCCGCAAAAGCCGCCAAGATAAGACCTAACCGCTAAAAAAACTCGGTTATTCGTGGAATCGTGACTTGTCGTAAAATTGTTATCGCTTTGTGGCCTTCCTGTTAAAATTGTTTGTCTTTGTAATCTCTGCGATCTTGTTGTGCAATTTTAGGGAAAGTTCCATCAGGTGAAATACTTCGTTACCACGGCAATCGATTATACGAACGCGGCGCCGCACATCGGGCATGCCTACGAGAAAATCTTGGCCGACGTGATTATCCGCTATCGCCGAACGCAAGGTCCTGCGTTTCTGTTGATCGGCGTTGATCAACACGGTCAAAAGGTGCAGCAGGCGGCCCAAAAAGAAAACATCGCTCCGGCAGCTTTTGCCGAACGAGTCACCGCACAATTCCTGTCTCTTTGGGACAAACTGAATATCCAGCGTGACGGCTGGGCTGCTACCACCGATCCGCGGCATAAACGCGCCGTCCAAAAGGTATTGCAGGCTCTCCAGGATAAAGGCGAACTGTACAAAGCGAAATACTCCGGCTATTACAGCGTCCGCCAAGAACAATTCCTGACTGATAAAGAGCGAAACGCTGAAGGCGAATTTGGTCCTGAATGGGGCGAGGTAGTTCTGCTCGAAGAAGAGAACTGGTATTTCCGTTTAGCTAAGCACAAGGACTGGCTGCAAAACTTTGTCCGCACCCATCCGGATTTCGTGACCCCGGCATTTCGCCAGGTTGAATTGCTGAATGCTATCGAGCGACTGAGCGGAGATCTGTGCGTCTCTCGGCCACAGGAGCGGCTCTCCTGGGGTATTGAATTCCCCTTTGATCACGAATACGTGACCTATGTCTGGTTCGATGCGCTGCTTAACTATGTAACGTTTGCCGGCTATGAAGCAGATCCGGGCAGCAACCTGCCTGACTTCGCGGATTTGTGGCCGTGCAAGGCACACGTAATCGGCAAAGACATCATGGTGCCCGCTCACGGCATTTATTGGCCGATCATGTTGCATGCCATGGGGTTTTCGGATGACCAGATGCCGCGTTTGACGGTGCATGGTTGGTGGAACGTAGAAGGGGCGAAGATGAGCAAGAGCCTGGGCAACGTCGTTGATCCGGCCCAACTGGCCGATCAATATGGAGCGGACGCGCTTCGGTATTATTTAATGCGGGATATTGCCACCGGACACGATGCCGATTTTAGCAGCGAACGTCTCTTGATCCGCTACCATAGCGACCTGGCAAACGGTCTCGGGAACCTGGTTAATCGCGCCATCAATATGGTGCAGCGATATCATTCCGGTTTGGTGAAAAAGACCAACACGAACGACGCCGAGCTCGAAGCGATTAAGTCCACCGCCGGCTTAGTCCTGAATCGGTACCACGAAGCCTTTGCCCAATTCCAGCCTCATGCCGCGTTAGAAGCGGTTTCCGACCTGGTTACTCAGGCTAACGGTCTGGTGGAGTTAAAAGCGCCTTGGAAACTAGCCAAGGAACCAGCCCAAAGTGACCTCCTGCAGGACGTTCTTTACACGTTAGCAGAGACTTCGCGGCTGGTGGCAGCCTTGATTGAACCGGTAATTCCAAACTCTGCGGCGAAGATTCTCGAGCAATTGAACGCCGCCGGTTACCGAGAATTAGCTTGGGGTAAGCTTCCGGCCGAGCACCGGTTAGGAGAACCGACACCGGTATTTCCCCGATTCGATGAAAGGTAGGAAAGCGCTTTCGCCCACCGCCTGGAGGGGGGCCGCTTTATAACGTTGCAGCTCTGCGAGTCTGGAGGGGAGCCGCTTTGTAAGGTAGCAGCTCTAAGGGTCTGCAGCAGGCGGCTCCCGGAAACGTCTGCTAGCGTCGCCATGACCCCAACGCCCGTTTTGAGCATCTCTACCACGACCATTCTTGAAACCCCGAATCATCCGAATGCTCAAGGGTATTTGCGGTCGATCAATGTCGAAACATAGATAGTTTGGGTTATTCTAATTCGTAAATCGAGCTGACAACTGCGCACGGAGCCCGCTGGGTAATGGCACCGCCAGGAGACGTGCCCGGGAACCGCCCGCTGCAGACCCATAGAGCTGCTACCGTATGAAGCGGCTCCCCGCTCCAGGGCTACAGAGCTGCAACGTTACAAAGCGGCTCTCCTCCAGGGGTTTTCGGACGGAATTAACCTGCGTCCCTGGCAGGCCTCGCATGGAAAATTACCGCTTCGCGGTTTCCTCGAGACTAGCTCTCAGCCACTTCTGACTCTGCTTGGGTAACCAAATAAAAAATGTCGTGCCCTCTCCAGGCCGAGACTCGAAGGAAATCTTACCTTCATGCGCTTCCACGCACGATTTCGCGATCGATAGGCCAAGGCCCGTTCCAGTCCGTTTCCGGTAGGTCATGAATGGCTCGAATATCTGGCTGCGAAATTCTTCCGGGATACCTGGCCCGGAGTCGGCAACCGAAATGAATAGTCCACTATCGCGCCCTTCGAATTCCAACCGTAACTTGCCTCGATCCCGCATTGCCTCCCATGCGTTCTTCACAACGTTCGCTAAACATCGAGTCACCCGCATTTCATCGATCCAGAACGAGTCCTTAGTCCTGTTCTCGACCTCAACCGATATGGTCGTACGCCGAACCTGATCTAAAATCTCGGTCTCAAGCAGATCCAACAACCGGTTTGACGTTGTCCAAGTAGGAGACAACCGCGCGGTACCCCGAGCGAAATCCAACAGCTCTTCGGTTAGAAGCACTACTCGATCCGCCGAGCTTTTTATTATATGGGCCGCACTCTTCGTGAAATCATCGGGAGCCTTTTGCTCAAGATAACTGACCGACGACGTAATCGCGGCCAATGGGTTTTTGAGATCGTGAACGATCGAACTCAACATCGTCCCGAGAACAGCAAGGCGTTCGCTTCGGAGTATGTGTTGAACAAAGCTAGCATTGGTCGATCTGAGTCTCGCGATTGCAACTTGCGTGAAGTTGACCGGCAGAACTCGCGGAGCTTTCTCCATCAGAAAGTCAAGCGCCGAGCGGTCAATCTCGCCGATAACCGTATTCTTAAGAGCGATTGCACTGGCTGAGCGCGGTTCGCGATCGAGCAATGCCAGCTCGCCAAAAAAATCGTTGGCCTCAATCAGCGAAAGGACGACTTCGTGACCCTGCCACCCGGCCTTTGAGATCTTGACTAACCCGGAACCCACCAACATCAGCGTGTCGCCATGGTCGCCTTCCCGAAAAATCACCGTCTCGGGAGCAAAGACCCGCTCGCGCACCGGGGTTGCCTCCAAGACATCGACCGGGATATCAGCAAATAAACGGTTCTGGAAAAAGACTGGATTCATGGCCACGCCCCCGGGTCCGATAACAAGCACTCAATACCTGCGTGTCCATGACTCGGTGCCGTACTTCACGTTAGCGATACGCTCGGCTAACGACGTTGTCACGGTCGAAAGCATCCTTTTCTCTACGGCTAGCGACAAGGTGTGCGCAAGCTGGGCTGCGAATCCGGATTCGACCGAAATTTGCTGGATGCTCCCTTGAAGAATGACGCCGGTGCGTAACCGCCGGATGGCCGCGCCCGCAACCTTAACCCCGTCAACTTCGACATCGTTTTCCACAGATTTCGCAAAACAAGCGGCAACCGGATCTGTCCCGGGTGGCGCTTCGGAACCTGTGACCACCACCGCACCGGCGCACCCCGTGGCCGTTAGGGTCCGTGCGATAGCAGCGTGCATTCCTCTATAGAGATCTCGATTCGGAGGCGGTCCAGCGTCCGATGGCAGTAACAACGAGTAAGTGAAGTCAGCTCCGTGTTCGACCACGCCGCCACCGGTCCAGCGACGGACAATTTCCCTGTCCGGATAGAGTGCGTTGGTCCGCTCCCAAGAGCTGAAATAACCAATTGAGACCGGGTGCCGCAGCCACTGGTAGGCCCGAAACAGCGGACAATCACCGCCGCCCATAAGCAGCGCCTCGTCGATCGCCATATTCAAAGCGGCCCGATGCGGGGTTTCATCAATGACCCATGTCAAGCGCCTGAACATCTATGTTCTCCATTTAACATCAAGATTCTCCAACCGAAACCGTCTCGACGGGATAGGCGCGTACATGGCGAGCGCTCCATACCATCAACCAGGCCGCCGCCGCGATCACCGCGAGAACCCAATACGAATTGGCAGCTCCCCAGGTTGGTAGCATCGCGGTGATCAGAGCCAGGGCAGTGGATCGCAACATTCTCTCAAATGCGGAATAGAAGAGGTTCACGCGGCCAACGACAGCGTTTGGTACCGTCTTCAAAACGAGGATCGTACGCGCCACTCGAGAACCCGCGTTGCCCCAACCTTGGAGCACATATGAAACGAAGAAGACGATGGCGATCGGTGCCATCGGATTCAGGGAAGCCGCTACTCCGTAGACCGCGACTGTGCATAACAAAGTCGGCACCAACCCAATGCGCGCGTTAATTGCGGGAACCGTAAGGCCCGCCAGAGTCGCACCAACGGCATAACTTACTTCCCCAATGCCATAGATCTGCGGTCCTCCTCGGAGCACCTCGCGCACAAAGATCGGTGAAAGGAAATTCCCCACCATGATGGCAAGAAACGGTAAGTAACTTGCCAACATGACAACCGATAGTCGCGGCCGCCCCCGCAAATACTGCAAACCTTCAATCAACATTGCCCAAGCAGAAGCCGGCGCCGTTGATCGCTCCTGAGCTCTCTGGTACTGCAGCCTGGACATGATGAGGAAAGCGGACAGATAAGCTGCGGCATCAATACACAAGACGCCAGAGAATGGGATCACGGCAATCAACCAGGCTCCCAGTGCGCCAGCGAACATCGATCCTGCTTGCCACTGTATTTCGATGGCGCCACTCAGACTCTCGTAGCGCTCCGGCGCAATCACTTCTTGGCTGAGCGCAAACTGGGCTGGGTAATAAACACTTGCCCCCAGCGAACCAAAACAAAATACAGTCAAGAGTTCCCAGATTTTAGTTGAGCCTTCTCCCAGGATTACCGCAACGATCAGCGCGTCCAAGACAACCGCTGATCCCAGGTAGACCAGAACCACTCGCTTTCTCGAATAGCGATCAACGATTTTGCCAAAATAAGGTAGCAGAAAAAGAATCAAAAGCGTTACCGCCACATTGCTGTAGCCGAGAATAGCGTTCCCATTCGGTTTTTGAATGAGCAGCCACGGGACCGCCATAAAGGTGATGCCGGCACCAACCACCAGCAGGAAATTGCCGGTCAAGATCAGCCGCGCTTTTGGATCGGACCAAATAGTCACCATCTTTAAGAGCATTGGCAAAGCAGGAGTTCAAGGACTCCGGTAGAGCGAGGCTCCCAAGCGATCTGTAATGTAAACAGGGAAATCAGGAATGCTCACTGGAGAGTGTTGCTGCGCCTTGACACGCGCCGAGCCGTGGTCTGCACGGGGTTTCGGCTCGGCACAAGAATTGGTGTAACAACATTTTATGAAGTGTTCGGCGCCAACGGCGACGATAGAGCCTTTGGCGGTTTGGGAGCCTCGCTCTACCAAACTCCTGAACTCCTTGCTTTACCAAGGTAGGTCCAGTAGCTTCCAATCGGTTATGGCAAAGGTAGTTCTCGGTAAGGGCCTTAGTGCTCTGATCAACACACCAAAACCGCCCGCACTTGAACCAGGAGATCGCGTCGAACGTGTTCCACTCTCTGATATCGTTCCAAGCCCGCTCCAACCGAGAAAAGCGTTCAATGCCGACCAGTTACAAGAGCTAGTAGATTCGATCCGGGAGCACGGAATAATCCAGCCGCTCATTGTCCGTCGGGTTAACGGGAAATGTGAGTTAATCGCTGGCGAACGCCGCTGGCGAGCTGCCAACCAACTGGGCCTGAGCGAAGCACCGGTCATCCTCCGAGATGCATCTGATCGTGACGTTTTGGAGATGGCATTGATTGAGAATCTCCAGCGCGAGGACCTGAATCCGATCGAAGAAGCTCAAGCTTATCGGCGGCTCTCCCAAGAATTCTCTATGCGACAAGAGGATATCGCGGTGCGCGTAAGTAAGAGTCGATCGGTCATCGCCAACTCGCTCCGATTGCTCGAGTTGCACCCCCAGATCCAAAGTTATCTTTCCCAGGACCTATTGAGTGTTGGACATGCAAAAGTCTTATTGAGCTTAGAGAACCGAGCCGAACAACTCGCGATCGCGGAGGTCATCATTCGCCAATCTGCAACCGTCCGCATAACCGAGAAATTAGTCGCCGAACAATTGGCCCGACATGGGCTGACCAAGACCGGAAAAACCGGTTCCCGTCCAGTAGCTGCGCAGAACACGACCAATCATGCCGTGGCGCAGATTGAAAATCGGCTTCGAGACAGACTGGCCACGCACGTGGTAGTTCACCACAACGATAAGCGGGGCAAAATCGAGATCCAATACTACGGCAACGATGACTTAGAGCGGATCCTATCGCTCTTAGGAGTCACATCGCATTAAAGTCCGTATTCATGGCATCCCGCAGCGCGATTCCATTTCGATCGCTTCTTTCTCCGTTACTAGTCGGTTTCACGCTGGCACTGCTTATTTCATGTAAGCCGGTTAGCCAGGAATCTGGAGGGCCTTCAGCAAATCAGTCTCCCGCGACACCGACCCCGCCTCTCCCTCCTCGGCGCCAGGCAATCTGGAAGGACTTCGACAGCGAGCGTTCCCTTTCGACTGCGCAAGCAGTCTTGAACTTTGGCAATCGGATCGCGGGCAGCACAGCCCTCGATCAGGTTCGCGGTTATCTGAAATCCAACCTGATCACTGCTGGTTGGGAAGTAACGGAACAGCCTTTCACTGAACAGGCCCCCGGTGGGCAAGAAATCCGTTTCTCCAGTCTCATCGGACGGTATCAACGAGTCCCTCTTGCCAAACCTCTCTACTTAGTGGCTGCCCACTTCGATTCTCTTAATCTAGGATTTGCCATAGATCCCGGGGCGACCGATGGAGCTGCTAACACCGCCGTCCTCCTTGAAATAGCCCATGCTCTTGCTCTCGATCCACGCCTGGCTGCACACGTGGAATTGCTGTTTCTCGATGGGCACATGCCGTTTCATCAAATCACCTCTAACGACGGCCTTTTCGGCAGCCGATTTTATATCCAAATGTTACAAATCAACCGGAGCACCGATGCAGCCAGCGCCGCAGTTGTGCTCGAACATATGGGAGGATCCGGATCGCCCTTGGGTTACGCTATGAATTCGGATGCCGGCTTAATCCAACAATTCCGATCCGCTGCCGAAGCACTAAAATTCAATCTCGAAAGTGGCAAACGTCCCTTGCTTTTAGATCATGTTCCCTTCCAAAACGCGGGTACTCCCGCCATCGCGTTAATGGACCTCGATGAGTCCTATTTGAACTCGGCCGACGATAACGCTAGCCGTCTTAGTCGCGATGCACTTGCGCAAGCGGGTCAATTGGTTCTTTATTTTTTATCAGAACAAAACATTTCACCTGCGCCGGGTCCGACTCAAACCGCTCTTTCGGAGCAAGCGCTGCGACAGACTAAAGGGAAGAATTAATGGATAAGCCTGAGTTGCTTCTTTACGTAAAGGCCGGTTGCCCGTGGTGCGATATGGCCGAAGAATACCTTGAAGAACACGGATACAAGTTTCGCCGGATCGATGTTCTCAGGGATCGAGTCGCTTACGACGAAATGCGGCGGATATCCGGCCAAACCTATGCTCCTACACTCGTGGTCGGAGATGAAGTTCTTCCTGATTTTGGTCCCGAAGAGTTGGAGCACTTTTTAAAAATACACGAAATTCATCCATAGCTTTTTGTCGCTATCCGCGTACAAATCTCGTTCAGCTTCGTCTGAACGAAATCTTTATAGTCCCGTTTAATGTTCTCGTCCCTCTTATTAGTGTTGGGTGTCGCCGTCCTAGGCCTCGGACTTCGCACCTTCCGCCAGCCGATCTTTCGACGGTTGAGCGTGGCTTGTCTCCTGTTCACCTCATTTCTTATCGGTTACTTGCCAACGGGCAGCTGGGCGGTGGGCGTGATCCTGGTTGCTTTTTGGATATTGCTGCCCTGGGTTGAAATAATCGCGAGGGTCCGCAAGCTACGCCTGCCGATAGAACGCGTGTTCTCCGAATCGTCCGCTCCCCGGGATGAGCTCTTTCCCTTTCTGAATTTGTTGACCGAAGAGATCGAGAGCCAAGATTTTGCTTTAGCCGACGAAGTCAGTTGTCACTGGCAAAACCAGCGCCAATTCGTCCGCCTTTTTCATCGGAGCACCGATCAGAGCCAAATGGCGGTCTGCCTGATCCACCAAGGCCGAATCGCCTTTTGCTACGTCAGCTTGATGACCCGTTCCCGAGATGGTCAGGTGTATTTGACTTGGACTTATCCTTTTGCGTACTCCCTCAAATTCTTGCCCAGCACTCGCGTACAACGCGTCAGATCCGATCTCTCAATCGAACAAATCTGTGACGCCCATCGTTCAATGCTCTCGAAAGCCCATCTCGACAGTGTCGATGTGCAACCATTGGTTCCCGATCAAATGCGGGATTTGCTGGAGCAAGACCTAAAAGATCAAATCGAACACAACGTGAGATCCGGGCTACTCACCCCCGCCGGCAATCGCGAGGTTCGTTACACCTGGCGCGGCATGTTGTATCTCTGGTCCCGTTTCCTGCTCGACTTCGTGCGCATGACCTAAGAAACAATCGTGCTCGTGCTCGTGCTCGTGCTCGTGCTCGTGCTCGTGCTCGTGCTCGCCGCGTCCGCACGTTTCCTATAGCAAGACAGGCTTTGTGAGGCCCCGGGGCCCTATTTGTGTCTTATTAGTCCCCATAGGTCCTATAGGTCCCCATTCGGGTTATCGCTCCGCCCCTCGAGCACGAGGACGAGCACGAGCACGAGGACGATTATCCTTCTACCACGCGATCCTCATACACCCCCGGCTTCACTTCCCGCACCTCACCGGAATCATTTTCAAACCGCACGTCTCCCACGATCTCGACCCCCGCAAGGAAACGCCATGGCCCCTTTACCGTTAGCGAGCGGCTGCGAATCAAAGACGGGACTCCCCCAGCAACCAGCTTCTCAAGTTGATCCACCAATTTGTAATCGTCCGACAACTCGATCTTAGGAGGAACACCTCGGCGCTCAGCCAGCAAGCCGACCCGAAACGATTCATCGAGCTCATAAGCATCCGAACGGACGGCCAATAGGTCATTCGTGGTTTTGACCGGCGAAAAACGCGATCGTGGAACTTCTACTGCCGCCGCGCCGTCAAAGCATTCGATGGCGGCGCCCATTGCCGCCTCCAACTGAAAAACTTTCGGGCTCTTCTTATCTCGCGGATCAACATTTTTCTCGTTCCGAATCAGTGGCAAAGGAATGTACCCGCCCCCTGCGGTCAGTTTATCGAACAATCTGTCTAACCTTATCCAGAGATTATTCGTGTTGAAGTAGCGATGACGATCAATGTCTTGAAAATAGTCCAGATCTTTCTCTGGGCACTGCGCTGACTCTCGCAAGACCAATCGCTTGGAATCCAGCCGGCGCGCCAGATGGCCTCCTTTACGATCGGATGGCGTGCGACGAGTTACTTCCATTAGAAAGGGCGCGTCAGATTCAGCAAAGAATCGAAGCAGATTCGGGTCCAAACTGGCGCCCAGGTTATCCGCATTTGAAACAAACAGATATTTCTTGCCCTCATCCAAAAGTTGCTTAAGCAAACCCGAACCGTATAGGCAGACATAAAGATCAGCGTGTCCCGGTGGACACCATTCCAATGCCGGATGAGACGGCCAAGAGATCGGCAAAAGCGTTTCCTTATCAATCTTTGGTACCCGATTTTGCAGTAGCTGCATGTGCTTTGGGTCCCCCAATTCCCGGTACGACTGCAGGGCCTCGATGGTGTCGTCGGCAGTGCTGAAACTGTTCATAAAAAACAGGCCCAAGCCCGGCGCCGTACTCGCGCGCAGTTGCAGAAACTGCTTCACGATAATGTCGAGAAACGTCAGATCGCCACGGACTCGCAGCAGGCTTTTAGCTTTTTCCAAGCCCATGCTAGTCCCTAGCCCGCCGTTCAATTTCAAGACCAGGGTCTGGTGCAAATAGTCCCCGGTGAGTTCCGGGAGTTCCCGCTCGTCCAACGATGGCAACTGAGCGACCGGTTGAATGGCCTCTTCAGGAATCAACCCAGTGTCATTATCCAGAAGCTTCTGATACTGAAAAACAAACGCTTGTATGGCGATCTCGCTTAATCCAGCCGAGCGCATCTTCTTCTCGATCAAAGCAATCCCTTCGCTCATTAGGCAACAAACAAGAGGAGTTCGAGGAGTTCAAGGAGTTCGAGGAGACGGTTTGGAGGGGAGCCGCTTTGGAACACGGCCCAACGACCTCACGCCGTTCGTCCCCGCGTCTGACCCGCCGAAAATCGTGGCAACAGGCGGCTCCCGCAAGCTACCCAGCGTGATGTGTGCTATCCGGCGCCGATTTGGGAATCACCTACGCGGCAGACCGGTAACACGCGTTGAGACGTTCCCGGGAGCCGCCTGCTGCCATAGTGTCCGGCCAGACACGTGTAGGGACGAATGGCGTGAGGTCGTTAGGGCCACAGATCAAAGCGGCTCCCCTCCAAACAATCACCCCCCAATCGAAATCGTTCGACAACCGCCCAGACGTCCGTAACCGATACTAGACAGCTATGGATAAAGTGCAGGTATGGCCAGGACAGTCCTATCCCCTAGGGGCGACATGGACGGGTAAAGGCGTCAATTTCGCTCTCTACTCTGCCAACGCGACGGGTGTCGATTTATGTTTGTTCGAAACTCATGATACCGACCGGGAAGACGTCCGCATCAGACTGCGCGAAGCAACCGATCATGTCTGGCACGTTTTTCTGCCGGATGCGCAACCCGGCCAACTCTACGGTTATCGCGTTTACGGCGCATATGAACCTGCTGCGGGCCAGAGATTCAACGCATCGAAAGTGGTCATCGATCCCTATGCAAGGGCCATAGCAGGCAAGGTGCTGTGGGGACCGGACATGTTCGGTTATCCTCTCGGGAACGCTGCCGAGGACATGAAGCGCGATTATCAGGACAACGTTGCCTCCGTACCGAAATGTGTCGTGACTAATCCGGCATTTGATTGGGAACAAGACCAGCTCCTCCGCACTCCTCTTGAAGAAACGGTGGTGTATGAGGTTCATGTCCGCGGATTCACAAAGCTGTTGGAGACGATTCCTAAAGAGATCCGCGGTACTTACGCCGGGCTTGGTTCGCCAGAAGCCATTGAATATTTACAGGAACTGGGTGTGACCGCAGCGGAACTTTTGCCGGTCCACGAGCATTGCGACGAAGGTTTTTTGCTTGATCGCGGCGTCACGAATTACTGGGGATACAACACGATTGGCTTTTTCGCTCCCGAGAGTAGTTATTCAAGCGCCGGGGTTCTGGGTGAACAAGTCACCGAGTTCAAGACGATGGTGCGAAATCTTCACCGGGCCGGGATCGAAGTGATCCTTGATGTGGTTTATAACCATACTGCCGAAGGGAATCATCTCGGTCCAACCCTGTCGTTCAAGGGTATCGACAACGCATCGTACTACCGGCTGGTCCCAGATAACCGGCGCTATTATATGGATTACACCGGGTGCGGTAACACGCCCAACACCCAGAATCCGCGCGTGCTCCAGTTGATCATGGATAGCCTCCGATACTGGGTCACAGAAATGCATGTCGATGGATTTCGCTTTGACTTGGCGTCTGCACTCGGCCGAGAAGAGCACTTGGTCGATGAGCAGTCCGGTTTTTTCGACATCCTGTTGCAGGATCCTATCCTCTCGCAGGTGAAACTGATCGCGGAACCCTGGGACCTCGGCGAAGGTGGTTACATGGTTGGAAAATTCCCCGTTCCATGGTCGGAGTGGAATGGGAAGTATCGGGACTGTATCCGCCGCTACTGGAAGGGAGACGACGGTTTGCTCGCGGAGTTTGCCTATCGATTAACCGGCAGCCCGGATCTTTATCAACATCAAGGCAAAGCACCGCGAGCCAGCATCAATTTCGTTACCGTTCATGACGGTTTTACCTTGAATGACCTCGTTACCTATAACGAGAAGCACAACGAAGCAAACGGTGAAGGAAATCGTGACGGGGATAGCCACAACAATTCTTGGAATTGCGGCATTGAAGGCTTGACCAACGACGTCAAAGTCAATGAGCTACGCGAGCGTCAGAAACGAAATTTCCTAGCCACTCTCTTTTTATCGGAGGGGGTTCCTCTGTTAAACGGCGGCGATGAGTTTTCGCGTACCCAAAACGGTAATAACAATACCTACTGCCAGGATAACGAGCTGACCTGGTTCAATTGGCAATGGACCCCGAAGCAACAGCAGCTCCAGCGGTTTACCAGCCAACTCGCCCACTTCCGTCGGGAACATCCGTTGTTTCGTCGTCCAAAATATTTTACCGGTCGCAGGATTCGGGGCTACGATGTAAAAGATCTCACGTGGTTTGCTCCCAACGGAGCGGAGATGAAAGAGGCGGACTGGCAAAATGGTTTTGCCAAGTGCATCGGCGCCCTGTTTAGCGGCACAGCTTCGGATATAAGAAACTCAGTCGGAGAACCGGTGCGAGACGATACTTTCCTGCTCCTTTTCAACGCCCACTACGAACCGTTGACCTTTATTGTGCCCGGACGAGAAGAGATTCGCTGGGAAACGGTAATTAACACAGCCACCGAGACCGGTTTTGTTAAGCCTGGGGAGATTGTGGCCGCCGGCGATGAGGTTGAGCTCATCGAAAGAAGCCTGTCGCTACTACGACTCTCGGAGGGCGATCAGTCATTCGCACACGAAGAATCGCGCTCGACCCGAGAAGGAAAGATACCCACCAAGATGCCTACACAAAAGGAGAGTCAGGGATGAGAAATACAACACTCCGTTACTCCATCACTCCATCATTCCGGCGTTCGAGGACGAGCACGAGGAGTAGTCTATTCGCACACGCGCCAACCACATGAAACATCGACGCTATTCTCAAGGAGCCGAGGTCACTCAAAACGGCGTTTCTTTCCGAACGTGGGCCACGAACAAGAAATCGGTCTCCCTGGTTGTTCTGGATTCAGACCGGCAGCCAATCCGCGAATTGCCGCTCAGCCTCGATCAGGAGGGCTACTATACTGTCGAGGATCCACAAGCCAAGGCGGGTATGCTTTACCAATATCGATTGGATGGACAGCTCTTGCCCGATCCTGCCTCGAGGTTTCAGCCGTATGGAGTTCATGGACCTTCTCAAATCGTCGATAGCAATGGGTTTGCCTGGTCCGATGAAGGCTGGAGACCACCTACATTAGCCGAACTCGTCATTTACGAGCTGCACGTGGGTACTTTCACCCGGGAGGGATCTTTCCGATCTATCATCGATCATTTCGATCATTTGCTCCGGTTAGGAGTGAACACTATCGAGCTGATGCCGATCGGAGATTTTCCTGGCAACCGCAATTGGGGTTACGACGGAGTGGAAATTTTCGCTCCCTGTCGGGCGTACGGAAGTCCGGACGATTTACGCTTCTTCGTCAATGAGGCGCATCGGGCCGGACTAGCTGTCATCCTCGATGTCGTCTACAACCACCTTGGCCCGGATGGAAACTATCTGGGATCTTATTCCAAGACCTACTTTAATCCGGAACATCATACTCCCTGGGGACTCGCGTTTAATTTTGATTGCAGCGATTGCGCCCCGGTCCGCTCATTTTTCTTGGAGAACCCGATTTATTGGCGGGAAGACTTTCACTTTGACGGGTTCCGCCTGGACGCGACCCAAGCGATTCCTGACACCTCGAAAAGACACATTATCCAAGAAATTACCGAAGCAGTTCAGGCCCGCGGAGGCTTGGTAATTTGTGAAGATCCCCGCAACGAACGTCGGATCGTTTTGCCGCGTTCGTCCGGTGGTTACGGTTGCGATGCGGTTTGGGCTGACGATTTTCATCACGTGGTGCGTACGCTGATGACCGGGGAGGACGAGGGGTACCTCGGCTACTTCGAAGGAACAGCCGAGCAGTTGTTGACTGCCATTCAAGAAGGTTGGCTATTCACCGGGCAGCTGCAAAAAGATGGCATTCCTCGCGGTACTCGAGGAGTCGATATCGATCCCGAACATTTTGTCGTCTGCATCTCCAATCATGACCAGGTTGGGAATCGCGCTTTTGGCGATCGCTTGCACGCGATCATTTCGCCGGAAGCGTATCGGGCTGCCTCGGCGCTCTGTCTGCTGGTGCCATACACGCCCATGCTCTTTATGGGTCAGGAGTGGGCTTCCTCCTCACCGTTCTGTTATTTCACGGACCATGAGCCAGTCCTCGGCCACAATATTGCCAAGGGCCGCAGAAAAGAGTTCGAACAATTCTCAGCGTTCCGCGATCCGGAGAAAAGGGAGAAAATTCCGGACCCACAGGCCGAACAAACCTTTCTATCATCAAAGCTAAAGTGGGATGAGGTCGCGAGGGGCGAACATCAGACCGTGCTCCGGCTTTACCAGGATTGTATCCGATTTCGTCAAGCCAAGCTCAAGGACCGGCGCCGTGGGATCTGGCTGGCCGAATTAGTTTCCGATCAAACGCTCGCTCTGCGCTATTCGCCACCCGAAAACGCAGAAGTCCTTATTTTGGTTCAACTCGTGCCCGCCAAGACTACGTTGGACCTTAACATCCCCATCCTCCGGCCTTCTCAAGGTCACCCATGGAAATTCTCCCTTTCTTCCAACGAATCTGAGTATGGCGGCGAACAACCGGGCTTCTGCGACCCGAAGAAAGAAGCAATTTTTTTGATCCAGCCGGAAACAATCATGTTTGTGGCACACTCATAAAACATGGAGGCGAAACCGAACGATGGCTGCTAAACCCCGAATTCCCACCGCGACTTACCGGCTGCAATTCAGCCGCAATTTTACCTTTAAGGATGCGATTCAAGTTATTCCCTACCTAGAGAAACTCGGGATCAGCGACATTTACAGTTCTCCCTTTTATCGCTCGCGTGACAAAACCGATCACGGCTATGACGTGATCAACCACAACGAACTCAATCCGGTCCTTGGCACCGAAGAAGATTTCAAAGCCTTTGCTGACGCCCTGAAGCAGCGTGGTATGGGGCATATCGCGGATTTCGTTCCCAACCATATGGGGATTGCGGATCCCGACAACGAGTGGTGGATGGACGTCTTAGAAAATGGTCCCGGTTCCGTCTACGCCTCGTTCTTTGATATCGATTGGGACCCGGTTAAGCCGCAGCTACAGAACAAGGTTCTATTGCCCATCCTGGGGGATCAGTACGGTAAGGTGCTCGAAAGCGGTCAGTTTGAGCTCGAGTTTCGCGACGGGGCTTTCTTTGTGAAATACTTTGATTGGGTCTTCCCGCTCAATCCCAGAACGTATCCCCAAATCCTACGGATCGCGCTCGAAAAACTCCAAGGCTACAACGAAGAAGAGATGTATCTGGAGCTTGAGAGCATCATAACCGCTCTAGAACATCTGCCGTTCCGAACCGAAGTCGAAGATGACAAGGTCAGAGAGCGTTCTCGAGAAAAGGAGGTCGCTAAACGCCGGATCTCCCGTCTCTGCATCGAGTGTCCTCAAGTCGGCGATGCCATCCAACGCTCGCTAAACATCTTGGAAGGAAAGCAAGGCAACCCAAGATCGTTCGACTTGCTCGACACACTGTTAAATTCTCAGCCTTACCGGCTCAGCTACTGGCGCGTTGCCGCGGAGGAGATTAATTATCGCCGTTTTTTCGATGTTAATGAGCTCGCCGGCATCAAAGTGGAGAACCCGAAGGTCTTCACGACGATTCACCGTCTGCTGTTCAGCCTCTTGAAGGATGGGAGTGTCACCGGTGTTCGGATCGATCACATCGACGGATTGCAAAACCCGAAGAAGTATCTCTTTGACCTTCAAAAGCATTGCCAAGATGGCACCGACGAGGAAGCGGCTGCTCATCTAAGTCCGGACAACGGATGCTATTTGATCGTAGAGAAGATCTTAGAGGAAAGTGAACAGTTGCGGACCGATTGGCCCGTACATGGCACCACCGGATATGACTTCGTTTACGAAGCGACTCAATTGCTAGTCGATTCCAGCAACGGGGACCGATTCTCCCGTATCTATCGGGAGTTCATCGATCGATACGTTCATGTCGAATCCCTTATCTACGAGAAGAAAAAGCTGGTCATGGAGGTCACCTTGTCCAGCGACATCGAAACTCTTGGCCACATGTTGAGCGAGGTCGCCGAGCGCGACCGCCTCCATCGGGACTTTACCCTGGATTCGCTTAGCGCCGTCGTAAGCGAACTCATTGCCTGCTTCCCGGTTTATCGGACCTATATCACCGCAGAGAGCGGCGTCTCCGAGATCGATCGTCACGTCGTTCTGCGAGCGATTCGCGCTGCCAAACGCCGGAACGCGGCCATGGAACCATCGATCTTCGATTTCTTGCGGGGGATATTGCTGCTGGAGAACTTCGACTCCGCAGACGAGATCACCAGGCAACTTCAGCTCGATTTCGTTAATAAATTTCAACAAAGCACCGGCCCCATCATGGCCAAAGGGTTGGAGGATACCGCTTTTTATATCTTCCATCGTTTGACCGCTTTGAACGAAGTTGGTGGTACACCGCAACAATTCGGGATGTCGCTGGAAAGGTTTCACGAACGGAACCGGCTCCGCTTGGCGGCCACTCCTAACACGCTCCTCACCCTGACTACCCACGACACCAAACGAAGCGAAGACGTCCGGGCTCGCATCGCGGTGCTCAGTGAAATCCCGGACCAGTGGCAGAGCTGGCTGGAAGAATGGCGAAAACTCACTGCTGGTGCGAAGTCCGATCTGGAAGGCGAAATCGCCCCGAGCCCGAACGAAGAATATCTATACTACCAGACACTGTTAGGAACTTGGCCCGTATCGCCCCAAGAGGTCGATCAGACCTACATTGAGCGGATCCAGCGGTACATGGTGAAAGCGATTAAGGAGGCTAAAGTCAACAGTAGTTGGATTTCACCCAATGAGGTCTGGGAGAACGCGGTTCTGCGATACGTGGCCGCGACCTTGGAACCTGATCACATTTTTCGACAGGCAGTTGCCAAAGCCGCCGAAGGCGTTGCTTGGCACGGCATGTTGAACTCGTTATCTCAGACCATCTTGAAGCTTACCTGCCCCGGTGTACCCGATTTTTTCCAAGGCTCGGAACTCTGGGATCTCCGCCTGGTTGATCCCGACAATCGGGGGCCAATTGATTACACCGTTCGCGAAAACGCCTTACAAGAGGTAAATGGTAAACCAATAGAAACTTTGTTGCCGTCGTGGAAAGATGGCGCCATAAAAATCTCCATCGTTAGCGTTCTGCTCCAGCTTCGCCGGCGTGCGCCTCGCTTGTTCGAAACCGGCACTTATTCTTCGCTCTATGCGACCGGCACCAAACGCGACTGTTGTATCGCCTTCCACCGGCGCTTCGAAGACAAGGATGTTCTAGTGATCGTTCCTCGATTCACCACTCGATTAGGAAGCGCTAATCACCCCTTCGATTGGGGAGACACGCAGCTCCTCATCGATGAATCACTGCCAGCGATGCGCGATCTACTCGGCAGCCGTAAGCTAACCAAAGGCCAAGACAGCGTTCCGTTGAAAGGCCTGCAGAATTTCCCGTTCGCCGTATTTAGCAACTTCTAAACGGTTCCAGGTTCTAATTTCTAAGTTCCAGTTGTAAGTTAGGCGCAAGGCGACCTCCCTGGGGGGAAGGCTATGCCGTCACGTTCGGTAATCTAAGTCCGAGGCCGGCTAGCCGGCCAACCTGGAACTTAAAACTTATAACCGTTCGAGCCACTCCTTAACCGACGCGACTGTCTCTTTCAGCGTCGATGTCCCAGCCGTAACCCCCACCCTGTCGACCCCATCGAACCAGCCGGCCTGCAGTTCTGCGGTGCGTTCGATATGAAAGCTGCGTTTACCGGCTGCCTGGCACGCCTTTAACAGCTGAAGAGTGTTGTTGCTGTTCCGGCCTCCGACTACTACCACCGTTTCAACCTGATCTAATAACGTCCGCAGGGCAGTTTGCCGATTCTTGGTTGGCTGGCAAACCGTATCTCGAAATTCTACCACCGCCTCTGGCCGTTTCTCTTTTAATGCGGCCACCAACGCATTCACGTGATCAATTGGCTGAGTGGTCTGAGACACCACCCCAAACCTGGGCTTCGCCGGCAATGAAGCTATGTCTGCGGCGCTTTCGATTACACTGGCTTCTGGCAAATCACCGATCAATCCCCGTACCTCAACATGGCCACGTTTGCCAATGACGGTAGGATGAAATCCGGCTCTAGCCAGGTCAAATAATGTCTGATGGGCCTGATGAACCAAAGGACACGTCCCATCGATTACTTCGTGCCCGCGTTCTTGCCACTGGGCAACCGCTCGATCGGACGCACCGTGGGCGGTGATCATCACTTTCTTAGTCGTCGCTGACGGCGCATCCAAGGAACCCTCAACCGCTCCCAGGGCCCCGAGCCGTTCCTTAGCAATCGGATTGTGAACAAGCTCGCCTAAAATGGTGAGTTCGTCGCGACGGGCAAGATCTTCCGCCTGTTTAATCGCATCCCGAACACCGAAACAGACGCCGTAATGTTGAGCTAAAATTACCTTCATGTGCTTGGCTTTGTGGAACAAAGTTTTAGGTTAAAAATCTTTCTAAAGTCGCCCGTTTTTTCGCAGTCTCGACCGGACCATTTACTTTTCTACCTTTCACTTTTCACCGAGTTAGAGGGCCTATCCCCTTCCGAGTTTCACGATTTCCTCCAGCATCTCGATGTAGAGTTTGAATGCAGTCCGTCCGCGCTCTGTCATCGAGTAGCTGGTTAGCGGCCGATCCAATACTTCTTTCGTCACGGCAACGTAGCCGGCCTGGTGCAACGTCCGTAGATGGGTTACCAAATTACCGTCGCTCATTTGCAGGGCATTCTTCAACTCTTGGAAAGCCCACCGGGATCGGGTCGCTAACAAGGTCATGATGGCAAGCCGTCCTTTCTCGTGGATCGTCCGATCAAGTTTGTTGAAGTCAACCATGCTCGTTTTGCCGAGCGGAGAACATCACTAGCACACCGTAGATGGTGTGGTAGAGGCCGAAGCTCCCGGCCATGGCGAAATATCCCAGTTGTTCCAACATCGAGCTCGGCCGGTCGGGAACCGCGACCACCAAAACGGGCGTCATCACGCAAAGGATCACAACGCTCGTCAGGATGAAGGCCCAACCGAGGATCACAAGTGACCGAGGTGCAAATGTCATCGTCGACATCAGCGCCAGCCCGTACAATGCCATCCAGCAGACCGCGATGAACAGTTCCGTCCCCGCCGCACGAGCGAGAAAGAATGTCAAAGCGATCGCCACGATGAAGGCGGGTGCGATCGCCAGCAACGCCGTATGTAAACGATAGGAGGCAAACCGTTCTTGACGCCGCTCTGTGGAACGAAAGAGGAAAAAGGTATTTGCCGTCGCGCTCAAAAGGCAGACCACGATCCAGACCAGGACAAAGTTATGCTGGAACAAAGCTTGAAACGGTCCCGGGATCAGCGCTAGCCCGGAAACCAATAGAGCCACCAATCCACAGAAGAGAGCTGCGGGCGCGGAGAGCGCGCGATAGACGGTGGCCCGCTCCATCAATTCCCGAATCACGCGCAAATGCTCTTCCGCTGCAGACCGATTCATCGTCCCGGCTTTGTGACACAAAGCTTGCCCAGGAGCAAGTGGAAATCAGGAGCTAGCAGCTGGGGGGCACTCGGCGTAGTCTCGGGTGCCGGTGGGCGAGCATCCGGTAACGCTCACAGATTATCACCGAAGCGCTACAGCTAAGGCGCGCTTGGAACAAAGCTCCGAACAGGATGCCGAGCCACTTTCTCTGGTAGTTACCGGTCGCGAAGATCCTATGTCACAAATTTAGGCAGATATAATTACTCATTTATAAAACGTTATTTTATCTTGCTATTCCCTATCTCGTTCATTAACGTCCGCCACATGGACTCCGAAAAACCTACAGAAAAAGTCGTCGAACCAGCCGCTAAAGCCGGCGAAACTAAAATCCCTGTCTTAGGTATTGCCGCCGGCCTTACCGAATCAGTGAAGGAAGCACAGCAGGCAGAAAAAGGCGCTGGAGCGCGCCAACGATCCTGAACTCACCGAACAAGAACGCTCGGCAGCCAGTCGCGCCGCCGCCATCCATGGAAGACGGGCCTTATTCAAAGCAGTGAGCACCGTCTTAGCTCAAGGTCCAGCCGAAGGTACTGCAGCTTCTCTGACCCTAGACGGCGCCAATATGATCCTCGACCAAATCGAGGGCGACCCCACCAAACTAGAGAAGACGGCCTCCAAAGCCCCGACCCCGAAACGCACCAGCACCGAGTCCTTCATGCAAGGAATTCGCGCACAAGCCGCCACGGAAAATCACCAGCAGAACGGTGAAAAAACGGCCATCAGGCAGTGATCTGCGCACGGTTCTCGGACCGGAACGGTCCGGACTGCACCACGCCGCATTCCGGACCCCACTCCGATCTCGAAAAGCTGAACAGAAGGAATAGCCGCAAAAAGGCGCAAAAAACGCAATGAGTCACGAGCCACTCGATCCCTCACCCTCTTCTTCGTTTTTTGCGCTTTTTGCGCCTTTTTGCGGCTATTTAGATCTTCCTGACCTTCCCTTGTCCCGCTGCCAGCAATTTTCGAGCGGCCTCCTGACATGCCGCGACCGAAGACGGCGTCTCGTCTTTCAACGCCAACGAGCCTCCCACTCCCAACGCGGTGACGCCGGCGGCAAAAAAAACAGGCGCATTATCCACAGTGATGCCTCCTGTCGCCATCAGCGGAATTTCAGGGAAAGGACCGCGCAGCTCCTTAAAATAAGCGCTTCCCAACGTTGCTGCCGGGAACACTTTGACGACTTCCGCGCCGGCTTCATATGCGGAAAAAATCTCGGTCGGCGTCATCGCTCCACAGAAAATCGGTATCACATGTGACCGCGCCACATGGATTACCTCCCGGTTAAAATTCGGTGTCACTAAGAACTCTGCTCCAGCTTGAATCGCTTTCTCGGCCAGCTGGGGAACCGTTACAGTCCCTGCCCCAAACATCGCCCCTTTGAATTTCTTGGTGGCCGACTCTAAGAACGGCACAGCAGCCGGAGAATCGATCGTCACCTCGACAAAACGTACCCCGGCCTCAATTAAAGCGCCCGCGCACAGCTCGATATCCACGCGCGGACGCCTCACGATCGCTACTACTGGAGCAGCATGCAGGTCGGCTAAGAATGCACTCATTCTGTCAAATGAATCACCGCGACTTCATGAGATCAATGCCTGGAGGGGAGCCGCTTTATCGCGTGGCAGGTCTATCGCGTTGCTGCAAGCGGCTCCCGGGAGCGTCTGCTGGTGTCGCCATGTCCC
>JAFAZK010000129.1 GCA_019239825.1 Verrucomicrobiota bacterium | reverse complement strand
TGCGCCCTCTGCGCGAGGCTCATCTCTTTTCTCTACTGCGTGCCTCCCAAAAACTCCAATTGCCACTCGCAACTGCGCACGGGATGGGCTCTGTTTAGGGCACCGAATCCACTCCAGTTGAGCCGCCGCTAACGGAGCATAAGCCGGAGGGGTCGGGCGAGGAGCCGCGCGCAGAGGACGCAACGCACAAGGAGGGATAAAAACCTGGAGGGGAGCCGCTTTAGCGCTTGGCCTAAAGACCCGGCAACTTTCTCTACAAATCGGTTGCCGCCAAAAGAGGTTTTAAACAGGCGGCTCCCGAAAACTACCCAGCGTAACGTTTTCTCCCAGCGCCTCTGCCCTTGGAGACTTACTTACTCGCAACACGAATAGACCTGCAACCCTCTGTGACGTTCGCGGGAGCCGCCTGTTTAGTACATTCGGCGGCCGCACGAACGCGGTGACGAATCTCGCGGGTCTTTAGGGTCATAGGCCAAAGCGGCTCCCCTCCAGGACTTTGTCCCCACCCTTTCCCCGTTGCGTTCTTTGCGCCCTCTGCGCGAGGCTCATCTCTTTTCTCTACTGCGTGCCTCCCAAAAACTCCAATTGCCACTCGCAACTGCGCACGGGATGGGCTCTGTTTATGGCACCGAATCCAGCATGTATCGTGAATCTCTTGTATCCATCGTATCCCTAATGGTTCTTCAATCCAGCCTGCCAGCCCAAACGCCTCCGCAAGCGCCACAGCATCCCCACAAGATCACGCAGAATTCGACGACTCGGAATGACCCGTTCTTTTGGTTACGCGACCGGAATAATCCCGCGACACTGAAATATCTCAACGCCGAGAACCAGTTCACGGATGCAGTCATGAAGCCTATAGCTGGTCTGCAGCAGAAGCTTTATCAGGAGATGCGCGGCCGAATCCAAGAAGCGGATACTTCGGTCCCTTATCAGATCGACCAGTACGATTATTACGATCGGACCGAGACTGGGAAACAGTACGGGATCTATTGCCGAAAAATGCGGACATCGGAATCGGCTGAAGGGCCAGAAGAAATTCTTTTGGACGGGAACCAGCTGGCCGAAGGCTGGAAATATTTTCATCTCGGCGCTCTGAGTGTTAGCCGGGACCATCTTTTGCTCGCTTACTCCACTGACACGAGCGGCAGCGAAAAGTTCCAGTTGCGAATCAAGGATCTGACTTCCGGCAAACTTTTGCCGGACACCATTAAAAACACCGCGGCATCGATTGCCTGGGCGAATGACAATCGGACACTTTATTACCTTCAGCTCGACGACGCCAACCGGCCTTACCGCCTGTTTCGTCATGTGCTCGGACAAGATCCTGAGAAAGACACTTTGCTATTTGAGGAAAAGGATCAGCGTTTCGAACTGAGCCTGGAGAAGTCAAGAAGCCGAAAGTTCATTTTCCTGATCTCGGAGAGCGAGACCACAACTGAGGTGCGTTATTTGGACGCAGATGATCCGCGGGGCGACTTCCGAGTCTTAAGCCCGCGCACCCAAGGAGTTCTTTACCAGGTGGACCATTCCGGTGATCGCTTTTTCATCGTAACCAACGATCAGGCTGAGAACTTCAAAATCGTGACCGCGCCGGTCTCAAACCCGAGTCACCAAAACTGGACTGACTTTGTGCCCTATGAGCCGAAGGAACCGGTCGAAGCGCTGGAAGCATTCGCCCACTATCTAGCGGTGGTGGTCCGGCGTGATGGTCTCCCGGCCATCAAGGTATACGATCTTGATTCAGGCACCAGCCGGTATGTGGATCTCCAAGAGCCAACCTACGATGCTGATTTTGGGGACAATCCCTCTTTTGATACAACCCAGCTTCGGCTGGAATTCAGTTCATTGATCACGCCCAGATCGGTCATCGACATCGACCTCAAAAGCGGAGCGGAGACCGTAAAGAAACGGACTACGGTGTTAGGAGGCTTTTCGAGCGATGACTATGCGGAGGAGCGAGTATTCGCGACTGCGGCTGACGGAACCAAGATCCCAATTTCGCTATTTTATCGGAAAGGATTGGTTAAAGATGGGTCGGCGCCGATCGTTCTCGAAGGTTACGGAGCCTATGGCCTAACCGAGGATGCTGACTTCGATGCGAACCGTCTTTGCTTAGTCGATCGCGGATTTGTGGTAGCGCTCGCTCACATTCGGGGCGGAGGCGAATACGGACAAACCTGGTACCACGCCGGGAGGCTATTAAATAAGAAGAACACCTTCACAGACTTCATTGCTTGCGCAGAATATCTCGTCCAAGAGAAGTATGGTTCACCAAAAAAACTAGCGATTGCCGGCGCCAGCGCCGGTGGCTTGTTGATGGGCGCGGTGATGAACATGCGCCCGGATCTTTTCACCACCGTGATTGCGGGAGTACCCTTTGTCGATGTCTTAAACACGATGTCGGATCCTTCCCTACCCTTGACCGTTACCGAGTATGAAGAATGGGGGAATCCGAACGACCCGACCTATTTTAACTACATCCGTTCCTACTCGCCCTACGACAATGTTGCCGATAAACCGTATCCGAACCTTTTCGTGACCGCAGGCCTGAACGACAGCCGGGTCAGTTATTGGGAACCGGCCAAATGGGTAGCAAAGCAGCGCTCGTTGACTCATCAGGATCGGCTTCTTTTATTGAAGACGAATCTCGGCGCCGGCCATATGGGACAGAGCGGAAGGTTCGACCGTTTGAATGAGCTTGCCGACGAATACGCATTCATTTTGAAAACGTTCGGCAAGTCAGAGCAAAAGCCCTAAAATAGCGTTCTTTTTGCCCCGTGAATCCAAACCCCTGGCAACCGAAGACTATTGCTTGGCCGAGAATCGAAGGTTCTCCAACGCCGCTGGGGGTCACCTACATTCCCGAAGAGAAAGCATTCAATTTTGCATTGTATTCTCAAAATGCTCGAGAGGTGACCCTCTTGCTTTATGGCGCCGACGATTTTGTAACCCCACTTGCCGAACATTGGCTAGAGCCGCTCGCGCATAAAACAAAACGAGTTTGGCACTGCCGACTACCGGAAGCAGAGCTCGCGGGCGCCACATATTATGCCTACCGCGTCAATGGCCCCGCGCCGCACGGGCCGAACCAATGGCATGCGTTCGATCCAGACAAGATCCTTCTGGATCCTTATGCGAAGCGGGTTTTCTTCCCTCCTGGCTTCAGTCGCGCCGCCGCTTGTCGCGCAGGCAGTAACGCTGGCCGTGCACCCTTAGGCGTGATCCGTCCCGAACCAGGTTCCTCTATACAGTTATCCAGTCCGTCTTCGCTTAGCTACGGCACGAGACGCGCGCGACCTCGGCACTATTCGGATGCCATTATCTATGAGCTGCACATGCGCGGCTTTACGCAAAGTGAATCGAGCGGCATTGCGCCCGAGAAGCGCGGTACGTTTGCTGGTCTGATCGAGAAGATTCCTTATCTGCAGGACCTCGGTGTTACCATCGTCGAGTTGATGCCGGTCCATCAGTTCGATCCGCAGGAGAACAATTTCTGGGGTTATATGACCCTGAACTTCTTTTGCCCGCACCTGCGCTACGCAGCCAACCAACAAGCCGCTATCGCTGAGTTCAAACAGTTGGTATCCGCTCTGCACGCAGCCGATATCGAGGTCATCTTGGACGTCGTTTATAACCACACCGCAGAAGCCGATCACAGCGGGCCAAACTACTCTTTTAAGGGGATCGACAACGCCAGTTTCTACCTGATGACCCAGGATCCGGCGCAACCATACGCCAACTTTTCCGGGACAGGGAACACTCTGAATGTAAGTGACCCATTTGTGCGGAACCTGATCCTAGATAGCTTGCGCTATTGGGCAACCGAGATGCAGGTTGATGGGTTCCGATTCGACCTCGCCTCGATCCTGACTCGGTCTGAGGACGGTAGAATCGATTGGGAGGATCCTCCCTTGCTCTCGGCTATTCGCACGGACCCGATTCTCGCGGAGACCCGTTTGATTGCGGAGCCGTGGGACGCAGCCGGCGCCTATCAATTAGGGACCGGTTTCCCAGGGATGTTTTGGCACCAATGGAACGGTCAGTTTCGAGATGATTTGCGCCGGTTTGTTCGTGGCGACGCCGGAATGGTTCCTAAGCTCATGCAACGGCTTTATGGCAGCGACGATCTGTTTCCAGACCGGATCGAAGAAGCTCGGCGACCGTTCTACAGTATTAATTATGTGATCTCGCATGACGGGTTCACCCTCTACGATTTGGTGTCGTACAACGAGCGGCACAACGAGGCGAACGGGCACGACAACGAAGATGGCACACCCGATAATTTTAGCTGGAATTGCGGTATTGAAGGTGACGATGGCGTTACCCCGGATATCGCTGCCCTGCGACAGCGTCAGGCGAAAAATTTGTTTTGTCTTCTGATGCTTTCGAACGGTATCCCCATGTTCATGGCCGGAGACGAGTTCCTGCACACCCAAGCCGGAAACAATAACCCCTACAATCAGGATAACCCGACGACCTGGTTGAATTGGAACCGACTACATGAGAACACTGGATTCTTCCGTTTTTGCCGGGTGATGATCGCGTTTCGTAAAGCGCACCCCAGCATCTGTCGAAGCCGGTTCTGGCGTGATGATGTCCGTTGGCGTGGAGTCAATGCAGCGGCTGATCTTTCCTACAACTCACACAGCCTCGCTTATTATCTGAAAGGCGGCAGCCTGGGCGATCAAGATCTATACGTCATGATCAACGCTTTCACCGAGCCGCTAGTATTCACCATCACCGATGGGTCATATAAGCCGTGGTACCGCGTCATCGACACCGCTCAAAACTCGCCCCACGACATCTGTGAGCCCGGCCAGGAACAACAGATGTTCGGCGTCCACTACACTGTTGGACCGCGATCGATCGTGGTGTTGGTACAGTAGGTCGCAATAAGTAGTAAGCAGTATACAGTAAGCAGTCGGATCGCTTCCACCGCTCATGAGGCCCAAACGTATGGGGCCCAGAATCGGCCTGCTACACCCGCAAACCGTTTAGAGTTTACTGCTTACTGCCTACTGATATTGTGGGCAACGGCCGCCACCCAGCGGTCGTTGCCCACGCTTGCGCTCATCCACCCGGTCTAACTACATCCTTGCGAAGTCCCGCACTCGGTACACACCCCACAGGCGCCGGCCCGAATCACCTTCGAACTTCCGCAGTGAGTACAGGTAACATCCATATACATGTTACCCAGCGCCTCGCGCACTCGCTCCGCATGCGAATGGGAGTGGCCATTGCTCGCCGGAATCGGTAGTCCATCCGAGTTTGTCCGATTGGTGATTACATCTATGATCTCTTTCTCAGCCGTTCTGGGCAGTTCCGCCACTGGCCGGTTGACTGCCTTCTTCTCGATATCGCTGATCTCGCGCATCGGCAGATCGGGTTGAGCACGGTTCGGTGAGATGGCTTCCTTATAGCCCGCGATAAACTGGCAACCTAGCCACCGGAAGACATAATCCGTGATGCTGGTCGCGTTCCGAATATCGGGGTTCTTAGTGAAACCACTCGGCTCGAAGCGTTGATAGGCAAACTTCTTAACCAGGCTCTCTAACGGAACCCCATATTGCAGCGCTATCGATGTGAGTGTCGCGACGGTATCCATTAGCCCGCCGATTGTGCTCCCCTCTTTTGCCATCTGGATAAAGAGCTCACCCGGTTGCCGGTTCTCGTAGAGACCGACCGTGATGTAACCTTCATGGCCAGCAATCTCAAACTTGTGGGTCAATGAAACCCGCGTGTCCGGCATCCGTTGACGAGAAGGTTGTTGCAGAGTCGACATGTCGCGTTCGAGTTCACCGATCCGGCCCAGCAAACGTTTGATCTCTTCTGACGACTCTTCGGCCACAGGCGCCGTCTCGCTGCTGCCCATGTCCTTGGTCTTCTTCGTGTTCAACGGCGCTGAACGTTTGGAACCATCTCGATAGATCGCGATCGCCTTTAACCCCAATCGCCATCCTTCGATATAGGTATTCATGATCTCCTCAACCGTGGCCTCGTTTGGCAGATTCACGGTTTTAGAGATTGCACCGCTCAAGAACGGCTGGCATGCCGCCATCATTCGCAGGTGTCCAAGATAATGCAGACTTCGCTTGCCTTTGAACGGCTTAAACGCGCAATCGAAGACCGGCAAATGTTCCGGCTTGAGCCCACTGGCAATTACCTGGTTGGTCTCTGGAATGACGACATCTTCGATGGTGTCGTGCTCGTTGATATGGGCGAGAATGCTTTCGATCGCGCTGTCGGTATAACCAAGCTTTTCTAATGCCGGCCGGACCGTTTGGTTTACGATCTTCAACATTCCGCCACCGGCTAAAAGCTTGTATTTAACGAGCGCAATATCCGGCTCAATTCCCGTGGTATCACAGTCCATTAAAAACCCGATTGTTCCGGTTGGCGCTAACACGCTGACCTGGGCATTTCTGAACCCGGATTTCTCTCCCAGACTCAAGGCATTGTCCCAGGCTTTGATCGCCTCGGCTTTCAAGTCCGCAAACTCGATTGATGCTTGAATTCGGTCGCAGTATTCGCGGTGCAGGCGGATAACCTCCAGCATTGACTCGACATTATCCTTGGCCAACGGGTTCGGCACTCCGGTTGCCCGGGCATCATGATAACCGGGGAAAGATCCAACGACGTCGGCGATCCGGGCACTATGAGCATAGGCTTGCCCGGTCATGATCGCAGTGATTGACCCAGCCAGAGCCCGCGCCCCATCACTGTCGTAACCCAGGCCGTAACTCATTACTAACGCTCCCAGGTTGGCGAATCCTAACCCCAAGGTCCGGTAGATATGGCTGTTCTCCGCGATCTCTTTAGTCGGATAGCTCGCATTATCCACCAAGATCTCTTGTGCCGTGATGAAGATCCGGACTGCTGTCTTAAATCTTTCGACATCGAAGCTCCCATCCGCCGCCTTGAACTTCATCAGGTTTAACGACGCCAGATTACACGCCGTATTATCTAAGAAGAGATACTCCGAGCATGGGTTTGTGGAGTTCTGCCGCGCGGTTCCTTTACAGGTATGCCAACGGTGAATCGTGGAATCGAACTGCATTCCGGGATCACCACACACGTGGGTGCCTTCTGCGATCTTCCGCAGCAGGGTCTTAGCGTCCTTCTGTTCGCACCGTTTCCCGTCTAAGACCCGGCGGGTCCACCATTCTTTCCCATCGATCGCTGCGTCCATGAATTCGTCACTGACTCGGATCGACAGGTTCTCGTTCTGGTACATGATCGAGCCATAGGCGTCTCCATTATAACTACCGTCATAGCCTTGCTCGATTAGAGCCCAAGCTTTTTTCTCTTCCTTGGTCTTGGCTTCGATGAACTCCTCAATGTCCGGATGCCAATCCTTGAGCGTATTCATCTTGGCGGCCCGCCGAGTTTTGCCGCCGCTCTTCACCACATTGGCTACCTGGTCATAAACCTTCAGGAATGAAAGCGGTCCACTCGGGCGTCCGCCCCCGCTCAGTTTTTCCCGAGTACTACGTAAAGTCGACAAGTCGCTGCCCGTGCCGCTTCCGTATTTGAAAAGCATCGCTTCGCTGGTGGCGAGGCGCATGATGTCTTCCATCGTGTCATCCACCGATTGGATGAAGCATGCCGATGCCTGCGGACGCTCATATTGAGTTGCCGCTCTTTCGGCCTCACCGATCGCTGGATTGAAATAAAAGTTGCCTTGCCCACAGCCCTTACCAACGCCGTACTGCTGATAGAGCCCGACATTGAACCAAACCGGACTATTGAACGCTCCGTGTTGATTCACGCATAGCCAGGTCAATTCATCGTAAAAGATTTCCGCAGTTTGAGCGCTGGAAAAATAGCCGTCCTGGATGCCCCAGTCCGTGATGGTTCTAGTCACCCGATGGATGAGTTGTCGAACCGAGTTCTCTCGTCCGCCCTCAAATGGGTTCGTCCCGTGCGCTATATCGCCGTAAAAGTACTTCGAGACCGCTATCTTGGTCGCTAAAGGACTCCAGTTTTTCGGTACCTCCACGTCCTCTTGCCGGAAGATGACCTTACCGCTGTCGTCAGTGATTTCCGCTGTCCGTCTTTCCCATTCGACGTCATCCAGAGGAGTCTTTCCTTTTTTGCTGAAGACTCTCTGAAAGGTCAGTCCCTTTTGCCGTGCCGAACGCGATCCGCGCCCACGCACCTTCAAATCGCTGGCATGCACACCTGACTTTAATTTGATCATCGCAGTACTTGCTAGGGGGTTTTGTCTTTTTTTTAGCTGCTCACAAGTTGTCAATAACCTGGTCAATATCTTGTGCCCTAATTGTGATTATTTGGTGATAACCCCAGCCTGTAGAGCAGCGTTACCAATATCAACACTATATGTTGTGTTCGTAAAGAAAAAACGACTTAAAGCACGAGATATTATTGCCTGGGAGAAACCTCTCCTAGGAGAGCGCCTAAAGAGACCGGGAAATCGGGTCCAAAAGCCCAGATCGGAGTGAGTTTCTGGGTGTCCTGAGAAATGAAGATAGCCAGGCATGAAATGCCTTCGAGACACGATAGTCACTCATTATCTGGTGGGGCGAGGCTCCCGAACGGCCCAGGATCTGGACCAGAGAGAATTCGCGATGACCAACTACACGAAAGATTGGGTCGAAAAACGTGCCGAGCCGTTATCCGCGCTCGATCACGGCTCGGCACGCGATAGACCGAATCCACGGCTATTCCGTGCAACATTCTTATCCCCGATGAAACCGTTGATTCGTTCGGGAGCCTCGCCCCACCAAATTAGGGGCGCGCCATCCAGGCATTTGATGCCAGGTTACCTTACCAAAGTCCCTAAAAGGACAAAGACGCCGACTAATTCGAAGCGGTCGTGTTTTTATGACCGACGGTCACGGTTGGGTCAGGAGGACCAACCCGCTGAATCTGAATGATCGGTGACGGGATCCGATAATCAACCTTGGACACATCAGCCGTCTTGGTCGCGTCAGCAGTCTTGGCCGCATCGGCCACTTTAGAAATCTCACTTACCTTGGCTTCCGCCGCTATGTTTTCCCGGGCTGCAATAGTCCGCGGCGGCACATTCTTCGCCACCGGCTCATTACGAAGTGGAGCCGGCGAGTTTTGAGCGAGCAACGTGACATTTTTATCCGCTTCTTTGACAGCCCGTTTCAACGAATCTTGCAAGATCGCCACCGGAGTACCGATACTGACCCAATTGAAAACCTCGATCACATCAACTGACCGCATTCTGATACAACCAAAACTAGCCTTGCGCCCAAGAAACGCTTCCTGAGGTGTGCCATGAATATAGATACAGCGCTTGTAGGCGTTTCGATTTGCTCCTTCTAGCCCGCGGAGCCAGATGATGCGGCTAACAATCGGATCTCGCCCTGGAGCATTCGCCGGTAGCACCTCGCCTGTTACCTGACGCCGCCAAAAAACGGCCCCGGCTGGAGCCGAAGCACCAATCTTCCCAGCGATCTGAAGCATGCCGGTGGGCGTTCGCCAGCTTCCCCAATTATCTCCCTCTCCGTAGCGCGAAGTCGAAATACGATAGTCTTTAAAAATCTTGCCATTAACTACAACCGCGAGCTTTTGATCGGGAACGCTCACGACCAATTCGACCGATGGCGTCGGCGCCGGTACCGGAGCAATGCTTACGATTGGTCGGGAGGGCGGAACTGCCACATTCGGAGATGCCGCCGGGTTTGGCGATGCAGCAGCCGTGGAGCGAGAGTAGTAAGTCCTGGCATAGGTAGCCACAGCGCTAGAAGTCTGAGCCTGCGAGGGCGACGGCGAAGAGGTTACTTCACTTCCGTTCATCACCGGAACGGCGACGAGCGGACTCAAGCCAATAACCAGAAACTGAAGATGTACCAACGGTCTCATTTAGCGAACAGGAACTAATTTCTCCGGCCACCTTCTTACGCGATCCCCAATCGAACAGAACGCGACATATGTAAAACCAATTTGAAATAACATCAAGAAAGGAAGTGACAGGTATTCTCTAGCTATAACGGCGGCAATCACAAAGTGCGCAAAATAGACCGCAAATAGCAATTCTCCAAACGGAAGTACAGCTTTAAAGGCGGAATAACTGAACGCGGGAGCCTTTTGCGTCCTCCCTTCAATCCCGTATTTCGGTGTCCGATTGAAGGCGGATCGATGGTTGAAGACCGCCTCCAGAACGGCTCGAGCATTGTTGACCGAGATGCCAATCCCCAAGGCCAGAACAAAAGGGAAAAAGAAAATGTCCCGGTACCAACGTTGCGGGTGGAGCTCCCGTTGCGCGACCAGGTAAAAAGCAGCAGCAGCAAATGTATTCGCCGCGAGGATCGGTATATCGATAAGACACGCCCTCAGCCAACCGCCCATCGCAAATGGACCCATCGGCGAAGGCTGCAGTAGTACACAGAGCAGGGCCAACAGCAAATAAGTGAAATTTGACGTTAGGTGAACCGTCGCCTCCCCTTTGATCCAGAGTGGCAATTTGCTCATCCAGATACGCGGCAACAATTTTTTACAGGTCTGAATCGAGCCTTTGGTCCAACGGTGTTGTTGGGTTTTAAAGGCGCTCATTTCTATGGGCAGTTCGGCTGGAGTGACGACATCAATAAGAAACACGAAGCGCCAACCTATGAGTTGGGCTCGATAGCTAAGATCCAGATCTTCGGTCAGCGTATCGTGTTGCCAACCTCCGGCTTCTTGGATGCAGCTCTTCCGCCAGAGACCGGCAGTTCCATTAAAATTAAAGAATCGACCGGTCGTGCTCCGCGCGGTCTGTTCGAGAACCAGGTGACCATCAAGTAAAATTGCCTGGGCCCGGGTGAGCCACGAATAGGAACGATTAAGATGCTGCCATCGGGTTTGAATCATCCCGACCCGTGCGTCGGTAAAATAATGAATGGTTTCCGTTAAAATCTCTGGCGGAGGAACAAAATCAGCATCCAAGATTAAAAAGAATTCACCTCGAGCCTGGCTCAATCCAACATCCAGAGCCCCGGCTTTAAACCCGAGCCTTCCGGCTCGTTGTAAACAAACGGCATCGAAACCTGCTCGGCGTAGACGTTCAGTTTCGCGGACGGCCATCTCTCTCGTCTCGTCCGTTGAATCGTCGAGAATCTGGATCTGGAGTTTCTCCTTCGGATAATCGATCAGGCTGACCGCATGCAACAAACGCTCCAGCACATAGCGTTCATTATAGATGGGAAGCTGAACTGTCACCACTGGCAACTCCGCAAAGCGGCTTTGCGGTTTCAGACTCTGCTTTCGGTGCCGAAAATACAGATAGATAATGAAGTACCGGTGGATCCCATAAAAAGAGAGGCCCAGGAGAACCACAATGTAACAAATCGTCCATGCGAGAATTCCGACGTTTCCGTACATGCCAAAAGCATCAAAGGTTAGCAACGATCTGCTACCCGCGTCATGATGAGCCTTTGGCCTTGAGCGTCAAGTGGAAACCTTTCAGAGCTCGCCAGAGGCTCGCTCTGAATAGTCGATAGCCGATAGCCAATAGCCGACAACTTGGCTATCGGCTATTGGCTATTCGGAGCGAGCCTCAGGCGAGCTCCAAAAATGCTGACTGGTGAACCGAGGAAGCCTGCGATAATAAGTTACGCGTGCATTCGATCGTTCGTTCTTCGACTTCGCCAACTCTCGAATACGAGGGCGAAATGGGCGAACGGCTTTGTCGGATGAGTCCGACTTCGCGATCACATCGTTTGGAATCGAAAATTGCGCTTAGTCGGACTGGCTGGGGTTCCTGGCGCTCACGGCCTTCCCGCGCGTTAATAATCATCGCCTGTGCACCATTGATAGCGACTACGGTAACGCTTCATGCCCAAAAGGCATCCGATGACGATGACTTGTCTAAGGACCAGGATTACCGCGAGGAACTCGGCGTAAATGAATTCACCGCGCCGTCCATCGAGAAGTTGTTTAGTACGCTAGACTCTCTGAAACCGATCCCGATCAATGCTCTGGTCCGCCCGGTGACGGAGCTCAACACCGCGGAACGCTCAAAATACGCATTGAGTTTTGGGGCATTGATCGGAGACGGCTTTCTCGATGTGGAAGGAGAGCAAAACAAGGACATCGAATCTCTCGGTCGTGAATTAATTCGACGCGCAAAAGTTCTGGGCGTGGAACAGCGAGTCAGCCGGCACAGCCGCAAACTCCTGGATTTGGCGAAACAGAATGATTGGGAGCGTCTGCGCAAAGAACTGATCGTGACGCAAGAAGACGTCGAGAAAGCACTACTTGAACTCCGGGACGAGCCGATTGTTCACTTGCTGAGTTTAGGCGGCTGGATCCGAGGGCTCCAAATCGCCGCAACTAGTGTGGCTCTAAATTATTCGCCGGAACGCGCAAAGACTCTGCGCAATCTCGAGCTTCTGGACTACTATCTTGATCGCCTGAATACATTGTCGCCTCGCTTGAAGCGCAGTGAGCTTGTCCAGAAAATCACAGCTCAGCTCGAAACCGTGCGAACGATATTCAAGGATAACGAGGTGCTCTCCCCGCCACAGGTCAATTCGATCCAAGCAGCCGCGACATCAATGGTCGACTTGATCGAGAAATAGAAGGACGAGCGCCTGCTCGTCCCGTGAGAAGTGAGAAGTGATTGGTGAGACGTGAGAAGTTGCCCGGGGCAGCAGCGCAATACCAATCACCTCTCACTTCTCACCTCTCACAACGAAGTGGAGAGCCACCATCCATCCCCTTCCAACCAACAGGTATCATCGGGCAACTGCGGAAAACGTCGCAGCGATCTGACTTGGTCGCTATCCCCGCCTAAGAACGCGGACCGCAACCGTTCTTCCGAGTCCTCGTCTCGTCCCTGAGCGCAATCGATAATTGCCACCGGGGTAGCAAACCGGACTGGCCAAGTCCCGCTCCGGCGTTCAACGACCAGAAACCGGCCTACGCACCGCCCGGCGTGCTCTGAGGACACGCCCCAGCCATGAGTAACGGTTAACGGTAACAACAATTTGCCGCCCTCCCGCAGCGCGTCGAGCCATACCACCGGCACGAAGGTCAGGCCGGCACTGACCACAATAAAATCGACGCCGGCAGGCACATCTGTCAGCCCGTTGCCCGCAACCGTCTTCGCCTGCGGCCAAGGCGCCAGGTTTTCCCACGTTCGTAACGCGAAGTCGGGATCGACTTCGATGGCAGTTACTTTTCCCGACGATCCGACCAACTCCGCTAAAATCGCAGAATAGTAACCGGTCCCCGAACCGACATGAGCAACGGACGCGCCAGTGCCAATCCCTAATTGATCAAATAACACCGCCCAAAGCCGCGGTTCACCGTTATTGATATTTCGACTCTCGTCCAGCGAGACCAGCACGTTATCGTACAAGTGACAAGGATCAGAATCCGGGGTCCTGCGCGCGTTTCGCCCCGGAGGGATGATGGTCCAGGGGCCGTCGCCGACGAATCGCTCACGGGGTACAGTGGCGAACGCTGTTACCACGGTGTCAGAATTCAGTGGTCCCAGCCGTCTCAACCGCTCGGCATAAGCCCGCCGAGCATCGTCTACTGACTTCATCTCAAACATCTTTACAACGCCGGGCCCGGGAAAGGGCTGTAACGAGATTCGTTCAAGCTCGTCAGAACATGTTCACGGCGCTCCCACCAATCAATATAGCCAAGGTTGATAAGGGTTCTAGGTTCTAGGTTCTAAGTTCTAGGCTGAGTATTGCTTGCGGCGAGAAGCGTCGTGCTTCGTGAAGACCAACCTAAAACCTTGAACTTTAAACCTCGAACCTTGAACTTCTCGTGTCCTAGCCGCAGACTCATGACATGAGCTCCGGCGCCCTCCAAGAAACATCCCTAAAAAACCCAGCCATTCTTTCGCTCATTGGCAACACTCCGTTGGTTGAATGCAGCCGGGTCGAGACAGGTCCGTGCCGGCTTTTCATCAAACTGGAGAACCAAAATCCGACCGGTTCAATTAAAGATCGAATGGCTTTGGCCATGGTCGAGGCGGCTGAGCGCGCCGGCCAGCTAAAGCCCGGGGGAACTCTAATCGAGGCCACCGCAGGCAATACGGGGCTAAGTTTAGCGCTGGTAGCCGCAGCCAAAGGTTACCATTTGATCTTGGTGATTCCCGATAAGATGTCGCAGGAAAAGATCCTGCACGTTCGAGCACTCGGCGCGACCACCGTCATCACCAGATCAGATGTTACCAAAGGACACCCGGAATATTACCAAGATCTAGCCGCTTCCATCGCCGCGGATACACCAGACGGTTTTTACGTGAATCAATTTGGCAACCCGACTAACCCGTTGGCTCACGAACAGACCACCGGCCCGGAAATTTGGGAGCAAATGCAACACGACGTCGACGCTATCGTCGTCGGGGTTGGATCCGGTGGAACGCTTACCGGCCTGAGCAACTATTTCGCGCGGGTAGCTCCAGAATGCGAAATCGTGTTGGCAGATCCCGAAGGTTCGATCCTGTCTGGGTTTGTTAAAGAAAAACGGATCGGCCAATCCGGTTCCTGGATTGTTGAAGGGATAGGTGAAGACTTCATCCCGCCGATTGCCGACCTGAGTCGGGTCCGCAAAGCTTATAGTATCTGCGACGAAGAAAGCCTCCTGACCGGCCGCGATCTTCTCCGAAAAGAAGGCGTATTCGCCGGTTCATCGACGGGCACTTTGTTCGCGGCGGCTCTCCGATATTGCCGGGAGCAGACGGAACCGAAACGCGTGGTGACGCTCGCTTGCGACAGCGGGAACAAATATCTATCTAAGATGTATAATGACATCTGGATGGCGGATCAGGGGTTCATCCAGCGGCAAAGCTTTGACGATTTGCGAGACTTGGTCTCCCGACGTTATCAGGACGGAACCATTGTCAGTGTTGGTCCCCACGACTCGCTCCTAACCGCGTTTAACCGGATGCGGATCGCCGATGTATCTCAAGTCCCGGTTATCGATCGCGGCCAACTGGTTGGTATCCTCGATGAATCCGATGTCTTGACCCGGGTCCAAGACGGCCATGGCTCGTTTCGCGATGAAGTACAGACCGCAATGACCGATCGCGTAGTGACCCTGGCACCGTCAGCTAGTCTCCAGGAGCTTCGCCAAATTCTAGACAGCGGCCGGGTCGCAATCGTAGTCAATCAAGGACAGTTTGTCGGCCTGGTCACGCGCATCGATCTACTAAATTATCTTCGCCGAAAGGTCGCATGAGTTCATCAAAACGACATTCGTTTGCTACCAGAGTAATCCACGCCGGACAGGAACCCGATCCTTCTACGGGAGCCATCATGGTGCCGATTTACCAGACCTCAACTTACGTTCAGGAAAGCCCAGGCAAACACAAAGGGTACGATTACGCCCGCAGTATCAACCCCACCCGCTTGGCCTATGAACGGTGCATAGCCGATCTCGAGAACGGTCAGCGCGGATTCGCTTTCGCCTCTGGCTTAGCGGGCATGGCCACCGTTTTAGAATTGCTCGACTCAGGCTCGCACGTGATTGCCAGCGATGATCTTTATGGCGGCACATTTCGACTGTTCGAACGAGTCCGGTCTAAATCCGCTAACCTTGAATTCACCTTTCTAGATCTGTCCGATCCATCGGTACTAAAGAAAGCTATCCGTACGAACACGCGGATGGTCTGGGTCGAAACACCCAGCAACCCTTTACTTAAGTTAATTGATTTACGGGCGATCGGAGAGTTCACCTGCGAGAACAAATTAATCGCGGTTGCGGACAACACCTTTGCCAGCCCTTACATCCAGCACCCCATCGATCTCGGGTTTGATATCGTCGTTCATTCAGCAACCAAATATCTCAACGGCCATTCCGATATGGTGGGCGGAGTTGTGGTGGTTGGTCCCGGTGAAGCTCGTTTGCTTTTGGCCGACCGGCTCGCTTTTCTTCAAAACGCTGTCGGAGCCGTCGCCGGACCTTTCGATAGCTTCCTGGCTTTGCGGGGTTTGAAGACTCTGGCTTTGCGGATGGAACGGCATTGCGCCAATGCGTCGGATCTGGCCACCTGGCTGGAAAAGCATCCCAAGGTAAGAAGTGTCCGTTACCCGGGACTAACATCCCATCCCCAGCACCAATTAGCGAAAAGCCAGATGAAAGGTTTCGGCGGCATGATCACGATCTACCTCGATTCCGATTTGGCTGGCGTCCGGCGTTTCCTGGAGAACACGCATCTCTTCTCCTTAGCCGAAAGTTTGGGCGGCGTTGAAAGCCTGATCGAACACCCCGCCATTATGACCCACGGTTCGATCCCTCCTGAACAAAGACGTGCGCTTGGCATCGACGATACGCTGGTGCGCTTATCTGTAGGGGTTGAAGACCTGGAAGATCTGAAAACTGATCTCGCAGAGGCGCTCGACCGAGTATAGTAGCTGGAAGTCCCTCAACATTATCCCGCACACGAAAAGCTACGACGGGCTGGCTGTGCTCCCCTTCTGAACCCGGGTCCGTCAGATGGAGTACGGGGAGCTACGTTATTTCGCTGCCAGGTACTAGTTGATCCGGCGCAACGGTAACGAAAACGACCTTGTCGGTGAAAGAAACCAGACCGCCTTTGCCAGCGAAAGGATGACTGCGTAGATCGCAGTCACGACCTCGCTAACCCGAGGAATATTAAAAACGCTGAGATCGATGAACAGAATGACCACTTGGATGCCAATCATGAATCCGAGCCAGCGGCGAAGGAGCGAGCTGGTCGCGATCAGCCAAGCGTAAATCGCCAGCCCAATCGGCAGGCTGTAAGACGCAAATAGTCCCAGCAAAGTATCTAAATCGACCGCGCTAACGTACTTCGCTGGGAACAGCTTCAGGTTGCCTAACTCTTCCACCGCATTTTGGCAGGTTAGAAAGAAGGTGCCCAAAATCAAAAGGGAAATGCCAAAATCGGCCAAGATCGGTCTGGTGCCGCGAAGACGTCCGAAGATGACCCAGTAGCCTATAACGCATGTGATTGGGTCGATAAATGATGCAATGTAGAGCCGGCTCACGTTTGTGGGATCCAACTGCATAGAGAGGAAAGCCAGACAGGCTAACGCATCAATAAGAGAGGCGATGCAAGCAACGACATCAGCTCGCGTGCGTCTTAAGGGGATTGTTGGTTTCGTCGGCGTTGTACTGAGCATAGACTTCCTTTCGCAAATCGAATATTTTGGCCCCGTGGGCCTCCGTTTAGACCGCGAAAGCAAGCTAGTTTTATCGCCCTACCGCCACTTCTCTGGGGAGGTAACCCTATCAAACTAGGTTCCACTCGGTGATAGTACTCTGTCAAACAACCGTAAATGTACTGCCGGAAGCCAACGCGCGGCAAGCGCGTCGTGAAGAGTTGATGTAGTCCAGCAGCGCTTTGGGCCATTAGGTGCGCGCGAGCCTGGACTTTGGTTCGGACAATGAACCAGTGTTTCGGCTTGGATTTGATTCTCCCCGTTAGAGGGGGCAAGAACGGAGGGGGCCCTCGATTGAGCCCTCCGGGTCAGAAGATTCTAGAACTCTATACGGAAATGGAAAAAGAGTCTATAAAAGCGGCCGCTCCAGCATGGCGGCGGATCAGAAGCTTTAGCAACGGAGCCAAAGGTTAGTGCACCAAGTCAGTGACTGGGGCAGTGGCGCTGCTGCTGTACCGCTACTCCGTTCCCGGCGGTCCCGTTGCGTTCCCGGCGTTGTATTACGCGGTAGTTATTGATAACCCACTAGCTTCAGAGCGTTTTCGCCACCTCCCGATGATTTCGGCTGATTCCTTCGGCCCATAAGATAGAAAACATGATATAGACCTGTCTTTATATTGACCCAGAGAAGCCATATTGGCTATAAGCGCCGCGTGAATTCCGATACTGGGTTGGCGGGTGACTCTAGGGAAGGCATGGTCTCTTCACGCAAGTGCCTCGACGATAGGCAATTTACTTCGAAGTGGACGCTCAATCGATGGATGGGTATACTGATTGCGGGTCATCTGTTAGCCTTGTTGGATCCAGTTGACGCCCAGAACGCTACCTGGGACACCAATCCGGGGTCGAATGCCTGGGGCGCCACCACCAATTGGACTCCACATACCGTGCCGACCGGGACGGCAACGTTTGGCTCATCGAACACGACCTCTATCGTTGTCTCAAGCCACGAGCCAATCGGCGGCATTCAGTTCAACGCCGGAGCTCCCGCCTACTCCTTTGATATTAGTAGCGGTGCGAGTCTTAATTTTAACGGGAGTGGCATCGTCAATAATTCCTCTAATGCGCCGACTTTTCTGGTCAGCGGGAACGTGGGATTGCAATTCTCAGGTACAAGCACGGCCGGCAACGCGAACATCACAGTCAACAATGGCGCGGCGATGACCTTCACTCAAGGGAGTATGGCCGGCAACGCGAACATCACGGTCAACGGTGGGCAAACTGTCTTCTCGAACACGAACCCGGCTGGTAACGCATCGATCACGGTGAACGCGGGAGGGCTGACTCGGTTCACGTCTACGAGCAAGGCTGGCAACGCGACGATCACGACCAACAACGGCGGGAATACTCGATTCCAACTTGGAAGCTCGGGTGACAACGCCCGGTTCATTACTAATGCCGGCGGTACCTTAGACATCTCCGCACTGAGCTCAGCAGGGATGACGGCCGGCTCGATTGAAGGAGCCGGCCTTTACTCGCTGGGCTCGAAGTTGCTAACTGTAGGAAGCAACAATCTAAGCACTACAGTCAGCGGCATCATTACGGACGGTGGATCTAGCGGTGGAACGGGCGGCTCACTCGTCAAGGTCGGCACGGGAGGACTTGTCCTTTCAGGAACAAACACCTACACGGGCGGCACCATGATCAGCGCTGGAATACTGCAGCTTGGGAGTGGCGGCGCGAGCGGATCGATCTTAGGCAACGTCGTTGACAACAGCCTGTTCGCCATCAACCGGTCAGACGTCTTCACTTTTGGCGGTGTCATCTCAGGAACGGGTTTATTCCAGCAGCTCGGCAGTGGCACGATTATCCTCACCGCCACGAACAGTTATGGCGGCGGCACGACGAT
>JAFAZK010000090.1 GCA_019239825.1 Verrucomicrobiota bacterium | reverse complement strand
TGACCAACTAATCCCGGCATCCTGGGGGTTTGTTCTTCTCCGTTGCAGACTTCTTGCACAATGTAGTTGGGTCGGTCTTTTACGGTATCGAATATTTTGGCTATGTATTCGCCCAGGATCCCTATCCCGAACAAGTTGATGCTGCCAAAAGCGATAATGCAGAGCAGTAAACTGGTCCAACCTGGGGCTAGGTCCATTCCCAGAACGAAATGCCGGAAAAGAGTCAGGAAAAGATAAAATAGAAACGGCAGTGTCGCGCAAATCCCGATAACGTACGAGAACCTTAGCGGAGCACTGCTAAAACAGGTGATGCCATCGATAGCAAACCGCAGCATCTTCGCCAGATTAAACTTCGTGGAGCCGGCCTGGCGTTTTGGCCGATCATATTCTACGCGTGCGGTGCGAAAGCCGATCCAGCCCACCATCCCTCGGAGGTACATGATTTTGTCGCCCATTGTGAATAGACCGTCCAGGGCACGCCGGCTCATTAGTCTGAAATCGCCGCAATCGAGCGGCGCGGAGATACTGGCTAATGCATTGAGCAATCGATAGAACCAGAAAGCCGTCCAGCGCTTGAAAAATGTCTCGCCATGACGATCCCGTCTGACCGCAAAGACGATATCGGCGCCCTTTTTCCACTCTGATAACATGGCAGGAATTAGATCGGGCGGATCCTGCAGGTCGCCGTCCATGGATACGATGACATCACCGTCAGCGAAATTGTATCCACAGAAAAGCGCGCGTTGATGGCCAAAGTTTCTGGAGAGGGAAACACCCTTCACAAAACTGTGCTGATCGGCGAAGGCTTTGGCTAACGTCCAAGTATTATCTGAACTCCCGTCATCGACCAATACGATCTGGATTGCGTACTCGGCGTCGACTCGCCTCTGGAGCTCTAGTAATCGAGTCTGTAAGGCCGCGAATACCTCATGTTCGTTAAACAACGGAACAACGATGGAGAGGAGCGGTTTATCCGGCGTGCTATCCGAGCGGAGGACCCTGTTCGTCGGATCGGTTTCTTCATAAACCATAACAAAAACAGCATGCTATTCCGGGCGGTCCAACCAAATCAACCATGGAATTGCACTGGGCGCAACGAGTGGAGCCAGGGATGGTGAGAAGTGAGAGGTGATTGGTGATTGGTGGAGAAATGATCACTGATCAGTCAAGGTCGATTGTGAGAGGGAAAAGTAATTGGCGATGGGCGATTTGAATCAATCTGTGGTCGGATTCTCTCTTTTTTGCGCTTTTTGTGTCTTTTTGCGGCTATTCTTTGAGGTCTAAGCCCATGGTCGAGCCTCTAATTTCGATTGTCACTCCGTCATTCAATCAGGGGCGGTACCTAGGAGAAACACTCGATAGCATCCTGAACCAAGGTTATCCGAATCTCGAGTGTATCGTAATGGATGGTGGCAGTGCCGATCAGAGCGTTGAGGTGATCCGCGCCCGGGAAGAACGGCTCGCGTTCTGGCAGTCTCAACCAGACCACGGACAGGCAGCGGCCATAAGCGCAGGTTTCGCTCGAGCTCGAGGTCTTATCTTTGGCTGGTTAAACAGCGACGATTTGCACACCAATGGCACCTTGCACACCGTCGCCAATTTGCTGAGAGAGTGCGTGCATGAGGCAGTCGTTGTCTATGGGAGTTGCGAGCTTTTCCGAGACAACGGGAATGTAATCGAACGCCGGTCCGCGGTTCCATTCGATCTAAATCGGCTGCAAATCACTGATTTCCTGGATCAACCTAGTGTGTTTTTCACGCGACCGGCATGGGAACGAGTTGGGCCCCTGGATGAATCTCTCCACTATGCGTTTGATTGGGAATGGTTTTTGCGGGCTGCAAAGGTTTGCCGTTTTGTCCGCTGCGATCAGGTCCTATCGCGATATAGGATTCATTCGCAGCACAAGACCGGGACCGGAGGTCTTCGTCGCTGGGAAGAAATGAGCGAGGTAGTCCGACGGCATTCGCCTGATGAGATAGTCCGTCATTACCAATACTTGTTGGCTTGTCCGGATGCGCGTTGGTGGTTGAACAAACGCATGCGCTTAGCCCAGCTTTTTCGACGGATTTTGCCGGACGCGATCGGCAGTGCGCTAGGCACGCTTTGCGCTCCGCCGTTCTGGTTTCTACCAAACGGGATCTCCCGAACGACGCTTTGGGAAATCTCGGGGATTAGATCGTGAGAGGTGAGACATGAAAAGGGACTAGTGATTAGTCGTTTCGTGGGATGCCGGCGATAGGGTTGTTCCTGTTTACAACTGCTTCCGCGGCGCGTACTTCAAGCAGGTCGGAAGAGATTTGGAGCGTGCGAGGCTGCTCTGCGCGGTATTCTTTTCTGAGCCAAAATAAACTCGCCGAATTGATCACCGATCGTACTCCGCCACTCCAGTTGTCGGCGAATGCTTCTTTAGCGTCCGTTGCCGCCGGCATAAATCCCAACCAACGGCGTTTTCTGAGTTCCTGATGTGACTCGAGAAGTCGCTCTCGGAATAAATCGTACAGAAGTCCGTCGTTTTTGCTGGCAACAAGTACTCGCCGGCCGACCTCATCTTCTGGCGTAAGCCATGCCGGTCTTGCTGCTTCCTGGCTCACATTCAGCCTCAAATCATGATCGAAATAGACCGTTGTGCCCCATTGCGAAAGTCGGTCCGCCAACACTTCCAAGCTCTTCTTCATTTCCTCGACAATGCCAACGAAATGGAACCCAGTTAAGATTTCGCAAGCCAGCTCGTAGCTGTTCAACCCCTTCTGGTTGCCGTCCGATAAACCGAACGAAGCTCCGGCGTTCGGATGGCAAATGAACCTGGTCTGCGGGCACAAATCCTCAGTGGCCGACTCCTGCTCCAGGTAGTGCCGCGCGAATTCTCTGAGAGATAAGTAAGGGGTTTCCCGCGGCCATAGACGACGCATCGGCTCCGGCAAGGACCAAAATTTGCGTTGGACATATTTGAGCTCTGAAATGAAGGCGTCTTCGGGTTTGCGCAAGAAAGTTACCAAGAACGTTGGCCGTCCACCGACACTTAACGGAAAACTTCTCAAGTGATGAGACGAGATCGATCGTATGTGAGGATAAATGTCAAGGAGAGCTCCCAGCGTCTCTTTGGTCAGGACGTAAAACGGGTCGGGATGGTAGTGATGGATATGGAAGAACTCGAATGATTTGCTGAACCCCGCACTCACCGTTGTCCCAGCGGTTTTTGGGATATGAGAATGCAAAATCAGGGGTGTGACCGGTTTTCGAGTCATGCTCGTCCCACTTTGTGCCCCATGCATAGGGCGATAAGTAGGCCCCACCATTCAGTTTGAGCAAGGGCCAGAGGTACTTCTCTTCCATGGGCGGCGAAAAGTGAGAAATGAAAGGTGAAAGACGGAAGGCGAAAGGCCCTCCCGCTATTGTCTCTAGTCACTGCCCCCAGCCATTCACAGAACCAGCGGAATGCGACTGGAGATGCATCCGGCTGGTGACGGCTCTGGCAGCCCGAAATTCCAAGAGCTCGGAGCAGAGCGCGGGGGTAACGGATTGCCTAATCTGATGGTGTCGCCTGGCCCGATAGAGGTGAACGGAGTTGACCAGAGACTTTGTTCCGTGACGCCAGCTGTCGATGAACGCTTCTTTGGCGTCCGCAGCGGCCGGTTTAAATCCCAACCAGCGCCTTTTTCTCAGCTCGCAATGCGATTCGAGGACTCGTTTACGAAACTCTTCGTGCAACAAGCGATCGCTTTTGCTCGTTTCCAGGACACGTCGCCCAACTTCGTCCTCAGGGGTCAGCCATTCCGGTCTTGAATTGCTCGAAGAAGAATTCAAACGGAGATTCAAATCGAAATAGACCTTGACCTCCCTTTGGAGCAGCCGATCCGTCAGTACCTCTAAGCTTTTTTTCATTTCTTCGACAACGCCGACAAAATGGAAATCGTTGAGGATCGAGCGGGCAATTTCATAAGAATCCAGACCGAAATCGTTGGCGTCGGAGAGTCCTAGTGATGCCATGGACTCGGAATTGCACAGGAACCGAGTTTGGGGAGCATGATCTTGGTACGCGGTCGCAACGTCAAGAAACTGACGGGCTAGTTCGCGGAGCGGCAAACGAGGTGTGTCTTTGGGCAAGAACCTCTTCGCTTCCGGCGGGAAGGTCGAAAATTCGCGTTGGGCATACTTTAGCTGTGAGATGAGAGTGTCCTCCGGCTTTCGAAGAAAGGTCATCAAGAACGTGGGTCGATCGGCCACCGACAGTGGAAAACTCCGTAGATGATGAGAAGAGATAGACCGCAGTCCGGGGTTGAACTCCAAGGCATGCTCGAGAGTCTCTCGGGTCAAAATGTAGAACGGATCCGAATGGAGGTGATCAAAGTGAAAAACATCAAACGACTTCCTGAGCCCTGCGCTGACCGTTGTTCCGGCGGTCTTCGGGATATGGCAATGTAAAATTAAGGGAGAATCCGTTCTTCCTTGAAAATTCATGGCTCTCTAAATTCCTTGACCATCTGAAGGTCGAACCAGCACCTCTCGTACCATGAAGGGCTAAGGGTGAACGAATTACAAATCCGGGGGGAGGAGCCCGAGACGTTGATGCGCCTGGCGCAAGAGTATGTCTGGTAGATCTTTCTGCAGCCTAAATCCGCTGAAGGCAAATGAAAAATGCGGTTGAGGAGTGACGCGATCGCCGCTAACCTCTGGTTCCTCTTCGATAAGCCGGCATAGCTCAGCTGGTAGAGCAGCTGATTTGTAATCAGCAGGTCGTCGGTTCGAGCCCGACTGCCGGCTCCATTTGAATATCGACTGCGTCAGGTTGAAGAAAATGCGAAGCAGGACAGTCTAACGGCTCAGATGTCTGGCCCAACTTCGCCCCATCGTTTTAAGCTCTGTTTTAGCGCACTCGTCAGAAACTCAAAGGACCTAAGTGGCGCAGTCCGGGTGGCTTCCGACTTCGCCGGACGAACCCGCATGGGCAAGCGCCTGAGATCTCGGGCTATGTCGGACGAGCCGTCGGGCAAGCCAAACATCTGGGTTAATTTCTAAACCTTCAATCTGTTGTCTCTCCTCACTTATGTGTTTCTCTCACATCCAACGCTCGTGGACTGCTGCTTGGTTGGCAGGGATCTTGATGCCGGGGCTCGCAGTATTCGCGTCAGCTCAAGACCGATATAAGATCATCAACTTACCGACTCCGTCTGGTTACAACAGTTCGGCACTCGGCCTGAACGACAACGGGAACGTGGTCGGGTATTATGTCCAAGGGGATACTTATCGGGCGTTCCTTTATTCTCAGAGCAGCGGGTCCTCGATCGATGTCGGGTCGCTGGGCGGCCAAATGAATGCGGCCTGTGCGATCAACGGTTCCGACCAGGTTGCCGGGTATAGCCAAGACGCAAACGGCAACTTAGGGGCTTTCATCTATACGAAAGACGGCGGAATTAAGGCCCTTGGATCGCTTGATGGGGGCGTCAGCAGCGAAGCGTTCGGGATCAATAACTCCGGCCAGGCGGCGGGTGATAGCCAGAATGCTACGGATGACCATCGGCCAGTGCTATTCGATAATAGCGGTGTCAAGGATCTGAAGGTCAGTGTTGCCCAAAACTCCAATGCCTTCCGGACCGCATATGCGATCAATGACGCGGGTCAGGTGGCGGGTAGAACCGACACAGACCAGGGTGTCATCCATGCCTTCCTGTTAGCGTCTGCCAACGGAGACGTTAAAGATATCGGTACCCTAGGCGGAACCAACAGCGAAGGCTTGGCGATCAACAAGTCAGGCGAAGTGGTGGGCGATGCAGAGACCTCAAATGGCGCACCGCACGCATTCCTTTATCGGAAGGGCTCCACCCGCGACTTGGGTACTCTTGCCGGGTTCGAGACGGCGAGTTTTGCCCGGTCGATCAATGATCAGGGCGAGGTGGTAGGAGATAGCGAAAGCGCAGACCAGAAACGCGCATTCGTTTATAGCAACGGCCAGATGTCGGAGTTGGATAAATTGGCTTCGAACTTGGCTGACTCCGGTTTCGCTTCTCTAGACGTTGCCTACGGAATCAACAACCGCGGTTGGATTGCCGGCTATGGCACCACCACGGATGGGCGGACAATTGCATTTCTGGCAGTCCCAGAAGGACAAGGAGCTACCCCACTAGCTCAGGCTCAACCGCAAACGCCGCAACCGGAAGCCCAATCTCAATCAGAAGGAAGCGGCGATGATTATAGCGTCTTTTACTCCCGGCTTTCATCAGACGGCGATTGGGTCGAAGCGGGTGATTACGGGTATTGCTTTAGACCGCATGTCGCCCAGGGCGACTGGGCGCCCTATCGAGACGGTCACTGGGTTTGGACCGATCGCGGTTGGTTCTGGTATTCGAACGAGAATTTCGGCTGGGCGACGTATCATTACGGGCGTTGGGTGCGGATCTCCGGCCAGGGGTGGTGTTGGGTGCCGGGCAATGAATGGGCGCCGGCTTGGGTCTCTTGGCGGCAGAGCAGCGAGTATGCCGGCTGGGCGCCGCTGCCTCCCGATGCCGGGTTTAGCGTCAACGTCGGTATCTCCGGCTGGGCCGATAGCTACTACGGAATAGGGCCCAACGCTTACACCTTCATCAACTTCAAGAGCTGGAGCCAGCCAAGTTATCTGCGTTACTTCGCGCCTCCGAACGAGAACGTCCAAATCATTCGCCAGACGACGAACATCACCAACATTCGGGTTCGGAACACTGTGATTAACAATTTTGGTCCCCGGGTGGAAACGGTTCAGCAATACCTGACCCAGAAAATTGAACCGACGAAGATCGTTTTTAATTCCGATCGACAGGCTGGCTACGGCGCCGATGTCCGAGGAACAGAGCTGCGGGTGGTCGGGCCCGCAGAAAAACTGCGAGCGATTTCAACGGTGCAACCGCCAGTCAAAACGCGTCTGGCCAAAGCAGAGGTGGACAATGGCTGGAAGAACGTGGATCCGGCGGAGCAAGCGGAATTGCGCAAGAAAATTGCCGAGCAGAACCCGCCGCCGAAAGAGCAACCGCCTAAGCAGGCGTTAGTGAAACCAACATTTGTCCACGAGACCAAGAACGTCAATCCCCCTCCGGGAACTGGACCTCAACATCCGCAGGCTACAGGCGGTCGGGCAGTTCCACCGGCCCAAACGGTTCCACCGGCCCAAACGGCCAAGCGACCTGAAACCGGTGGCAGTAAAGGTTGGAACACCATGCCGCCGAACTTGATAGGGAGCCGGCCAGCGGGTGGTGAACACTTCCAAACGATATTGCCGAACCGCGGCGCCGCCAACCGTGCGCAAACCCCAAGAAACGAAGAACAAAGGCTACAAGGTAAAGGTCAACCGTCAGCTACGGTGTTTTCTCCGGGACAACCGGAACGAAAAGAAACACCTGCTCCTGCGGGAGGTATTCCCACACCAAAGAATGAGGAAGCGCGCCCGGAAAAAGGCGGCCAGCATCCAACCACGGGTAATGAGATTAGCGGCGGTAGACCAACCACTCCGGGCTCTGAAGAAAAAACCAAGGAACAGCGCCTTCCAAAAGCAGCGACAACTCCAAAGTTAGAAACACCGAAGCCGGAAGAAGCAGTGAAACCCGAGGCTTCACCGAAGAGCGGTGAGTCGCTGCGGAAAGGCGGAATTGAACCGAAAGTAGGAGGTACGCCGAGACCGGAGGCTTCTCGAAGGAACGAATCGATCAGAAGAGAAGAAGGCGGACCGAAGCCTGAGAATCCGCCAAAACAGGAACCGAAAGGTGAGTCTCTGAAGAAAGAAGAAAGCGCGCCCAAAGTAGTGAACCCGCCTAAGGAAGAGCGTGCTCCCAAGAACGAACCTCCGAAAAACGAACAGGCTGCGCCTAAGGAGAACAAACCGAACGAAGAAGGCCAACCAAGAGGTGAGCCGGTGAGGAAACAAGAAGGCGCGCAAAAGCCCGAGAATAAAGAAAATCGGGCCCCCGCGCCTCAAGGCCAAAAACCAGAGGGCGAAAAAGAGAAAGGTAAGAGCAAGGAAAAGGGAACGCCGGCGCCGTAGTGGTGTGTCGGCGTGTCGGCGTGTCGGCGTGGGTGGGGCGAGGCTCCCGAACGGCCCCATGATTGAACCGTAGCGGTTGGTGGGTTCTTGCCGAATCGCGTCGATAGGTCGGAACATGCGCCGAGCCGTGGTCTAGCGCTACATCGCGGCTCGGCACGCTCTGGGAAGTAGCGGCACTGTCTGGCGAAGATCCATCACGTGCTGCGGTTCGACGGTACGGCCGTTCGGGAGCCTCGCCCCACCAAAATTAGTGGCGACCCTTGCTCCGTTCTTTTGGGATGGACAAGCGCCCGTGATCGATGCAAGTCTGTGCCGCGATTGAACTAGGGCCATGGATCGTCGCCGATTTTTCACCGCAGCTCTCAAGGTCGGACTCCTTGCACTAGCAGGCCTCGTCGGCTTTGGGTGCGAACAGAAAGAGGCCGCTCAAGGTCCTCCGCCACCGATGGTGACTGTAGCGAAGCCGATCAAGAAAGAGATTGTTGAGTGGGAATACTTCACGGCGCAGACCCAAGCAGTTGATACGGTCACGATTACACCCCGGGTGACCGGGTACATCGACAACATCACGTTCAAAGAAGGGGATATCGTTAATTTCGGAGATCTTCTGTTCGTGATCGATCCGCGGCCCTATCAGGCGTCGTTAGATCAGGCGAAGGGTCAATTACAGCAGGCTCTTGCCCAGCAGAAACTGGACAACGCAAACTTAGAGCGGGCCCAAGACCTCTATACGAGGAACGTGATTGCGAAGCAGGATTTTGATACCACCGCGGCGCAGAAATATGTGGCCGATGCCACCGTAGTAGCTGACCAGGCGGGCGTGGAAGCGGCTCAGCTGAATCTGGATTTCACGCAAATTCGCTCGCCGATTCACGGCCGCATCGGGGTGCAATTAGTGAATCGGGGCAACCTAGTGCAGGCAAATACCACCCAACTTACCACGCTGGTTAGTATCGACCCGATCTATGTGTACTTCTATGTCGATCAAGCGTCCGTGATGCGGTATAGACAAGCGGTCAGAGCAGGAAAATGGCCAAACACGGGGCAACCGCTGCCGGTCTGGCTGCACCTTGAGAGCGAGGAAGGATATCCCCATCAAGGTATCGTTGACTTCGTTAATAATGCCTTTGATCCAAATACCAGCACATTGCAGGTACGGGGCCGGTTTCCAAATCTGGACGGTTATCTCCTGCCCGGAACGTTCGGCACGGTTAGAATAGCCGGTACACCTAAGTTTGAGGGGATCCTGATCGCAGATCGCTCTATCGGGACCGACCAAAACCAGAAGTTTGTCGTGGTCGTTCAACCGGACGGTCTCACCAAGTATCAGACCGTGGAGACAGGACCAATCGTGGAAGGTTTGCGTGTGATTAGAAGCGGTCTTTCTGGCGATGAAACCGTAATCGTTGAGGGAATAGGTAAAGTCCGGCCAAACATAAAAGTGAAGGCCGAGCCTACGGAAATGACGAAGTACGCAACGGAAGAGCTGGCCATAGAAACCCATGTTAACGCCGGCTCGCCCGACGTAGCTTCTGGAGCTTCGGGCGACGGAGCGCAGTCGCGGAAGGCCGAGAGCACTGTGAACGCCGGGAACGATAAGAACCCGCTCAGCGCGCAAAGGCCAACGCGGTCAGAGGGCAACGGCAAGAACGAATAGCGGAAGAATTAGATAGCCGCAAAAAGGGCGCAAAAGACGCAAAAAGCCAACGACGAAAAAAATCTCTGACATGATTTTGGTTGCGCTCCGAATAACGCCTGGCGTGATTGATCCGTTAAATTTTATCCGCTTTTCCCTTTTGTGCTTTTTGCGCCTTTTCGCGGCTATTCCTGTCTTTAGGAGGGCCGCCGTTTGAAGCTCTCACACTTCTTCATCGACCGGCCGATTTTCGCGATGGCGTTGTCCATCCTGATTGTGCTGGCGGGCGGAGTCGCATACTTAGCATTACCCGTTGCGCAATACCCGGAGATAGCGCCACCGACGGTTCAGATTTCGGCGACCTATCCCGGAGCAGATCCTCAGGTGCTGGCCGAGACCGTGGCAACACCCATTGAAGAGCAGGTCAACGGTGTGGAGAACATGCTCTACATGTCGTCACAGATGACCGCCAATGGGGCTGTTACGATCACGGTTACATTTGCCTTGGGGACGGATGTCAATACAGACCAAGTCCTGGTGCAGAACCGAGTCTCCGTCGCGTTGCCGCGTCTTCCTCAAGAGGTTCAGGCGATTGGGGTCACCACGCAGAAGCAATCACCTGACCTGATGATGGTGGTGCATTTGCTCTCGCCGGATAACACTTACGGACAGGAGTACATCAGTAATTATGCGCTGATCCAGGTCAGAGATCCGCTCTCGAGATTGTACGGAGTAGGCAACGTTCAAATTTTCGGTGAGCGCGACTATAGTATGCGGCTCTGGCTGGATCCGAACCGGATGTATGCGCGTGGTCTCACTGCTCAAGATGTGGTGAACGCGGTACAAGCGCAGAACATCCAGGTAGCGGCCGGACAACTAGGCGCCCCACCGGCTCCCAAAGGGACCGCTTTTACTCTCACCATCAATACGCTGGGTCGACTGATCACTCCGGATCAGTTCAAGCAGATCATCGTTAAACGAGGCTCGAACGGACAAATTGTTTACCTGGCAGATGTGGCGAATATCGAGCTTGGCGCCCAGGACTACAGCACCAGTTCCAGCCTCGATGGTAAACCCGCGGTAGCGCTCGGTATCTTCCAGCTACCCGGATCAAACGCATTAAAGGCGTCCCAGGCCGTCCGGGCCACCATGAAGGAGTTGAGCGCCTCTTTTCCTCCTGGGCTGCAATACGCGATCGTTTATGACCCGACCCAGTTCGTGAGCCAATCTATTGAGGCGGTTTATCACACCCTCTTTGAAGCGATCGTTCTGGTGTTGATCGTCGTATTAGTTTTCCTGCAAACCTGGCGCGCCACGATTATTCCTTTACTGGCCGTTCCGGTATCCTTAGTCGGGACCTTTGCCGTCATGGCGGCCATGGGGTTCTCTCTCAACAACCTGTCACTGTTCGGTCTCGTGTTAGCCATCGGTATCGTGGTCGATGACGCCATTGTGGTGGTTGAGAATGTAGAACGAAATATTGAGGAAGGTTTAGAGCCCAAGGAGGCGGCCCGCAAAGCGATGGATGAAGTGGGCGGGGCGGTGGTGGCCATTGCCATCGTTTTAAGCGCAGTGTTCATCCCGACGGCGTTTGTCAGCGGCATCACGGGACAATTCTATCGACAGTTCGCGTTGACTATTGCGGTGTCTACCATCATCTCGGCCTTCAATTCTTTGACCTTAAGCCCGGCATTGGCGGCGTTGCTGCTGAAAGGAAAAGGGGCCAAGAAAGATCTACTTACTCGAGTATTCGATTTCGGAGCTGGCTGGTTTTTTCGAGGGTTTAACCGTGTGTTTGGGGCCACCACGGCCGGGTATACCCGGATAGTAAATAGGCTGTTGCGCTTGTCCGTGATCGTATTGGCGGTTTATGCCGGCCTCTTATTTTTAACCGGATACGAGTTCAAGACCGTACCTGGCGGGTTCATCCCTACCCAAGACCAGGGATACGTGATTATTCTCGCCCAATTGCCGGACGGGGCGTCGTTACCACGAACTGACGCGGTGCTGGAACAGCTCTCAAATATTGTACTCAAGATTCCCGGAGTAGACCACGCGGTGGAGATCGGTGGGTTTTCCGGGTTGGACGGTTCAACCCGTTCAAATGCCGGTACCGTGTTCGCAACGCTGAAACCTTTTGAAGAACGGGAGAATGACCCGGGTCGTTCCATGGATGCGATATTGGGGGCGGTGCGCCGGAACGTGAACCAGATTACAGACGCGTTTGTATTGGCGTTTCCGCCGCCGCCGGTCCAGGGTGTGGGGAACGCCGGCGGGTTCAACCTGGAGATAGAAGACCGCCGTTCGGCCGGCTTGGCCCAGCTTTACGACGCGACTAATGCGGTTATCGCCAGAGCCAGCCAACAACCCGGCTTAGTCGGGTTGTTCACAAGTTACCGATACAACGTACCGCAGATCTATCTCGATATTGATCGAAAGAAAGCAGAGACGTTAAACGTTCCAGTTAATTCCGTTTTTTCGACCCTGCAAACCTATCTCGGTTCGACCTACATTAACGATTTCAATTATCTAGGCCGTGTTTACCAGGTAAACGCGCAAGCCCTGCCCCAGTTTCGAAATAGCCTCGGTAATATCCGCCAGCTTTATACGCGAAACAATTCAGGCGGTATGGTGCCGCTAGGTACATTACTGAGCATTCGCGAAATATCCGGTCCGGATAAGGTGATGCATTACAATCTTTATCCGTCCGCCGACATCCAAGGCTCCACTCTGCCCGGGATCAGCTCCGGACAAGCCATCCAATGGATAGAACAGATTTGCCGGGATACGCTTCCCCCTCAGTTCGGCTTCGAATGGACGCAGTTGTCGCTTCAGCAAATTTTAGCAGGAAATAGTGCGGTTTATATTTTCCCGCTCTGCGTGGTGTTTGTATTTCTGGTGCTAGCCGCGTTGTACGAAAGCTGGGCGTTGCCAGCCTCGATTATACTCATCGTGCCGATGTGTTTGCTGGCGGCGATTACCGGTGTGCTGATCCGCGCGATGGATAATAACATTTTCACCCAGATCGGGTTCGTCGTGTTGGTGGGCTTAGCCTGTAAGAACGCGATTTTAATTGTCGAGTTTGCCAGGGATGAAGTAGCGCGCGGACAGGATAGGTTCACCGCAGCTGCCGATGCCGCCCGTTTGCGTCTCCGGCCGATTCTGATGACGTCATTTGCGTTCACCCTCGGTGTCTTGCCCTTGGCAATCGCGAAAGGGCCGGGCGCCGAGACCCGCCAAGCCCTGGGTACTGCCGTATTTGCCGGGATGATTGGTGTGACCTTGTTCGGGATCTTTCTCACGCCCGTGTTCTTCTCAGTCATCATGAAATTCTTCGGACCGAAGGGTGGAGCGAGCTCAGCGACGAAAGCGCCAAAGGTAGAATAAACGCGCCGTCTGCTCGCCACAGATGGGACCTATAGGACTACTGGGACTTATGAGTCTCCTCGAGATAAGTCCTATCGGTCCCATAGGTCCTATCCGCGTCCGCCGGTATAGGAGCTAGCGCGTACCTGAACCGTGTTAGAACCCGGTGCGCCCGTTTCGCCTAAATCTGGAACGCCACGGCGGCGTGCTCTGACTGGTCGAGCTTTTGGCTGTTTTGTCGGTGCTCGAGCTGGTAGAGGATTCGGTTGGCTAGCTCAGCGGCCTGTTCTCTTAATTCGGGGACGGCGGTGGTCTCGAACAAGATCCCTTTCTGTGGGCTCCCAAGGGTGTGCAGATGAGTCACACGTTCGCCTTGCAGGTTGAGAATGGTCCCGCCCAATCCAACGTCCAGCCCTAGAAATAAAGGATCCGGTACAATGATTCCCCGGCTGAATAGCTGTACCACTAAGGGATCGGTCAACTTGTGGTAGTTGCATTCCGGCCCGGTACAGTTCACGACATAGCCCACGCGGAGGACTCGGTCACTGTGGTCGTTCGAGTCTCGGAATTGAACCGATAGAAACTCTTTTTCGGGAGCGATGGAGAAGATCCGCCCCCTATGACACCGGAGGCGTCCCGCTTCTTCAAGCTGAGACTTTACTTCCAGCACTTCGGGAGCGGCTCGGTGCCGATGCGACTCCCAAAACGCCTTTAAATGGCGTAAGAATCGGCGGCGTTCCTCCGTGGGCCATTGTCGCCAGATTTGCTGAGAGTAAGGCCGGATGGAATCAATCACTGCTCGCCAATCGATCCCTCCGGCTTCAGCCTGTTTAACTTGAGCTCGGATTAATCGGCAGGCTTGCCGGGCCGTTCTTGGCAGCGATTTCTGATCTAGAAAGGATGCAAAGGGTTTGACGGTGCGGTGCGGTTTCGGGAAAAGCCCTCGGCGAGATAAAACATGGATCGTTCCTTGGCTTTTCAATGTCGCCAAGCTCAGTAACAGGTCGAGCCCTGTCAGCCCGGAGCCAAGAATCAGGACATCACCGGCCTCTGCCAATTTCTTTCTGGTTTCCTCTGACCAGGGATTCACCAAGTAACGCTCCACCCGGTGATAGCGCTGATCGCGCAGTTTTGGATCGCCTGGAGGAAAATTTCCCAGCGCCAAGACCACGTGCTGCGCAATAAGGCCAGGAGCGTTTCGAAGTTTGACCCGGAACCTGCCGTTGGCCTGAGGCGCCACATCGATCGCCTCGGCAGTGATTCGCCGAAGGGAGCCGCCTGCGCCACTTTGATCAAGAAGTCCCGCGAGATATCTACCATACAGAACTCGCGGTAAAAACGAGTGCGGTTCCACCGCGTTGACGCCTTGTCGCTTAAGCTCTTCCGGATTCTCGCGCGCCCAGCGATAAAAATGTTCGTGGTCATCCGGGAATGCTCCCATCTTGGCTGCGGGGACGTTCAAGAGATGAGAGCGATCCGTGGTGCCATAGGCCAAGCCTCGCGCAAACGATCCCGAGCGCTCGATCAATGCGACTTCAATTTCTTTAGCCTTACGTAACAGATTGACCGCGACCATAGAGCCGCAAAAGCCCGCTCCAATGATGGCGACATCAACTGCTGATGCGTCGGGAGAACCTGAATCCATAGTCACCGGCGGGCCAAACTCGCCTTAGGCTCGTTTGGAATAGCCAATAGCCGATAGCCCATAGCCGAGGGGAGGCTCAATCGTTTCGCTCCAATTATTCGACAGTGACGAAACCTGTATGTAAGCATAACCCTACTTCCCTGGTATTCTAATCGGTGAAACTGGCACGTCAACCGGCCAAACTCGCCTTAGGCTCGTTTGTATAGCCGATAGCCAATAGCCGATAGCCGATGAAGCTGTTAACCGTACACTTGGCTATTGGCTATCGGCTATCGATCATTGGCCATTTGCTGACGAGCCTAAAGGCGAGTCAGCGAATGGCCACAGTCCCGGGGTTGCCAATTCGACTAGGTTACCTTCGGGATCTCGAAAATAAAGACTGCGGCCGCCGCGTGGCCAATGGACTTCACTCTCAACTTTAATATTCCGGGCTACGAGCTTTGTTTTCCAGGATTGGTAAGAGTCGGTCAAGATCGTGAACGCCAGGTGCAAGCTCCCTGCGCCGCCGTGGGGAGGGATCATGCCCCGTCCGGTATCAACGGGTTGCGCATTTGCTCCCTTCTTGAAAAACAGCAAGACTGCTTTTCCCGGTATCTCCAAAGCGGCAAAAACTGCATCAGGTTCGGTGCTTCCGCTCAGTAATCGAAAGCCGAAGAGATCCTGATAAAATCGCGCTTCCAGGGCAACATCATCAAGGTACAGCGCAGTCTCGAGCAGACGCAATTCACTCGCCTCAGGCTCGCTCATATAGCCAATAGCCAATAGTCGATAGCCAATATTTGCAAATGCCGAAGCACCAGCAACGATTGGCTATTGGCTATCGGCTATTGATCATTCGCTGACGAGCCTAAGGCGAGTCAGCGATTGCCTATCCGCCAGTTTCGGCTAAAGGGCAAAGGCACAACTATGCTCCAAATTTCTTTGCGTGAGCCGGCGGCCTTGCTGATTTTGTTGATGAGCGGCACGATGCTCCTGGGACAGAACCCTAAGCCGTCTCCTTCAGAAACTCCTAAGCCAAATCCTGCGGCCAAAGATGAAAAGCCAGCTGAGCTTGAGCCGCCCCCGCCAGTTGTAACCGAACACAGCCTGACTCTCCCGGATGGAAAAAGTCTAAGATATAAGGCCATCACCGGCTATCTGGTGCTCAGAGACACCGTAGAGGAACAAAACAAAGCGCAGGAGCAGGAGGCGGAAGCGAGCGAAGATTCCGAGCCCGAGGCAACCTCCGAGCCGAAAAAGAACGAAAAACCGGTTGATCCGACCAAAGGAAAACCGAAAGCACAGGTGTTCTTTGTCGCGTATGTCGCAGAAGACGTCGGTGATCCAGCAGCCCGACCGTTGACCTTTGCGTTCAATGGCGGACCGGGGTCGGCCTCTGTCTGGCTGCACCTGGGCGGACTAGGTCCGCGCCGGGCTCAACTTACCGATGCTGGAGAAGCACTGCCGCCACCGAGCAAGCTTGTGGATAACGAGAGTACCTGGCTTCCGAAAACCGACTTGGTGTTTATTGATCCGGTGGGCACCGGTTATAGCCGTCCGGCGCCGGGCGAAGATGCGAAGCAATTCTGGGGTTACAAGGAGGACATCCAAAGTGTGGGCGACTTTATTCGCCTTTTTATCACCAAGTACGGGCGATGGTCATCTCCGAAATTTATTGCGGGTGAAAGCTACGGAACAACCAGGGCAGCAGGACTCAGCGACTATCTGGCGGGCCGTTATGGCCTTTATCTTAATGGGATTGTCTTGATCAGTTCTGTGCTGAATTTTCAAGCGATCGATTTCAGTCCGGGCAACGATAAACCCTACCCCCTATTCTTGCCTTCGTACGCCTCGGCGGCCTGGTACCACAAAAAGCTCTCTCCCGACCTCCAACAGCTCAGTCTCTCCGATCTTCTCTCCCAGGTGGAACAATTTGCGGAGAACGATTACAATCGGGCACTATTCAGAGGAGACCGACTCTCTTCGGAGGAAAAAAATGCGGTGGCCGCTCAACTAGCGCGGTTCACCGGATTGACCCAACAGCGATTCCTGCAGCTTGGTCTGCGGGAACCAGATAACTTGTTTTTCAACGATCTTTTGCGCGATCAAAACCGGTCGTTGGGCCGATACGATAGCCGGTACACGGGCATTCGCAGCTATCCGGGGACCGATCGGGAAGATTCCGACCCAAGTGACGAAGCCGTAGACGCTCCATTTACGTCTGCCTTCTATACCTACGTGCGGCAGGACCTAAAATATGAGAGCGAGTTGCCCTACGAGCGCGTCGCCGAGGTGCACCCTTGGCTTTTCTCTCGTAACAAGTATTTAGACGTGGCCGAGGACTTGAAAAAAGCCATGAATCGGAATCGTTATCTTAGGGTCATGGTTTGTTGTGGTTATTATGATCTGGCGACGCCGTATTTTGCGGCCGAAAGCGTGGTGCACGCCATGAATCTCGATCCCGCGGTGCGGAACAATGTCACGCTGAGCTTCTATGGCTGCGGGCATATGGTCTACCTCGAAAGCGGTTCTCGCAAAAAGTTGCAGACTGATTTTGAACAATTTGTGGATTCAGCATTGAGCATGGAAACGGTCCCGAGTGCGAGCAGGGATGTTAAGTGAAGAGATGAATCTAAAGATTCCTCCTTCGCCATCCCGCCGTTGCGTCGCGTTAGCGCAGCTTTATTGTGATAGGCGCGTCGTAGCTCACAGAGCGCAAGAAGCCTGGCTTCGGAGGACAAGTATAAACGTTACCTTGAAGAAAACAGTGGATTGGGTTGAACTGAAGCTAAACCAATCTCAGGTCACTAACCCATCGACTGGCGCAGGAACCGGTGTCTAAGAAATGATGAAGAAACGGGTTCTTATCATGTCCACCAGCGCGGGGACTGGACACGTCCGCGCCGGGGAGGCGCTAACCAAGGCTTTTAGAGGAGATCCCAGAGTGGGCGAGGTGGTTCACAGCGACGCCTTGCATTTCACGAACAAGCTCTTCCGCGACTTTTATTCGAAGCTATACGCACGTTTGGTGCAGACCGCTCCCGACTTCCTCGGCTGGTGGTACAAACAAAGCGATGAACCATGGAAGACCGATGGCATGCGGCTGATGCTCGATCGCTTGAATACTGGACCCTTGGTAAAATTTATTCGCAAATTTGACCCGCATATCACCGTCTGCACGCATTTTATGCCGGCCGGAATCATTTCCGACCTTATCGCTAAAGATCGGCTGGATGCGCATCTATCGATCGTGGTGACGGATTTGGATTTTCATGCCATGTGGCTGTCGCGGATGTTTCATCGCTATTTTGTAGCTATCGATGAAACGAGGGCTCACTTGGAGATGTTGGGACTGCCCACAGACAGGATCACGGTTTCAGGCATTCCTATCGACCCGGAGTTCGCTAGCCCGATTGACCGGGTTAGTACCCGGCAGAACTACCAATTGCATCCGACTCGGCCAACGCTGCTATTGTCGGCAGGGGCTCTAGGAGTCGGCCCGGCGGAGTTTCTTGTTGAGCGGCTCAAACAGCTGCGCAACAAGGTGCAGACCTTGGTGGTATGCGGCAGAAGCATTGAGACGAGGGACCGGGTTCAACGAGCAGTCGGTTACGATAACGAAAATTTTCAAGTCTTCGGGTATACCGATCGGATGCCGGATCTAATGAAAATTTCCGACCTATTTATTGGTAAACCTGGGGGTCTGACCAGCGCCGAGGCTCTAACCTGCGGATTGCCCATGGTTATCGTGAGCCCGATACCCGGCCAGGAAGAGAGAAATAGTGATCATCTGCTTGAGGACGGTGTCGCGGTGAAATGTAACGAGATGACCACGGTCCCGTACAAGATAGATGCCTTGTTGGACAATCCGGAGCGATTGGATCAAATGCGGAATCGCGCCTACGCCTTGAGCCGGCCGGATGCCGCCCGGTTAATCGTCGAAACATTAGTGTCCGATAACGTGTCGGCTTTGGAAGTTACCGATGACGACGCCGAAGCGATTACCATCGCTGCGGCTAGAGAACGAGATACCAAGCTCCGGTGAGTTATGGAGGATCTGCTCTGGGGTGTTGCAACATCCGCTTATCAATCGGAAGGAGGCTACAATGGCCCCGCGCAACCCCAGACTAACTGGGCGGAGTCCGAACGTCGTGGCGATGTTGTGCCAGCCGGATTAGCGGCCGACTTCTGGAACCGGTATCCCGAAGATTTTGGGCGCTGCAAGACTTTAGGCCTGAGTGCGTTTCGTCTTGGCGTCGAATGGAGCCGGATTCAACCGACCCTTACCGATGAGCCTGGCCCACCGCCTCCCTTCAATGACGCGGCGTTGGAAAATTACGTTGAAATGTTGGCGGAGTGCCGCCGGAACGGGCTAGAGCCGGTAGTAACTCTGCATCACTTTGTCCATCCGGCGTGGTTGGGCGCGGATCCTTGGCTACAGCCGGAGATCGTCGAACAATTTTGTCGATACGTTGAATACACGGTTCTGAACCTGAATCGAGCATTGGCGGATCGGCATGGGCTGGCGCCAATCAAATACTACATTACGATTAACGAGCCGAATATGTTGGTGCTCAACACCTATCTGGGCACCCAGTTCCCGGGACGCAAAGGAGTTGGCACCGGGTTCCGCAATGTATCCGCGGCCACCAGACAAATCCTGCGCGCCCATGTCCGCGCCTATAACCTGATTCATGATCTGTACGAACAGAACCGCTGGCCCACTCCGCTGGTAACCTGCAACAACTACTGCACAGACCTTTATTGGTCGGACAAAATCATGTTGGATCTGCTTAGCGTCCGGGAACGCGGAGTCAGAGCCTCGGAATTGCGCGACTATGTCTACGCCAAGATCCACGAGTTCGAGAATGCCTTTGAAGAGGCGCGGATCCCTTTGGTCAAAGACATTCCTTATTTTTTCGGTTCTTTAACCAAGCGACTCAGTAACTGGATTGGTTACAAAACATTCTCCCCCGAGTTCTTTTCCAGTTTGGTGGAAGATATTTATTCGGCAGCCCGCCCCATTACCTTCGATTATCTGGGCCTGGATTATTACGACCCCTTCGCTGCCCATGTCTTCCGTTTACCGGTCTGGTGGGATCACGAATTCAAGGATAAAAATTTCCGAGCCTGGCTCATGAACAACATCACTAGTAAATGGTGGGATTGGCGAGTGTTACCGGTCGGAATGCGCTTCTTTTGCGAGCATTACAGTAAAGACTACGCAGGCCGTCCGGTATTAATTGCCGAGAACGGAATGGCTCTGCGTCGCCGCTTAGATAACCACATCACATTGCGTCGAGACCGGATGACCCGGAGTCAATTTCTGCGGGTGCATATCGATGAAGTGGTTCGCATTGCTCAAGCCGGTGTACCGCTCATCGGCTATCTACACTGGTCCTTGTTCGACAACTATGAGTGGGGCTCTTTCACACCGCGGTTCGGGCTTTACTCCATCGACTATCAACACGGCCGCGATCGATTGGCCGAGGATCATCTGGGTGACCGTCCCTCTTTGACGTATGCAGAGCTGATTGAGTCTGCCCGGAGACGGCTGCTGGAGAGAGGCGAACCGTCGGGGAAAGAGCTAGAATTTAGGAGTTAGGAGCCTGGCGAGATTAGCTTTGGTGGGGCGAGGCTCCCGAACGGCCTGAGAATCTAAACGGAGCTCCTGACGTTAGTGGATCCCCAACGCTGTACTACATCTCAGCCGTGCCGAGCCGCGGGTCTCCCGCGTCGCTAACACCCCGATTATCGAGAAATTGGCGTCTGTGTTACCTACATGAGTCCGATCACTTCGCCAGCCACGCGTTACATCGCGGCTCGGCGAGCTTACCGGTGTAGCCAGGTGTTGGGTTTGACAGGTCTGCAGCTTCGTTCAGATTCTCAGGGCATTCGGGAGCCTCGCCCCACCAAATATGTGGCCAGACCGCCGAATGTTACCCCCCAACCTCTAACTTTTCCGCTGTCCTTTCCTGAAACCGTGCGACCCGTTTACCTAAGACGAATCCGTCCTTCTGTTTTATGATCTTCCGGATCTCAATCCATTTTCCCTCCAGGAGGACAGCTAGTGCACCAAAATGCAGGACATAGCTGCCGGTGTTGATGACCGTGACCGGGCCGCGCTTCCAAACACCCGGGTAATGGGTGTGACCAACCATGACGTATTTGGCATTCGGCCGGAACAAGTCGCACAAACGGGCGGCCAAGGTTGGCGTTTGTAGCCAGGCGTGAAGTATCATAAACGGCCGATGAGGAGGCCAAAACTGCTGCATCAGGACGGCTAGTTTTGGTGCCTTGGAGTGTTCGGTTACTGGGCGCTCCATCAATTGCAGTTTGATAGAGGTCCGTTTCGCGGCTAACAGTCGCTTCTCGAAATTCATTAGAGCGTCAGGCCCGAGATTGGCCAATGCTCGCAAGTGAATCTTTCGGTAGGCGAGTGCTTGCCGGCTCCAGGGGGCGACACCCAGAAACAGAATGTCACCGTGCGTGACCAGGATCTGGCCATCCATCAAATCCACATGATCGATCTTTGAGACGGTCGGGTCATGATTTCCGTTAACGAAGGTGGGTCGGCATCCGATGCTGTGGCAAAGCCGGGCGATAACGGCCGCCATATGCCGACCCACGGGACGATCAACGGCAGTCCGCATCTCAACGGTATCACCGTTGAAAATGACCGAGCGGGCTTCTTTTAGGATGGGCACCAGCTCTTCCGGGTCGCGAATCTGAGACGCTCGGTGACCGAGATGAAGATCCGAAATGATAATCGTCGGGTCGGAGCTCATCCGGCGTCTCCCATGACGCTAACCGCTATCGACCGTTGCGCTGGGTGACGACGATGCTCGTAAACGAACAAACCCTGCCAGGTCCCCAGTTGTAAGGAGCCGTCCATGATCGGGATGCTCTCGGATGTTCGGGTCAACGCCATCCTGATATGGCTAGGCATATCATCCGAACCCTCCAAAGTGTGGGAAAAATACTTGGCGTCCTCCGGCACCAATCGGCGGAAAAATTCCTCGAGATCAGCGCGCGCGGTTGGATCCGCGTTTTCGAAGAACAGAAGACTTGCGCTCGTATGTTTCAGCAAAACGGTGGCTGTACCGGTCTGTATCCCGGAGTTGTGGACGATCGCGCCGATTCGATCGGTGATTTCGTAGGTGCCGATACCATGGGTCGAAATCGTAAAAGTTGTGCTAAAAGTCTTCACCATACACCGACCGAACGAGTCGCAATGACTTCGCGTTAGGAAGTAGCCCTGGTTCCATCTGGTTCATAACGTAGGCGAACGCAACGTGGTTCTTGGGATCAGCAAATGCAAGGCTGCCGCCCGCGCCGGGTTGCCCGAAGGCCGACGGCGAGGGACCAAATAACCCGCGGGAGTTATGCCCAGCTCCTGAAATGATGTCTTTCATGAATCCAGCAGCGAATGCCGTCGGTATCCGCAGAACGGCGTCGATTCCGGAAGCGGCCGTTTCGGAGATAGTGGCAATTCGCTCGAGGCTGAAAAAGGTTGGCTCGCAAAAGGTGTGATAATAGAAGGTCGCTAACGATTCGGCAGTGCCAATGCCTCCAAACGATGGCAATACCTGGGTGCGGATCTCGGGCCGGTTCATGACCGAGGGAACCATGAGACCCGCGGGGGTGTTAAATGCTTTGAAGGTCAGCGAATCTTGCTTGGCCATCTCCGCATAAAACGGGTCTTCGTCTGACGGTGCGCGAGTTCGCCGGGCCGAATAGATCGGAGCCACGTCGTCAGCGAGTTCCGGCGGTAAACCAATCCAGAGATCGAGCCCCAACGGAACGGCAAAAACCTCGCGAAAATAGGCCCCAACATTGATTCCCGCGATACGCCGGAGGAGTTCGTCCACCAGGAATCCGTAGGTTCTCGCGTGATAGCCATGAGCGGAGCCCGGCTTCCAGAAAGGTTCCTGTCCTGCGAGCGCTTCAATCACTTGTTCGTGCGCAAGAAAGGGAATCTCAGGGTTGCGTAAAGCCGGTTGGCCGGATTGATGCGACAGGATATGCAAAAGCGTGGTGTCCGCTTTCCCATGCTCGGCGTACTCCGGCCAGAACTCAGCCACTCGGCGGCTCAGCGCGATCTTTTGCTGTTCGCACTGATGGAGAAGACAAGCGGAAGCCAGGCCTTTTGTCGCCGACCAAATCAATACCCGCGTTTTAGTGGTCCATTTTCTGGTTTTCTCACGATCCCAAAAACCGTTACCCAGCGAAGCCACCATCTTACCGTCTTGCCAAAGACAAACCGATGCGCCGAGCTCGTCATAGCTGGTGAAGTTTTCTTGAAAGAGATCCTCTAGAGACATGATTGGCGGTTCAGGGCTGGCGTCGAAGCTGGAACAATACAGGATAAGAGCCTCGCGCAGAAGTCGCAGCGGACGCAGAGCTAAAGACGAGTGGAGAATATCTGTCTTTTGCGCAATTTCCTCGATTTTTACCCTCTGGCCATCCGCGCCCTTTGCGCGAGGCTCCTCACCAATGCCACTCTAGAGTTCGTCCCGAATCGGGATTAGGTCTGGATCCTGCCGGGCGATTTCGCGGAAACCTTTGTTTAGTCGAAAACTGGCTCTCAGGTATGCCTTTGCTTGGTCAAGATTGCCGAGGACGGTCTCGTAACAACCGAGGTTGTAGTAGTAAATGGGTTCCTCCAGTAGCGAGGGTGGCCCGTTCAGAAGGATTTCTTTTGCTCTCTGAGTTTCTCCCAATTCATGCAGACAGAAGGCTGCGTGAATGAACCCGTAGCTTTCGTTAGGAAAAATCTCGGCAATCCGTCGGCTAAGTTTTAGCCCGGCGTTCCAGTCGCTGATCTGTAAAACGATCTGTACCCGCATCCGAAGGCTCTCCAGACGTTCCTGTTCCTCCGGCGAGATTTGATCCAGCTCCGTCAGCGCTTCAGAATACATTCCGAGTTCTGCGTATCCTTCCGCCGCTCGAATCTGCTGTTCAAAACTCATCCCTAGGAAGCCACCGCTGCTTCAGGATGATCGATTAGATAAATGCGGCGCACGTGCCGGCCACCTTCAAAAGGCGTCTCTAGCCACACCCTGACGATGTGTAATGCTTCTTCATCAGAAATTGTGCGCTGCCCCAGCGAAAGAACGTTGCCGTCATTGTGTAATCGGTGCCATTTCGCGACTTGTTCGTTCCAGCAGAGGCCGCAGCGAATTCCGGCGATACGGTTGGCAGTGATCGCTTCGCCGTTTCCGGATCCACCTAGGACAATACCTCGCTCGGTTTGACCGCGAGCCACGGCTTCGGCGGCTGGCCTGATAAACAGAGGATAATCGCAAGGTTCCTCGGAATCCGTTCCGAAATCTAAAACCTCATGGCCCATTTCCTTGAGCATTGCTTTAATTTTCTCTTTATAGCGAAACCCGGCGTGATCAGAGCCAATCGAGATCTTCATAGGCCCAACTCTGTGGTAGGAGTTAAAGGAGTTCAAGCGCAGGAGTCAGGAGCCAGAATCCAGGTTCAACGCGTGTTAGATTAACGACACCTTAAGCGGATGAAGAATCTCTGAACGGTACGCTGGACAAAACAACGCGTGCGGTAGTTTCCGGGAGCCGCCTGTTTAACGCCTTATCCGGCCTTCCTCGCCCTGGAGAGAATAGCGGCAGATCCCACAGGTGCGATCCAAAGCGGCTCCCCTCCAGGGCCTCCTGGTTCCTTCGACCAATCTTCAGTCCCGCGGCGGCAACTCCCTCGGTGTCACCAAGAAGTCCAATATCTCCGTGCCGCGGATGACCGTTAGCACCGATCTTTGTCCGATTTCGCTGCCCACCAGAAAACGGTGTAGATCATCGATAGAACTCACTCGAGCAGCTTTGAAGGAGATAATTATATCGCCTTCCCGCAGGCCGGACAGATCCATTGGGCCACCCTGCTCGATGCTGGCAATTAACACACCCGATTCCTGGTCCAGACGATGAAACCGAGTAATTCTCGGATGTAACGGCACCGTCTGACCGGCAAGGCCGAGATAGCTACGGCGGATCTTGCCGTCCTTGATCAGCCAGCCGACAACCAGCTGCGCGGTATTTGCCGCGATAGCAAAGCAGAGCCCTTGGGCCGGTAGAATCACCGCCGTATTAACGCCGATTACCTGCCCACGCGAGTTAACCAGTGGCCCCCCGGAATTGCCGGGGTTGAGTGCGGCATCCGTCTGTAGAATATCGTCCATGAGCCGCCCCGATTGAGCTCGCATCGAGCGACCGAGTGCACTGACGACGCCAGCCGTAACACTTTGTTGAAAGCCATAGGGGCTCCCGATCGCCACCGCGATCTGACCGGCCCGTAGTTTCTTCGAATCTGCGAACTCGAGACTAGGGAGCTGATTGGCTCCAATTCGGAGAACAGCAAGATCTGTATCCGGGTCTTCACCGATCAGGTTGGCGGCAAATGTGCGAGCATCCGCTAAGGTCACTTCTATCTTCTGCGCCCCGTGTACAACGTGGCTGTTGGTTAAAATGAAACCATCGGGCGCGATAAAAAATCCGCTTCCATTCCCTTCGCCGCGGCGTCCGGTCTGAACTCGAATATTGACGACGGCCGGAGCAACCTGGGCAACTACCGAGCTAATGGTTCTGGAATACGAGTCGAGCAGCGAATCATCGCCGGAACCGTCCAACTGAGTTGCCCGTGGTTCCGCGTTATTGTGTCCAGATGCGAGGGTCTGCGAATAAAAAGGTTTTACCAGCATAATACTTCCCTTACTGGCTAGGAATATGTAATCGTATCGATTACAAATCAAATCGGTTATAAGTTCTAGGTTATAGGTTTTAAGTTTCAGGTTGGGCGGGCGCGCCGTGCCGGCAACTTAGAACCTAAAACGTAAAGCCTAGAACTTAGAACCTAGCGGACGTGGTGAGGCGGCCGGGACGCGGGCAAAGTTGCCCTTACCGATATCTAGAGTTGCTGACCAGTCAGGCGCGATGCAGCCGCCTCACCACGTCCGCTAAGGAGATCATCTGCAGCTCGCGAGAGAACGACCGGTTGGCCCGTTTCTCGACATACCCTAGTACCTTCCCGATTCCTTGACCGACCGGACAGTTTGCTGACGGTGGATTGGGGTGTTGCCCAAACATTTCGCGTGATTCAACTGCCGAATGAATCTGCCAAAGCGAAATGCGCTTGGCAGGTTTTGCCAGGACGGCACCCCCTTGCGGACCTCGCGAAGTCCGGATCAGCCCGGCATTCTGGAGATCAATCAACAAACGACGGATAACAACCGGGTTGGTGTTAACCGTTTCGGCTAAGTTGGCAGACGAGGCGCGTTTGTCTTCGTTGGCCAGGACGGCCATGACATGAACCGCAAATGCAAATCGACAGCTCTGCATATGCATATGTAACATACAGAATTACTATAGATCTGTCGATGGGTTTTTGGTTGAGGGCGCATTTCCGACGCACATCACGTTCCACGTTCGCATCTAGATGTCGCTCCTACGGAGCTGGCCGCAATCTTATTGTCGGATTGCTATAAAGATGTCGCTCCTACAGAGCTACGTTGGGAATTCGCAAAAGATCAGTTAGTTGTGGTGCATCCGGAATTCGCCCTGCAAGGGCGACCGACGTAAATAGCGGTAGCCGGTATGCGAGCGTTGATCACGACGCAGAGTACTTCGTTACCGCACCGTCATCACACTGAATCCTAACCACACACACTGACCCAACTCGGTCCCCCTTTCAGGGTGATTTTTTTGCTACCATACCCAGGGCTGAAGCCCTGGGCTGTGGTCTTTAACCGGTTCGCGGCTGTTCCTAATCGCCCCTGCTTTCCCCGTCCTCATGATGATGCCGGTGCGGCGTCTCACGGGCAGAAGCTTTAGTTGGCTTGGGTGAAGGGCTAGGGGTGGGCGATGCAGGTGTAGGCGAGGGAGTTGGTGTCGGTGACGGGCTAGATGTCGCAGACGGTGTCGGACTGGAGGAGGCAGACGCCGAACCACTCGCGGCTGGGCTAGCGCTTGCGCTCGGGGTTGGGCTGGCGGTCGGCGTTGGAGACGGGGTGGGGGTCGCGAGAATATCCGTCCATTCCCACAGTTGCCCGGAAGTACCGCCAATCTCGTTTAACAGCGTTTCGCAACGATCTCGCATTTTCTGTAGATCCGGTGGGCCCGGGGTCGGATCTGCGGTCGCCGGGAAAACCAAATAGGTGACGTTCAGGTTTGATGCCGGACGATTGTAGGCGTTTGCGCGAGGATCTAACTGGGTCGCCAGGCGCAGCGACCCTTCTCCGATCTTATAAGAGGGGCCGACATCCCCTAAAAGTGCCGGGTACAGTTTATCACCGTAGATTACCACCACGTAATCACCAAGCTTCGGTAAAAACGCGTGATTGGCCTGCCGGAGAATGAAACCAGGCAACACTACGAAAGGGTCCGCTTTGGAAATAAGAAAACTGAAATGTTTCAGATCGCCGATTTCCCGCTGCAGCTCTTCGACCTGTTCGTGTAAAGCTTTCTTCCGGTCTGCCGACGTGTTTTTCAGAGAAAGCTCCGTTTCAACCTGCTTTAGCTTAGTCTGGGCGTCGCCCAAGAATACGCTCGGTTGGTCCGTTCGCTTTGGCCACCGGTAGCTAGTGTAGGGCTGGAAATTGGTTGAAGAACCGTCAACCTCCGACGTGCGATCGGAGTCGGAACCGTCCGCGTTGACATCCATATCGCTTTGAATGAGCAACACTTTGCGCGCGGACTGGGGGTTGGTCATTTCTAGGATGGTGTTGCAATCGAAGAAATTGTGTTTCGACAGGAGCTGTTCCAGTCGCCCAAGCTCGCGCCCTACAGACTCTACCTTCAACTGGTAGAGACCGTAATAGAAGTCTGAGACTTTGCTGGTCGGCAACATCGCGGCCAATCCGGGTAAAACCCTGGGTAAGGACGGATCCGGTTCACTAAGCTCGGCGATGGTTTGCGCGGCTTTCGGAACTCGTACGTGGACTTGCAAATCGAGCACGTAAGAATCAAGCGCCCGGCGTTCAACGGAAGCGATATCTCCAAGCGCGGATTCCACCTGGGAATGCACTTCGACTCCGCTAAAAAGACGAGCAACGTCTTTGTGTGAATAAGGAATTATCGCCTCGGGCAATGGTGTTGGCGGTGGGGTCGGGGTGGCGGTAGGAGAGGGGGTAACGCTAGGAGTTGGGCTGGGCGATGGGGTGACAGAAGGCGGCGGATTGAATTTTGGCCCCGGGCACCCAGCGAGGAGGATACAGAGGCAAACGGTAAGAAACGCCGTGAGCGCCCGGACCGCCGTGAACGGAAAGGCTCGAACACAGAGCTCGTCTGGTTTTGCGCTCGGCAACTCCGAGCGTTGGCGACGACGAGCACGGGTAAAGAGGCCGATGTCGAACGAAGTCATCTTTCCCGGCGTTCCGGGCGATCCCGGCGTTGACGGCGTTCCACAAGAAACCGCATGGACCTTCTACTAATGGATTAAATGTCGCACGGTCAAAGCGATGCACACTAGACTCAGCAGAATCATGGGGACGGCGGGCATCGGCTTTCTACTGGCCACGAATGAACGACCAAAATGAGCCAAGAGTAAGACACTAACGACAATGCCGAGCGCGTATGGAATGAACCCTCTGGCCAGAATGCCGGCCAAGATTAAGAGGGCTCCGGAGACGCCTCCTGCGATAATAGAAGCTTTGCTGCGAGCTCGCGCATACCCTAATGCGCCTCCCAGGATACAGACGATCCCAAAAAAGATATAATAGTAAGCAGTCACTAAATTAGGCCCAGGCAGGATTAAATGTGGGAGTGCATCTTTGCACCCAGATCTGGGCGAAGATTCGCTTTGGGCGCACCTTCCCGCCGAAGCTGTAGATCGTAGATCAATCGTTTGAGAAACATTGGGACGAATAGCACTAGCGTTACTATCATTTGCAGCACGATCCCCGGAACTAAACGCGGACGGTCTCGCGCGACGCTGGCCAGTGCTTCTTGGACCACTCGTTGTACCGGGATAGTCACGAAATCGGGCGTCGTGCGTCGATCGGCGCCGGAGCGGGCGGCCACGGAGTCGAATTCGGTCAGGACCGGTCCAGGACAAAGTACCGTGACGGAAATATTAGATGACCGCAGCTCCGCTCTTAGAGCTTCGCTGAAACTCGTGACGTAGGCTTTGGTCGCGGCGTAAACGGCGATAGTTGGCACCGGAGCAAAACCGGCCACCGAACTAACATTCAAAATGGCGCCACACCCGGATTTCCGCATGGATGGAAGGATTCGGTAGGTCAGGTAAGTCAAAGCATCGATATTGACCCGAAGCATCGCGTTCACTTTGTCCCAGTCGCCATCGATAAAGCGACCCCTGTCCCCCAGACCGGCGTTATTGATGAGTAGGTCGACGGCTAATCCGCTTTCCTCGAGCCAGTTACAGAACTTCGCCAGATCGTCATGGTGCCGAAGGTCTAGAGCACGATAGAAAACTTCCAAATCGGGGTTAATAACCTTCAATTCCAGCTCAAGAGCTTCCAAACGCTCGGACCGGCGAGCAACCAGGATCATAGTACCTACCACTGGAGCCAGCTGGCGAGCGAACTCGCGGCCAATTCCTGCCGACGCGCCGGTGACCAGAACCGTGCAGCCGGTGAAATAACTGGTGCTCATTCCGATCACGTAAGCCGGAAGTTGGAGGAGTTCAAGAAGTTCGAGGATAGGAGGCGCGAATGGAGGGGAGCCGCTTTGGATCGCGCTCAGGCAACCCGGCAATATTCTTTCCACCGCGAGGAAGACCAAAATACCGTGTTAAACAGGCGGCTCCCGGGAACTACCGCACGTGATGTTTGGTCTGGCGTTCCGATCAGAGATTTTTTCGTTCGCGTGACGTGTCTGGGAACGTAACACGCGTTGGGGTCGTTCGCGGGAGCCGCCTGTTTAACACGGGTTGGGGTTCATGCACGCGTCAAGACTAATGCTGCCGGGTCGCCTGAGTTCGTTCCAAAGCGGCTCCCCTCCAGCCGTACTCCTGAACTCCTTGTTTCCTATAGCGATTTCTGTCGAGACAATACACCGTAGTGATATGCAGGGTCATACGTTGGCTTTAGAGTCGTTTGCAATCATCGGCGAAGAACTAGCCATTCGCTGGAAAGATGGCGTCGAGACGTACATTCGTCTGGAGAACCTGCGGCGGCACTGCCCATGTGCGGTTTGTGCGGGAGAAAAAGATCTGTTAGGCAATCAATACGGCGGGTCGCCGACGTTAGTTCCCGACAGTTTCGTGTTGAAGTCGTGCGCTCCGGTCGGTGGCTACGCGCTCCAGCCGGTATGGGCTGACGGCCATAGTTCGGGGATTTATTCTTACGAATATTTGCGGTCTTGGGATTCAGGGGGCGCGTAAGCGGCGGCGCTTCGTCCTCGTTTTCGGGCGTGCGGCCTTGGTGACGGTTACTTCGCGGCAGCAGCGATAGAGCGTGGCACGGATGGGACCTATAGGACCTATGGGACTAATATGAACTACAATGTTCGTGTCGGCCGCAGTCCACGCCCAGATCGAGGACGGCCTGCCCGACGTAGCCTCCCGGAGTTTCAGACGACCGGGGGAAGTTGGGAGGACGACGACGAGTACGAGAATGACGGGCTTGCAGCTAGAGTAGATGATACGGATCCACATCCACGCTCACCTGGACCTCGTCCGGAAGAGAAAGGCTATCCATCACTTCTCGGATCGTTC
>JAFAZK010000048.1 GCA_019239825.1 Verrucomicrobiota bacterium | reverse complement strand
CGCAAAGACGCAAACGTAAAACGAGGCCTCTTCACCTTTCACCAATCACTTTTCCCTGCTCCGTTCCCAATCCTTCGCGACTAGCCGATACACAAAACAATCCGCCCCTCCCCCATCCACCGTAGTTCCGACCCGCACAGCACCGAGTTTTTCGACCGCTTTCTGAGAGCGAATATTCCGCGTACCGATAACGAACACCACGTTGTCTATAGATTTGAAAGCATGCGCCAACATCAGCCGTTTCATTTCTCGGTTATAAACGCCGCCCCAATGTGACCTGGCCAAAAACGTCCAGCCGATCTCGACCTGACTTTTCTCCGGGTTATAACCGTCGTACCGCGATGACCCAATAACCCGGCCGGCTTTAGAATCGATGGCAATTAATGCCCCACCCGAAGCCAACGCGTCGCTAAAAAACTTCCTGAAAACCTCTTCCTGATATCGAGTGTTGTGCGGGTGCTGCTCCCAAATCAACGGATCCGAAGCCACCGCGTAGACATCATCAAAATGCTCCGGTCGAAGAGGCCTAAGTTCGAGGAGCTCGCCCTTTAAAACAGGTTGGCGGTTCATAGTCGTTCCTACTAAGTATCACATTTCAAGAGTGAAGCGCTCTTTCGGGAGAAAATCGGCAACCTAAGTTGAAACGGAACCACAGGATTGTGGTCGTTCCCGCTCCTAGATCGCTACTTATTTCGAGCGTGAACGACCTTCCAAACGCCAAAAATCGCTACGCTCCCAATAAACAGCCTCGACATCACCAGCATAGTCGACTTATTGGTCGGCGTGAGATACCGCGAAATTATCAGAAACCTTGAAATTCTAGCTATTATGGAACTTGCGCTCTCGCCGATCGGCAGCTCGGCGGCAAGTTTTATTGCGCCCCCAGTACAAGCCTCAAATGCTGGCTTCTCGAAGCTTACCTTTGACGGTGAATTTGACGGTCCGTTGGATGTCGGCTACGGCACAAATGGGCACAAATGGAATGCTGGTTTGTGGTGGGAGAAGGTCCCCTCGCCAAGCGCGTTCTCGGTCCACGATGGTGTGCTGACCATCACAGCTAGCGCAACCCAGGCCGTAGATCTTTGCACTCAGTTCCATGATGCCTCGGGCGGGGCCTACTTTAAGGGCGGCTATTTCGAGGCCTGTATGCTCTGCACTGATTGGTCTGCGTTCTGGCTTTTCTGCGCCGATCGGCCGCATGTCTGGGGAAAAGAAGTGCTGCCGTCGAATCCGATGACGTGGACGAACGAAATCGACGTTATCGAGACGGACGGCAAATTCCCAAACACAGCGGTTTGCACGCTTCACAAGAATACTTCAGGCGACGGCGGTGTACCTGATCAGATCAATCAGCCAAACAATTTCCTGCTTAACCAGCAGCTCCTTGGCACCTGGCATACCTACGGTGTTCTTTGGACAACAAACAAAGTCACTTGGTACGTAGACAACATCGAGGTTGCCACCACACCGCCCTTCCAGTCCACCTGGCAACCGGTGCAGCTGATCCTGACCGCAGCACCGGGAGGTGTCAACCGTTCGCCATCTACAGTTCTGCCACCTACTACACAGGTTAAGTGGGTGCGAGTATGGGAGAACTAAAATGAACGATTACCAACCACCTTTCGCAGACCAGTATGGACACGCGGGAAACTGTATTCCAGACAACTGCGGTTGGTTTACCCGCGGGCGTTGTCGCGCTCAACGACGTAAGATGGCGGGATTCAGGCGCACCGCTTGAGTGGCTGTGCGCCTTCCGTCATTCGTCATGGACTAAAATCGAACGACTATAAACCGCCACCGCTAGCCGGTCGCGCGCGGGTGCGATTCAGTTGAGTTCCAATCAAGAAGATCTAACGGCAGAGCAAAGAGCAGAGCACGGAGCTCAGTCAAATTGACCGACCTCTTTTTCGGCGCTCCATGAATCCTTGGATTCTTTGTGCTGATCAGCACAAACGCTTGGGTTGTAGAAGTCATAACGCCGGTAAATACGTCCTGGTCCAAGCGGCCGCCGGGTACCCGGAAATGAGTGGCGTTCGTCGGAAATGCGCTATGCTTCCGGACCAATGGATTACAAAATCAAAAGCGAAATGCTTTTCGGCATCGAGCTAGAACTCGTGGCCATAGCGGATCACCAATTTGTCGTCTCCGCGGAACGCATTGTTGCGAACAAGGAGCACGAGGGTGGGTTCGGCCAGTACGTCGATGTTCCCGAGGATATCGAGAAAGCATTGCTAATCTTTCACAAGTGGAAAGCCAAAATCGAAAATGGAGAATACGAAACGCCTACGGCGCCCGATTACGAAGCATCCCGATCGCACCGAGCAGGGGCTTTTGTCGGCTTGGAACCTTTTCCGGAACTGCACGGATTGACCGGCGGAATCAGGCGCACTATACGCTCCCCGCGTAGACGACCTTAAGAAAACGCAGCGGTACGATCCACCGTTTCCGGCGATGACGGCCCCGCCGGCCTAACAAGACCGGAAAGACGAGGAGCAAGACCTCATCAGCAAGCTCGTGTTCGAGCAGCACCGGTGTCAGCGTCGAGCTGCCCAACTCGATCAGGTCTGGCCCGCCCTTCGCCTTGATGCGGCGAATGCCCTCGACGATGTCCGATCCAAGTTCTTCGACCGGGCCTGCTCCTAACCGGCTTCCGGCGCTCCGGCCTTGAGAGGAGCCGTATCTATAGTTCGTAACTAATTTTTCAAAACAGCTACCCTTTCTAGCTCTTGCATCGCAAGCAGCTATTGCTCTTGCTGGACGACCAGTGCCCGTTACAGAGCAGCCAGAAGGAGTGCAATTGCTATAATCCGCACTGCTATGTGCTGGATAAACACTGTTATAGATTTGTTTCAGTGGTTACGGCTTTGGCAGAATCCTGCTCCCATGCTGATCGACATGGCCCCACACGCACGGGGTGAGTTAGCGCAATTCGATGTCTGCATTGTCGGCAGTGGGCCCGCCGGATTAACCGTAGCTCGCGAAAGTTGTCGCGCCGGTCTTTCGGTATGCCTCGTTGAATCGGGAGCACATAGATCTTCAGGTGGGATCCAAGACCTTAACTCGGGCGCCGTCGACTCGACTGACGGCTATCGCGAGGAAACGTTGCGTGAGGGACGTTGCCGCCAGTTCGGCGGCACTGCTAATCTGTGGAATCATCAGATCCGCGGTGAACCCGCTCGATATGTCCGTTACGTGCCCTTAGACGAAATCGACTTTCAAAGCCGCGAGTGGGTGCCCGAAAGCGGCTGGCCTTTTACCGGTCAGGTGATCGAGCCTTTCTACGAACGCGCCCAGCAGATCTGCGGCATCAACAGTTTCGATTGTCCACCTGAGTTTCTGGAAGTCGGAACCAAAAATGGACAGCTGTGGCGAACGGAAAAAATCGAGTCGGTCGTATCTCAATTCGGATTAGCAGATACCTTTGTAGAGCGCTACCCGCGAGAGCTCATTCGCGATCCGCGAGTAGCCGTCATATTAGGGGCAACACTGCTACGCTTTCAGATGGATCCCTTGTCGCGCGTTATCACCTCGGGACAAGTCGGGACGCCGGACGGACGAAAACTCTGGATCCGTAGTCGAACCTTTGTTCTTGCTGCTGGTGGCCTGGAAAACGCACGTATCTTGTTGCTTCAAGAGGATCTGCAGTCCGGCGGCCTCGGAAACCAACATGACATGGTCGGACGCTGCTTTATGGATCATCCCCAGATTACCTTGGGAGTGCTTACTCCGTTTTCCAGCTCCCTCTTTGCTCAAGCTGAGCTTTACGACCAGCATCACTTTGGGCGGCAAGCCATGATGAGGCTATTGCATATCCGACCGGAAGTCATGCGTCGGGAGAAAATGCTCAATCTTTGCGGCGTGCTCGTCCCGCATTTCAAGACTTTGCGAGACAACCGGTCGGCGACTCTACACCAACTCATGGTGCGAGTTCCTCGCTTTATCTACCGTAATCTCTCGTCGCGACATCACTCTACCCCGCTTGGCGCTCCTTTCCGGCCATTCCGACAACGGTTACTGGAAGATTATTATGCCGAGGGTCAGTGCGGCTGGTCGAGAGTCACTCAGCCGGGACGCCGCTTCGTTAGGTTCAGCATTCGCTCTCTGGTAGAGCAATCGCCGGACCGTTCTAATCGCGTTATGCTGCAACATGAAAGCGACCAGTTCGATCAACGAAAAATCAAGATCCTCTGGCGCTGGAACGAACTCGACCTACGCAGCATCCGCCAGGCACAACAGATATTTTTCGAGGAATTAGCTTCCGCTGGTATTGGCAAATTGGTGCCACTGGAAGAAACAACTGGCGGACAACCCCGTCGGTTCGACAGCCCGCATCACTTCCTCGGCACTACTCGGATGCATCACAATCCTCGAAACGGTGTGGTCGATGCTGATTGTCGAGTTCATGGTGTCCCGAATCTCTTCGTCGCTGGCAGCTCGGTATTTCCCACAGGCGGTTTTGCCAATCCGACTTTCACGATTATCGCGTTAGCGCTTAGGCTGGCGAGTTATCTGCAGTCCGAACTTCAAGCGAAACCAGCAATCAACTCACCGTCAGAGATAGCCTCGCGGCAAACCTCAACTGGTTAGCTGAGATAGGGGCGACGCCTTAATCACGTCAGGCACTAGCCAACATTACCCAACGTTAATGTTGGATTCATTGCGTCGTGATTTTCTTTTCTATAACCTTTCCACGGTAGAGCGGTTTCGCGCAGCCTGGCAGCGCGTACGGGACTCGAACCCGTGCACCGGCCTTGAGAGGGCCGTGTCCTAACCGACTAGACGAACGCGCCAAGTAGGAACGGCCAATTTATCGTGGCCATACGGAAACTCAAGCCATGCAATTCACCCACCAGGGCACATCCCGGCGCTGGAATCCGTAACTTGCTCCGTCGTCACCGGCAAATTCTCGTTCCTTCGTATCAATTGACGGTCAGCAAGGCGGTTTTTGCTCTCGGCCTCGTCCGCACAACATTGCAAATCAATTGGGTATAACAGACGCGGATATATCCAGTTCGCTCGATTTATTATAATATTTCTTGTAATGCTAGAGCAAATGCGATTAGTCTACGCGCCTGTGAACGCTAAGGCTGCGCTTTTGACCCGTGTTATCCGCATTAACGAAGAGGGGGATAAAGCTCTCTTGAATATGGATCTGGTTGTCACTGATTCCGATGGACGGGTCTCTCACAATCGACACGCAGCCTGGGTCCCATTTGTCGACGGCAGCTGGGAATCCGAGAGCGCAAAGGTCCACGAGAACCTGAGCAAACTCCTAGAAGACCGACTCCATAGTCCCTTGCTTTTTGGAATGTTTGGCGCAGAGGTTTATCATCTCTAGCCTGTCTCGGGCCGACTCGGTCCTCCCAACTCACCAGCACCTCCCGACGGGGTGCGGCTTCGATACGCCCGTGGGCGACTTCAAATTCGCCTCGTTTTGTGAGTTGACGCCAAAGCGCTTCATTCCACTCGTTCATCGGCTGCCCGCTCGAACAGTCACGGCACATAGCCGATGGCCAAGGGTGTCGTCGGGCGACGAACGAATCCGCGCAATCAAACCGGCTCGGCCGAGCAGGCCAACCGCAGGCCGCCACGATCGGGAGTTACCTCCCTGCACAATCGTCTTCCAATTTCCAAGCAATGGCTAAAACGAGATTGTTAATAAGATGTTAATAACATGTGAATAACCCCAACAATGCAGATCCGTCGATACTATCAATTCCAGTCGAATTTTTTACCCCCTCCCGGCTATCAGACATTAGCCTGCCCCTTGGCGAAATAGAGGGCGCTTCGCTTCCGTAAACAGCAATCAAAGGAAGGTCAGGTTGCCAATTTTAATTATTTTTAAACAACGTATAAACTATTATAACTCGTTAATTTTCAATGTAGTAACCCATCAATAACTTTGAAGAATCAGGCTCGATATTACGTGAATTGTGTTTTAACTAAAAGACAGTAAACACCTCTGTGCCAGAATGATCAACCAGGCGTGATCTCGGTTTTATTGGAGCACCAATTCTGCTGCTGGCACAAAGCGATTTCTCATCTTTCTTTACTTCGATTTCCTGTCGTTTGCCCAAACTCAATCGACGCAAATGGCTAGCCGCGCATTCTGGAGACGCCATGGTTGCTATCGTTTAAAACGGCGTCCGCCGGCTCTTTACGCCAAGCCAGCACTTAGGTTACTGTCGACAAGTTTATGATCGGTTCTGATACCCTCCTCGCAGGGGGAGCTTCCCGGCAACGCCAAGAACGGATCGTGAAGGCGTTCAACGAAGGCTATATCGTGGTCGGTTCGGACGAGACGAACGATGCCGTTTGTGTGATGACTGCCGACGGAAACCCCGCCAAATACACCGTTATTTGCACACCCGGGGGATTTGACCGCTTCTTCAGGGAATCCGCCGAGGAGTTCAAGAAAACCAGGCCTGATTTCTCGACCCTGGTAAAAATTGGAGCCAAGTACGGAATCCAGATCGAAGGACCATCGGCGTCTTGAGCGGAGAAGAACCCAAATTCCCAAGCATGGAAGAAATATTCGACCGAGTTGCTGCTATCAACCGGGTGGCCGGTAATTCAGTCCCCCTTGAGAATATTGAAGTTTTGGTAAATCCAGAAACCGGGGATTTCATTACCATCAGCGTCGGAGAGCCTGGCGAACTTACCGGAATAAAAATCTCTGACGAAACCCAAGGTTGCGATGATTGCGGCGCTCGCCAATGGAACGGCGAAGATCTGCCTTTGATTTTTCGTTCCGGGAAGTGGTTATGCTCGCATTGCTACCAGGCTATCCGCTCATCAGAAGAGCCGAACTCCCGCGATATATTCGGTTTCGAATTTTAGTCATTTTCTTGATGGGGCGAGGCTCCCGAACCAGAACAGGTGCCCGGGTCTTTGTCCCGAAGGGACTACAGGACTCAGCCCGGGGTTTTAACCCCGGGAACACGTCCAAAAAAGGCACCGCCCTGAAGGGGCGGTAGATGGGTGTGATCGATAGTTCGTTTTGTGAGTCTTTTTCTACCCAAGCTTCGGTTCTACCGCCCCTTCAGGGCAGCGCTTCTTTTTTTATTGCACCTGGGGTTGAAACCCCAGGCTGAGCCCTTTAGTCCCTTCGGGACAAAAACCTTCGTCAGACCTTTCGCAAAACCGACTCCACATCACTCTGCGCCGTCGAAGTCGAGGATGACGACGAAGACGAGTACGAGACCGAAGTGACTAGCGCCGCCAAATCTTATATTCGTTGTCCGAACTCGAGAAGATTGCCGTCGCAGTCGTAAATATGAAAATAGCGCACGCCGAGTTCAGGCAGGCTTGTCGGCTCGCAGGCAAAGGTTACTCCCGTTTCGCGAAGAACGCTCGCCGTGGCGTCGACATTGGCAACTTCAAAAGCAAAATGCACAATCCCTTGAGTGCTGTGTTGAGTCAGGATTTCTTTGCCGGCTAGAGCATTCTTCTCAGATTCCTTCAGCTCAATAAGTTCTACGCCGAAACCTTGATATTCGAGGATCGCGACACGGAGATTCTCCTGCAGATTTACCCGCTTGCTCAAAGTGAAACCTAAATATTGTGAGTACCATCCAATACTCGTTTCCAGATTCGTGACGGAAATACCGAGATGAAGCGGTTTTGCGACCGAGCCAAAGATCTGTTCTGCAAGCGAGGCATCCATGCTCTTAGTGTGCTCTGCTCCATCACAATCACAAGTCGTTAACCCGTCCGCGGGCTTCCCGGGTGGAGCGTAGAAGCCCAGTCCTAGAACATCTGGAAAACGTCACGAATATCGGCCAACAGAGTGTGAGAGTTAGCAGTCAAAAACAATCAATTCTACCGATTGCTCTAGAACCGTATCGGTTACATCCTCTGGAACCGAAAACCTTCGTGGAGGCAAAAGCATGCTTTGGTGGCTCGAAACCCAAGAAACGGTAGTAATCGTCTTCATCGTATTCGCCTTTTGCTACCTCCTTGCCGGCGTCATCCTGGTTGGCTTGGCCGTCCTGTCACGGAGCCCTATAGCCAGCGCACTGCATGTAACTACCCCGGCTATGTTGACCCCGTTAGCGGTTATCCTTGGCCTGGTGATCGCCTTTCTGGCAACACGGGTATGGGGTAACCTCGATCATGCCCAGGCCTACGTCGTGGAGGAAGCAAGCGGGATCCGCGCTGCTGTACTGATCTCAAGTGTGCTCCCCTCCGATACACGCGACGCCCTCCGAAAGGAGCTCGAAAATTACCTTCACTTTGTCGATCAAGTCGACTGGCCGGCAATGCTACGGGGACAGGAAGGCCTTCGTCAGAACCCGACGGGACTGCCTGAAGCGCTCACAACTTTATTGTCATTCGTCCCGCAACAACCGGGGCAACAGCTCGCCCAAAGTCATGCCGTAGTAGCCGTCGAACAGGTGCTCCAGGCCAGGCGGAAGCGAATCCTTCTCAGTGAGGCGGTAATTTCGTTGCCCCAGTGGATGGTTATCTTTGTGCTCGACGCGCTGGTTCTTTTCACGATCGGGACCGTGCACGGCGGCAAGTCTACAACTGCTGCGGTCAACATGGCCCTCTTCTCGACCGCCGTGGCTTCCTGCGTTGTGTTATTGATGATCAATGATCGCCCCTTTAACAGTGGCGGGATCGTTGTCCAACCGACCGCGCTTCACGAGCTCGGCTCGCAGTGACCGGCAAGGTGAGCGACTACAAAAACCATCTGGTAACGATGGGTGTTTTACGTCATTTTTAAATATGATCACGGAAGATTCAGCTCAGGAGGTAACCACCGCAGACCGGCTCCGGGGAGCAGTGTGGGGTCAATTTGTCGGAGACGCGGCCGCTCTAGGTGTGCACTGGATCTACGATCTCTCTGAACTCTCCGCTCGATTCCCGGGTGGCGTATTTGGATTCGAGGCGCCGGCTGCTGGGGATTACCATGAATCGAAGACGCCGGGAGATCTGACCCATTATGGAGATGGCGCCCTGCTATTGCTGGAATCAATTGCCGAACATGGCAGCTTCGATCCTCGCGCGTTTGGCAAACGCTTTATCGAGACATTTGGCTCCGCTGACTACGGAGGTTACTTGGATTATGCGACCAAGGGGACGCTCAAAAATTACAAACGGTTCACGGAATCAAATTTACCCGGCGACTATGACTTTCAGCAAGGAGCCGACGACGCTGAAGCCGCCACCGCCTCCAGGTTAGCCGGATTGGCCATCCGTTATTGGCGTGATCCTGACTTGGCAACGACAATCGAGTCTCTGACCCGCGTCTGCCAGAACAACCAGCGTGCGGTTGGCTATATGAAGTATCACGGGCTGCTCCTGGTGGAACTATTCCTGGGGCACGACGTACATGAGGCCATAGAAAACGCGATGATGAAAACTGCCTCGCTGACGCCGCGCCTCAGCACCGAGCTTCGCCAGCAAACAAAGAAAGTGCTCGCGGAGACCGGGAAGGAAGTGACCGAAGCCACTTTGGAATTTGGTCAAGCATGCCCATTGCCCCAAAGCTTCCCTTCCGCTCTTCACGCATTCCTAAAGCACAGCAACGATTTTGAGACGGCTATTCTGGCGAATTTGCGAGCAGGTGGCGACAACGCCGGAAGAGGAGCCATGCTTGGCTCCTGGCTGGGCGCACATCTCGGCGTCGACGCGATTCCGCAAGAGTGGCGGACCCGCTTGACAGCCGCGCCGCGAATATCCGCCGCTCTGGACAAGATCTTGCTCGACGAGGAGCGTTGACGCACTAGTCGTTGTTTCCTTGCTCCAAGACGGAAGCGGCTTGGCCGTGGGTGGCGGGATCTGCTTCCCGGTTTTCCAGGAAGGACGGGCCGCACCCAGCCGTTTGAACACTTTGCCAGGCGCGATTAAGTTGTTTATTCCCATGAGCACACCGACCGGAGAGGAACCTGCACCTTCAGATTTTATTCGCGACGTTGTCGCAGACGACTTGAAGGCCGGTAAGTATTCTTTCAGCCACACTCGATTCCCGCCGGAGCCAAACGGCTATCTCCATATCGGCCACGCTAAATCAATCTGCCTCAACTTCGGGATCGCCCGTGAATTTGGAGGGGTATGTAACCTCCGCATGGACGACACGAACCCAACCAAAGAGGAAACGGAGTACGTCGACTCGATTACCGAGGACGTAAATTGGCTAATCGAAGGCTGGGCAGACCAAGTTCTCGGGCTGAAATCGAAAGGCAAAACTGCCGATGTTGAAGAGGTCGACGGAAAACCCGACTTTTCCTTGCAGCCGATCATCGGGGAAAAGCCTGCCCCAAATTCGGCCATCGACCAAGGGCAACCCGAAACCAAAACGGAACCATTCTACGCCTCGGATTATTTCGAGCAATTTTTTGAATACGCAGTTCAGCTCATCAACAAAGGCAAGGCTTACGTGGATGAGCTCTCCCCTACAGACACCGACAGCTACCGCGTAAGCGGAAAGGAGAGTCCGTTTCGGGGTCGCTCGCCGGATGAAAATTTGGGCCTTTTCCGGCGGATGCGGGCAGGCGAATTTCCCGACGGTTCTTGTACGCTTCGGGCAAAGATCGACATGCAGTCGCCCAACGTCTGGATGCGGGATCCCGTGCTCTACCGGATTCGGCACAGTGCACATCACCGCACTGGTGACCGGTGGTGTATCTACCCGATGTACGATTTCGCACACTGCTTAAGCGATTACATCGAAGGGGTGACCCACTCCGTCTGCACGTTGGAATTTGAGGTGCACCGCCCTCTTTACGATTGGATTCTTGAGAACCTCGATTTGCCACGAAAGCTGCCGCACCAATACGAATTCGCACGCCTGAATCTCAGCTATACCGTGCTGAGCAAGCGCAAGCTCATGCAGCTTGTGCAAAAAGGACTTGTCGCCGGATGGGACGACCCGCGGATGCCCACCATCTCAGGACTGCGCCGCCGCGGTGTCAGCGCCAGTGCGCTGCGGGCTTTCGCCTACAATATCGGCATCACCAAATATGACGGCCTTACCGACGTCGCGGTACTCGAGCACGCCGTCCGCGACGAGTTGAACAAGATTGCCCTCCGGCGTCTAGCAGTCTTGCGCCCGATCAAGGTGATCTTGACGAACTATCCAGAAGGTAAAAGCGAAACGCTCAACGCAGTCAACAATCCGGAAGACCCGAGCTCTGGCACCCGTGAAGTTACATTCTCCCGCGAGCTTTACATCGAAAGCAGCGATTTCATGGAGAATCCGCCGCCGAAGTATTTCCGGCTGCGGCCTGGAGGCGAGGTGCGTCTCAAGTATGCGTACATCATCAAATGCGAAGAGGTCATTAAGGATGATGCCGGCAATATTTTAGAGCTCCGATGCACAGCGGATCTTGAGAGCAAGAGCGGTGGACCGAACGCGAATCGTAAAGTCAAAGGGACAATTCACTGGGTTAGCGCGGCGGATTCGGTCGATGCCGAAGTGCGTCTCTACGATCGCCTCTTCGCAGAGGCCGAGCCCGACACCGAAACCGACTTCGAGCGCAATTTAAATCCGGCGTCACTTGAAGTCGTTGCGGTTAAATGCGAGCCAAGCTTGCGAGAGGCGCGAAGTGAAACCAGGTATCAGTTTGAGCGCCTCGGCTACTTCGTCCTCGACAAAGACAGCACGTCTGAGCGCCTCGTTTTCAACCGGACGGTCACGCTCAAGGATTCCTGGGCAAAAGAAGCGCAGAAGCCATCCGGGAAGTAACCGCGAATGGACGCGAAATTAAACCGCGAATGGACGCGAATAAAAGGCATTAACCGCAGATGAACGCAGATTGACGCAGATGCATCGGAGTCTGAAAATCTAGTCGGTCAGGTTAAAAATGCTGATCCTTAGCGCGCGGTTTCTCTTCTTGAACGACAACCGAAGCGCAAAACAAAATCTGCGTAAATCCGCGGTTGTTCTTGGTCTTTTATTCGCGTCCATTCGCGGTTTAATTCGTGTCCATTCGCGGTCTAATTTCGCGTCCATTCGCGGTTAGAACTCCGCATTTCCAGGTGTACGGGCAAACGGAATCACATCCCGGATATTGGATACGCCGGTTAAGAACATCAGAAGCCGTTCGAACCCGAGACCAAAACCTGCATGAGGGACGGTGCCAAAACGACGTAGATCCAGGTACCACCAATACTCTTCCTCGCTCAAGCCGCGCGAGCGCATGTTCTCTTGCAGGACGCTCAGACGCTCCTCGCGTTGGGAACCGCCGATGATTTCGCCAATCCCAGGCACCAGCACATCCATCGCGGCTACGGTTTTACCATCCTCATTCACACGCATATAAAACGGTTTAGCCTGCGCCGGCTGATCAAAGAGGATCACGGGCACCCGGAAATGTTCTTCAGCCAGAAATTTTTCGTGTTCCGATTGCAGGCTTTGTCCATCCGTGACGGGATACTCAAAATTCCGACCAGAGGCGTTAAGAATGGAGATCGCCTCGGCGTAGGGAACCCGTTGGAACGGGCGTTCCGCGACGAGAGTGAGCGTCTCCATCAGCGTCTTGTCAACAAACTTGGTAAACAGACCCAATTCATCCGCACAATGCTCCAGAGCGTGCCGCACCATTGCTTTTACGAAGTCCTCCGCCAGCGTCATGTCTCCCTCTAGGTCGCAGAACGCCATCTCCGGTTCGATCATCCAAAACTCCGCCGCATGCCGAGAGGTATTCGAATTCTCGGCCCGGAAGGTAGGCCCAAAGGTATAAACTTTCGACAACGCGCAGGCAAACGTTTCGGCTTCCAGTTGCCCGCTGACCGTCAGGTAAGTGGCCTTGCCGAAAAAATCGGGCTCGTCGGCCTTGTCTTTGCCCTGTTTTAGCGTCGTTACGCGAAACAATTCACCCGCGCCTTCGCAATCGCTGGCCGTAATGATCGGCGTCTGGACGTACACGAAATCTCGCTCCTGAAAAAACTGATGCACCGCATAGGCCAGACGACTCCGAACCCGGAAAACGGCGCCGAACAGATTGGATCGGGTACGTAAATGCGCGACGGTGCGAAGGAACTCGACGGTGTGCCCTTTCTTTTGCAGAGGATAGGTCGCATCAGCCTGTCCGATGATTTCCACCTGCGTGGCGCGGAGCTCCCATTTTTGGCCGGCCGCGGGAGACGCAATTAGCCGGCCCGCCACCCGCACCGAGCTCCCGGTCGTCGCGTGCAGCACCTGCTCGTAACCCGCCACCTCCTGGTCAACGATCACCTGCAAATTGCGCAGGCAGGAACCATCGTTAACCTCAACGAACGAAAAGCCTTTGGAGTCTCGTCGAGACCGAATCCAACCTGCGATCTCAATGTCAGCCTCCACGCTAGCCGAAAGGGCGTGCTTAATGAGCGTAATCATAAAAAGTGCGATGCTATCGTTTGGAGTTAAATCGTTCTGCAAGGCATTTGAAGCAGATTTTACATCTGACGCTCCGCAATCATTGCTCGTTTACGCCGGTTCACCTTTCACGTCTCACGTCCACGTAGCCGTCATGCTCGACCCGTACCGGGAAAACGTCGACAATGGAAAGATATGCCTCAAGAATTTAATTTCGTGAGCCAGCTGACGGGATCATTTTCCCAGTCTGCGGCTGGCAACCCCACGGTGGCCATGATCGAGGCCGCCTACCGTCATCACGGACTAGATTGGCGTTATATTAATTGTGAGGTAAGCCCCGAAAATCTGGGCGACGCCGTTCGCGGTGCTCGGGCCATGGGCTGGGCCGGATTCAACTGTTCGCTTCCCCACAAAGTCGCGGTGATCGAGCATCTTGATGGACTTGGCGAGTCAGCAGCGATTATGCGTGCGGTCAATTGTGCGGTTCGCCGGGGCAACAAGTACATCGGCGAAAATACTGACGGTAAAGGATTTTTGCTGTCTCTCGAAGGGATTGTTGACCCGCCCGGCAAGCGGGTTGTTTTGTTCGGCGCAGGTGGCGCGGCCAGAGCCATCGGGGTCGAACTGGCGCTGGCCGGAGCGTCTTCTATATCGATCGTTAACCGCACCGCCGGGCGCGGTATGGAACTAGTTCGAGTAATTAACGAAAACACGCCGGCCAAGGCAGAACTAGTTAATTGGCAAAGCGAGTACAAGGTGAAGCCGGACGCTGGGATTGTTATTAATGCCACTTCAATCGGCCTCTATCCGAACGTTCATGACGGGCTCGACCTCGACATTGAGTCACTCAGGCCTGGAATGGTAGTAGCAAATGTTATTCCGAACCCATCTCGTACCCGCCTCATCGAAGGCGCCGAAGCGCGCGGTTGCACAATTGTCGATGGGCTCGGCATGCTCGTTAACCAAGGTGTTATTGGCATCAAGTATTGGACCGGCGTCGATGCTGACGCCACCGTCATGAGGCGTAAGCTCGAAGAAATCTATCGGGAGCAGTAGACACGCAGGTCAAGGCTTGAAGAGCGGGCCTCGGTCAATAAATCGAGCTCGTCGCTGTTTGTGTGTGGATACCAGCCAACAGAAACAGAAGCTTTCAAAAGTCTGGCCCAATGCGTTTTTAATGAATCGCTTGCAGTGCCTTCAACAAACCAGGGAGGACATTCTCGACGAACTGGACCTGCACCTCGGACGGAGTTTGTCCGTGGACAGCAAATGAACAGATGGCATAAACTTCCCTGACCGCGCTAGCCAGTCCGAGATCAAGTAATTGGGAGTCGACTAACGTCCCGATGATCTCCACGATCGGGCGCGGATTACCTTCCCCACTGAGTTCGAGACGTGCTGACGCGATTCGTCGCAGCTCGCGTTCGATGCTGTAGCGCGCCTCAAAAAGGGTCTGCGTGTAGTCGTCCACTGAAATCCGCGAAGTCAGACTCGGCTCGTGTGGCGAACCGTATTGTTGGATAGTCTTCTTGACCGCGACTTGCGCCCGCTTTTCTAAAGCTGGCAAGTCGGCATCGGGCAAGGGCACCAATTTGACCCGCGCATGAGCCTCGGCGGCACTCCGAACTTCGGAGCGCAGGTTCACTAACTCGGATTTAAACTCAGATCGTAGCTCTCGAACTTCCTGCTTCAATTCGATTCCGAATAAATTGAGTTCCTGGAAAAGAGGAACCAGAACAAGAGCTGCCCAAACCGAGAACACAAACACATCGGAAGGTGTGGCTCGACCCTCAACCAGCTCGGGGTACCTTTGTAAGAGAAAAAAAGTGAGAAGAGCAATCAGCGAGGCCCACCAGACAACTTTGAACCAGTTCGGAAGTCTCATTTAAGAAATGGTTCTTAGGCAATGAATTACGACGTAACAGCCAAAGGCTATGCCCCCGCCAGAGCTTCTGTCTAGCACAATCGGAATCGCACCCATTCCAGGGCGTCGCGTCTATCCAACGCCATACCATGCAGAGGTGCATGGGCGTCGACACGTCGTGCGAGCTATAACACGGAATGCGACGCCCCTCCGTTGGTCGTTTTTCGTGCCTCGCTTAGCACCCTGGTAAAGCCTCAGACGTTGGTTACTGTTTTCGCTCGAGACTCGGCATCAGGTCGGCGACCGGGACTTCATCCCGCATAATCGTGACGAATTCACCGCGCTCAAGAAGCGCCATCAGTTCCGGTAATCTATCCCTAGCCTCCTCCACGCTAAGTTCCATCCGCTCGCAAGACAGTCCTTTGACATAGTTCCAGCAGACAGAGGCTTCAGCGATCGGGATTTCATTCCGTGTAATAGTTATCGATTCACCGCGCTCGACGAGCGAAATCAGCTCCGGGAACTTCTGGCTCGCTTCTTCCAGGCTGATTTGCATCCACTCACAAGATAGCCATTGGAGAGGCGATATGCCAACGTGGTCCCCGCATCATGTGCGGTAGACAACCGCGTTGTACTCGTCCTTTCGACTTCGCCAAAGCGCCGGCTGTGGAGCGTGCCTCGCTTGCGAGGCCGACTTGAGCGGTCGGCGCTGTAGAGCTGGGCTTCGTCGGACAAGCTCTAAACGGTACCGAGCACGCAGGATGTGTGATTGCCGCCCCTTCGGCGTGCTAACGTTTGCTTGTATCGAGCTTGCCGAGATTCCTCAGGGTAAAGCTTCTCACTACTCACCGCCGCGTAGCGGCGAAGAAAGCCCGGGGGTTATCCCGAGCTTTTCGTCGAAATCAAGAGCTGTGGCAGCGCGTGAAAAGTCCCTCAGTTTTGCCCTCCACCCTGATCACCCGTATTTTCCTCGACCGTCTTTTCCTTAGTGCCACCGAATGTCCCTTCTTCTACAGCTTCTTCCTCTGGTTCGGGTCTCATAGATCCCTAAGCTACAACAACATGCACGAAATATCTCCGGCCATCTTTTGCGGACATACCCGTCTGCGGAATCCCTGATGAATCAGAAGTTTTTAGCGATTTACCTGTTGTTTCTCTCGCAGTTCCAACTATTCGGGGATGCGAAAGCGAATCAGATCCTTTGGAGCACGATTTCACCCAGCGGCACCTACGCCATCGCGCGGTCCGAATCGGACTCAGCATCAAAGGATGACGATAAGGCGGCTACAAACGGCGATCTCGCCGCTAAGTTTTCGATCGTGAATATCCAAACCCAGGAGCCAGTCTTAGGTTTCTCGGGGTTTAAGGCGGCAGATTTCGCACCGTTGGGACTGGGCGATTCCTTGATCCACTCGTTCTGTGCGTGGGCCCCGCAGGAGGATCATCTCTTAATTGTTGACGCTCTGCATCCGTCGGCGTGTCTCCAAGTCGATGTGCCCGATGGGCGTGTTTCGGAAGTGGGATCAACGGTGGCGGCCGCGGCGACTCGAATCGCGAACGCGAGGACGATCCGCGAGACCGATCATTCGGCTCACCCCACGCATTTTTCCATTACTGACGCCCATTTTATTTCGTCTTACGAATGTTACGTCACCGTGAACATCGATTCGAGTTCAGGTTCGGGAGCACCAGTCGATCTCTATTTTCAAGTAAACGCCGGCGGCAACTCCCTCGTTTTCGAACGATCTGAGCCTTATCCCGACCCTGGCCAGCCTATTGGTGCATCAATCTTGGCCGGCCGCCAAGTGGAGCATCTCTATCAAACCCTGCGCGGAGTCTTGGATGAGCCAAACCGGCGAGTTCTAACAATGGAACAACAGTCATGGCTTGGCGCCCGCGAAACGTTAAGCAATTACGAAGACCGTGTCGTTTTCGCCCAAACCCGAATCGCCGAATTGAAACAAAAGTTGCAGGAACAACTTCAAAAGAAATAACGGAGCCATAACCTGCGTTAGAGGATGGGGTGACGGTCGCGGAAAGGGCTGACCCCCTCAAGCCGGGAGGCGACGGCAAGCACTGTCGATTCCGCCAACCAGGAGGAGACGATTTGTACGCCGATCGGAAGACCGTCGTGGTTTGTTCCGAACCGCATCGATAAGGCGGGCAACCCGGTCAGGCTGAAGGGCGCGGTCGCAGTCATCACATGGAACGGTGATATTGTCTGGCCATCGATCACGAGGTCATCGAGTCCATGCTTTGTCGCTGGGAACGGGGTAACCGGGCAGAGCAGCGCATCGTAGCGCCGGAAGTAGTCAGCGAAACTATCACGAAGGCGCTCCACGGCCAGCTCGGCAGAGACGAATTCGGCTACCGGCGTTTCAGGGGTGTCAAAAATCAATTTAACGTGGCGAAAGACCTCAGCCTCGTGACCCACGGTAATTTTCTCGAATTCGGGTCGCGATTCCATCTCCTGGAGCTTCCACAAGATGCTGACGCCATCGGTATGCTCCAGCACGGGCATACGGACTTCTTCAATTTGGCAGCCTGCGTCGCGCAGCGCTAGAGCCGCTGCCTTCACAGTGGCGACAACCTCCGCATCGATCGGTCCGAAGAAGCCCGGAGAGGCTAACCAGCCCACGCGAAGCGGGCGGCCCGGCGCCGCACCCACGCCCGCATCAACGGTAAGCGGGCTGCTGGAAAAGCCGTCAGCGCCATCGGGCCCTGCCAGCAAAGAATAGGCGAGCGCCACATCACGAACGGACCGCGCCATCGGTCCGATATGCCAGAAACGACGAGGCACCCGAGGCCAGTGACCCGTCATCGGCACACGACCGTGGGTGGGCTTAAAGCCAACGATACCAGCGTGCGCAGCCGGGCCCCGCACAGAAATGCTGAGATCACTGCCTAGACCGAGCGGCGACATGCCCGCAGCAATGGCGGCCGATTCACCACCGCTCGATCCTCCCGGGGTATACTCGAGGTTCCAAGGGTTGTTCGTTCGGCCCGTTAGGAGGTTGTCGGTTTCAATCGAATAAGAGAACTCCGGAGTGTTCGTCTTTGCAATGAGGATGCCGCCGGTAGCCTTCAGCCTGGCCACAACGGTAGCATCGGTATCGGCAACGCGCCCCTTGAAGATCGGAGAGCCGCGCTGCGTAAGCACACCCGCTGTGTCAATTGCATCTTTGACAGTAAACGGAACGCCATGGAGAGGGCCGACTCGCTCGCCCGACATCAACGCCGCCTCCGCTTTCTTAGCGGCCTCCATCGCGCCATCGGCCAGCGTCACGATGGCGTTCACCTCGGGATTAACCTCGGCAATGCGCTCGAGATGGGCCCGCACGACCTCGACCGGCGAAAGCTCCCTTGAGGAAATGAGTTGGGCGATTCGGCTGGCATCCATAAGAATAATTTGGTTTTGCATGATTTTGTTTTATTGTTTCCTACCTAACACTTGGTAGAATCGAAAATCGGGTTTATTTTTTTATTGTCAATCCCTATCTAACAGTTGGTAGGCAAAGTGAGGGAATGCAGATGAGCGAAAATGCGAGAGAGGCGATTCTTGAAGCGGCGCGACGCACGGCGCAGGCACACGGCTATGGTGGATTGAACTTCCGTGACATCGGATCTGAGGTCGGTATCAAGGCGGCGAGCATCTATCACCATTTCCCTAGCAAGGCCGATCTGGGTGCAGCGGTCGCGAAACGCTATTGGGAGGACACGGCGGCGAATCTTGAGTCCCTTTCGGCGTCGATCAAAGACCCGAAAAAGGCCCTCAAAGCTTATCCAGGACTTTTTCGCCGATCACTCGAGGAGGATAATCGGATGTGCCTGTGCAGCTTCATGGCGGCCGAGTATGACGATCTACCAGACACGGTAAAGACAGAGGTGCAGGCATTCGCCGATATCAATATTGCATGGCTCACCAAGATGCTTGCAGCGACTTCCGTTTCAGGAAGCAAGTGTGAGACAAAGGCTCGCGCGATCTTCGCTGCCGTGGCCGGTGCGCAACTCATGGCTCGGAGCCGAGCAGACTTAAGTCTTTTCGATGCGCTGATCGCTAGCTATCGCGAGTCTGGCCTGATCCCGAGTTGAAGGCAATCATTCCGGAAATGCGGGTGCGGCTGCTTGCACAAAGTACTATCTCGCGTGAAATCATCTCTTACCCGAATTATTTCGCGGTCGGCAGCGGGGACAGCAGCCTTTGTTTAGTCTGATCAATCCTGCTGGACAGGCGCAAGACGATGATTGCCCTAGGCGTCTACTATCAATCGAAAACTTTCCCCATTTGCTGTTCGACGGCTGCGCAACATCCCAAAAGAAACCGCTTTCCTTCCAAGCGGCATCCCCGGCTTCGCCTAGGCGGCGCCCAATTTGAGGCAAAGCATGGCCTCGGCGAAGCAAGCCTTTAATCCACTTGCGCCGTCACGCCCCGGGCGGCTCCACACCACGAGGCGCTCAGAGGTCGCCCTTATTAACGATTACTTAAGCCGCTTTGGCCTGCTGAGTCCTGACAACCGGGAAATCGATCTCGGTATCAAAAGCGATGTTGAAATAGTTGGTGAAGACATTAATCGCAACGTGCGCCACGATTTCACCAATCTCCGCATCAGAAAGCCCAGCCTCGCTTACCCGATTCAAATCGGATTCACTGATGCGTCCGCGTTTCTCCAGTAACAGCTTCGCGAAGTGGATAGCAGCATCCGCCTTGGGATCAACCGCTGTGCCTTGGAGCGCTTTGGTGATGTCCTCTTGACTTAAGCCGGAATTCTTACCCAGCAGACTGTGGGCAGAGGCACAGTAGTCACAACCGTTAATCTCCGCGGCAACCAGTGCAATCTGTTCGCGGATCTTGGCCGGAAGCTCTCCATGGCTAAGCGCCCGATTATAGCTTAAGTAGGCCTCTAACGAGGCCGGCGAAGCGGCCATCACCCGGAATATATTGGGAACACTACCTATCCCGGCTTTGACGCCATCAAGCAAGGTTTTGGTTTTTCCTTCGGCGGTAGCCGGATCAACAGGATGCAAACGATTCATAGAACAATGAGTTGGTTAACAGTTTCAGTTCGATTTGTATTATACCGAACGATCAGTACAATGGACACCGGATCTGATAAGTCAAGAGCGGTTTCCTTTGCATCGCTAGATTGATCAGATGTCCGCACGGTATATTGACACCTGAATGACATTCTATTAGACTACTGAGTACAATAAAGCTGCTTTTCGTGCCTGCTCCTCTGATATCGCATGACGAAGTCGTCGATCGCCTTTGCCAAGTCTTTCAACGCTTAGGCTACGACGGCGCTTCTTTAGCAGAGCTATCGCGCGGAACCGGACTAGGAAAGTCCAGCCTCTATCATTACTTCCCAAACGGAAAAGAAGAGATGGCCCTGGCCGTGCTTCGGCGAGCTCATACATGGGTCGAGCAACATGCGGTTGCACCACTGACCGGTGAGGGCTCGCCGAAAGAACGCCTGGAGCGAATGCTCAAGGCTGTGGACTCCCTATATGCCGGCGGCAAGAACCCCTGTGTGCTCGGGAACCTGGTCGTGGGCGCCGCGCGTCATCTGTACCAACGACAATTGCGCTCAACCTTTTCCACCTGGATCGAAGGTCTGGAACGGCTTGGCCTAGAGGCGGGTCTCTCTCGCCGGACCGCCAGAGAGCGCGCCGAAGACGTTGTCCTCCAGATCGAAGGAGCATTGATATTATGTGGTGGCTTAGACGACCCCACGTCATTCCGTCGTGTGCTCCGGAAAATAACCAAAGAGTTCCTCGCTTCGGAATAGGATATTATGCCCGACAGTGGGCACGGACGGTCCCTTCTCCCAGCGGGCCCCACGCTAACCGCTACAATTTTCCTCCAGAGGTGAAAAAAGTCTTCTGCTCTCTTTCGTGGCCAACGCGGTAGTGCTGCGCTTCAGCAGATAACGGGCGTCTTCTTGATTCCGGCAGGTTTTCGGCAGTCCTATTCGTAAGTCGCTGGAATCAAATAGTTTAACTATGGAACCTGCGGATCGACGCGACCCCAGTGTTCAATTTTTTTCGAACAAATAGACACCGAACTCCGTCCTCACTTAGAGACCCGAAGAGAGAGAAAGAAGGTCGCCGCTGACTGGCGCAGGGCGATTATACGATCTGCAGTACTTGTTGACGCGAATTCATAAAGAGAGAGGAGAAAAATGAATAGACCACTCAGCATTGTCCTTTCAGCCGCCGTGTTCATCTCCGTGATAGCGGGGGCACTCACGCTTTCGGCGCTAAAGCTCATGCAGCCGAAAAGCGCGTCCTCATCGGCGGCATCCCCCCAGGCAGCTGTTTCCACTAACTCGAAAGCGTCCCCCACCATCATCGGGACAGATCATCCCGTTCCCGTGAATCCACCGCAGCAATTGGCGGCCAGCCCTAAATCCAAGGCCGTGAATCCGCGGGCAACGCCGGTCCCACTGGCTTCGGCCTTAGTTGAAAATGCTTCCGGGCACCCATCTGCGTCTCCATCTAATAACCCTTCTCGTCGCGAAGCTGAATCGCTGGCCGACAATGCTTCTCGTGACGAGGCCGAGTCGCCAGCAGAACTCGTGCGTGTGAAAGCCGAACAGGCTCGCGAGAGTGCCGAACGCATTAGATCTCGCGTTGAGGATCTTTACCAGGCGCATCGGATCTCGGAAACTGCTTACAAACAAGGGCAAGCTGAATACCAGCATGCGCTAGCCAAATACGAAGATCAGATCGCAAAATTGCGTAGCGGGACAGGAGAAACTAACGAATAGCCAATACTGGTAGGGCGAGGCTCGCGAAAGACCTGATCGAATAAGCAGTGAGGGTTGACCTATCGCCGCACTTTCGTCTGCGATGCCAAGCGACGTGCCGAGCCGCGTTACTATTACATTTGCACGCTCCGACTTGATTAAAGGCTTTCTACGCCTCCCTGGATGAATAGGATCTTCTGTTTCATGGAACCGGTTCGGGAGTCCCGATCAGGACAACACTGAGACGAGTGTTTGTCCCCGCTTTGACGCGCGACGCACTGTGTCACATATAACCCTAGCGCCGCTGCGTTCAAAATGGGCGCCGGCAAGGCGCGGGGAAAGAGCATATTGATACGTGACCGCTGCCGCGGCTGCCGTGTTGCCTGTGCGGGTCAACATAAGCACAGGCGATTCGCGCGTCCGGTAGCTGCCGGCGGCTGCCAGGTTGAAAACAGCTCCGTAGGAGCGAAATTTTTATAGCTTGAGCCATAAAAAAACGGGACCAGCTCCGGAGGAGCGACATAGAGCCGAGACCTCGGTTAGGCCTAGCCACATATTCTTAGATACCGCTCCTACGGAGCTGACCGCGTTCGTGTTGCCGTGGCTATAAAGATTCCGCTCCTACGGAGCTACCCACCGCCTCGGAGAATCATCAAGCTCCCTCCTTGGCGCGCTCGGCTGACGACTGCAATCGATTGCAGCGCCCAACCATCCCCATATGAAAGCAGCCTCCAGCTCAGCTAAGTCCTTAGCTTGGGCATCACTGCCGCATTTCTGACCTCCATGATAGGGACTGGACTTGCGCAGCCCTTCGGAGGCGTGATTGTGAACCTCTTCGGGAAACACGCTACGAGACGAACGTCGGGCACAGAAAACAAACCACGCCGAATGTAACTATCACCGCCAAGACAAATAGAGGCAGACTCAACTCGATTAGCGCTCCCTTGAGAAACGTTCTCGGCTGGAGCTTAGGTTTGGCGAAAGCCTCTGCCGAAGAGCGGTGAGCCGACTGTCGTTGAAACTCTAAAAAATACCAAATACTGTTCAAAGGGTCCATTTGCTTCCTCCCAGTTATTGTCCAGACAGATTAAGGCTAAGATCATGGACCGGACGATTTTTGACTAGGCGGCCGTTTTTGATTTCCGAATCCGCGCTAGGGAGTTCATCCTGGCGGGCTTGATTCCCATTGCTGGCCGACGCCGTTGTCGCATTGTTTACAAGGATGAACGAGCGCGAAGCCGATCAGTTTACGCGCCGGCAATTCTTGCTGGCGAGCGCTTTGGCTGGAGGAGGTGCAATACTACCCGTCTCGGCCATGGCCCAGAACTCCACGCAGATGCCCATGCCAACCGCGACCTCAACGCCGCAAGTTGAGACGGGCTCCGCAGACGTAACTTTGCGCATTGCCACGGGTCTCGTGGAGCTCGCCCCCGACCACATCGTCTCGACCACGCTTTATAATGGCCAATTCCCTGGCCCGTTATTGCGCTTCAAAGAGGGCAAGCAGGTCACAGTCGACATTTTCAACGACACGGATACGCCCGAGCTAGTGCACTGGCACGGCCAGGTCATCCCAACCGACGTCGACGGCTCGGCCGAAGAAGGCACCCCCTATGTGCCGGCGCACGGCATGCGTCGCATCACCTTTACGCCGAAGCCGGCTGGCTTTCGCTTCTATCACACGCATGTCGTCGCGGAGGGCGACCTCAATCGCGGCACACACACGGGTCAGGTGGGACCGGCTTACATCGAGCCGAAGAACGATCCGGGCGCCTACGATCAAGAAATCTTCCTCACGCTCAAAGAATTCCAGCCGACCCTCAGCCAGGGCGGCGATATGGCGATGGATTTTCTCGCGGGAGCGCCGATATCCGAGCTGCAGCAGATCGGAAAGAAGGCCGATATAGAGGCGAAGGAAAAGACCAAGGGTTACGAGGTGGGCTATGACCTCTTCAGCATTAACGGCAAGATGTTGGGTAAAGGCGAGCCGCTTAAGGTCAAGCTGGGTGAGCGCATTCTTTTTCACATACTGAACGCCAGCGCTACCGAAATCCGCAGCCTGGCCCTGCCCGGCCATCACTTCAATGTAGTCGCACTCGACGGCAACCCGGTCCCGAACCCGGCAGACGTGCCGGTCTTGTGGATCGGCACTGCAGAGCGAATCTCAGCCATCGTCGAGATGAACCATCCGGGTGTCTGGGTAATGGGCGATCTCGCCGATGACGACCGCGGCCACGGCATGGGCATCGTCGTGGAATACGCCGGACGTAGCGGCAAGCCGCAATGGGTCAAGCCGAAGCCTTACCGCTGGGACTACACTATCTTCGCCAAACCGGGAGCCAGCGCCGCTACGCCCGACGACACAATCGAAATGCTCATCGTTAAGAATAACGGTGCGCTGCACGGGTTTAACCAATGGACTCTAAACGGCCAGGCTTTCTCCATGGCGGCTATGACTCCGAAGCTCGCCGTGCATGAGGGTAAGCGCTACCGATTAAAATTTCGCAACGGCAGCGACGATGTGCATCCATTACATCTCCACCGCCACAGCTTCGAGCTCGTGCGCGTCGGCGGCAAGCCGGCTGCTGGGATTATTAAGGACGTGGTCATGCTGGGCGGGTTTCATGAAGTCGAGTTCGATTTCATTGCCGACAATCCCGGACTAACTCTGTTCCACTGCCACCAGCAGCTCCACATGGACTTCGGTTTCATGCAATTGCTTGAGTATGTGTGAGGCCCCAAAATCGTTCTCCCGACTTCGCCCCGTCGACGCTAACTATCTCGAGATCTTCCTAATCTTCTTACGACTCGGACTAACTTCTTTTGGTGGTCCGATCGCGCATCTTGGGTACTTCCGGCAGGAATTTGTAGAGCGCAGAAAGTGGATCAGTGAACAAGTCTTTGCCGATCTGGTAGCACTCTGCAATTTCTTGCCAGGACCGACTAGCAGTCAAGTCTCCTATTCGATCGGGATGACGCGTGGCGGCATTCTCGGCGCGCTCTGTTCATGGGGGGCATTCACGCTCCCATCCGCCATCATCATGTTGTTGGCAGCCTACGGCATTCGCTGGATGGGTGGAACCGAAAACCCCGGCTGGCTTCATGGTCTGAAGATCGTGGCGGTAGCCGTGGTAGCTCAAGCAGTCTGGTCCATGGCAACCAGGCTTTGTACCGACCGCGCCCGCATCACCTTCGCCTTTGTCGCTGCCGTCGTTGTTCTATTAGCTAACAATTCGTGGGCACAAGTGCTCATGATTGCAGCCGGCGCTTTGGCCGGCTGGAAACTGATTAGCACGGACGCGCCCGCAGAAAAACCTGAAGTCTTTACCCGGCTTCCCAACCGAGTCCAATCAATCACTGCGCTGGCAATCTTTGCCTTTTGCCTTCTTCTGGTGCCTCTTCTTGCCGCCGGTAAGCACGACGGCTGGCTGGCGCTCTTTGACAGTTTTTATCGAACTGGATCATTAGTTTTTGGTGGCGGCCATGTTGTTCTTCCCCTTTTGCAGTCGGAGGTAGTACCAAGGGGTTGGGTGGACAATAACACTTTCTTGGCCGGATACGGTATCGCTCAAGCATTACCTGGACCGATCTTCTCCTTCGCCGCTTATCTCGGCGCTGCTAAGACCGGTTCCCCTAGCGGTTGGCTCGCTGGACTTTGGTGCGTGTTCGCAATTTTACTACCACCAATGCTTTTGGTTACAGGGCTTATTCCGCTCTGGAGCCGGCTTCGAACCTCAGTAGCTGCTCAATCCCTCCTAGCCGGAGCTAACGCGACCGTCGTAGGAATTTTGTTAGCCGCACTTTACCAACCCATCTGGCTAAGCGCGATCGATTCTGCGAAAAGCTTAGCGCTTGCCCTACTATTGTTCCTCAGTCTCCAAATCTGGAAGGTCGCTCCATGGATTTTGGTTCTAGCGGGAGCGATGCTTGGCAGCCTCTTTTTATGATCGTAGATATCCTAATCGTTATCCACTATTCTGGCTTTTCGCTGGTTTGCGTGGATATCGCCTGCAGTAGAAGGGTCCGTTGCCGAGGCAGACTTTTGCATTGAACAGAAGACCACTAAGGTCACAAAGGGTAACGTGCTCCGTAGGAGCAAAATATTTATAGCTGAGCCCTGAAGAATTGCGGGCTAGCTCCGTAGGAGCGGCATATATCGACAATATTTGCGGGCCCCAAGTTCACCGTCGATGCTCCTACGGAGCTGACCGCTGATTGAATGCGGTGGCCTATAGAGATTCGGCTCCTACGGAACAGATTTTCTTTGAGCCCTTGGCGGCCTTCTGTTCAAAGTCTCTTCCGAATCTCCTGTTTCTCTTGGCTGGTCTCACACCAAACAGCGAGGAGCCACTATTCTTTACCTCTGCGTCCGCTGCGTTCCCCGCGAGGCCTTTATCCTTGCGTGTTTGCGCCTCGTCCGCGGCTCGATAACGCCACCCGAATAAAAGTCGAA
>JAFAZK010000029.1 GCA_019239825.1 Verrucomicrobiota bacterium | reverse complement strand
TTTAGCACTTGCCCCAAAGGACTGGCATTTTCTTTCCAGAGCGAGGAAAGCAAAACATCGAGTTAAACAGGCGGCTCCCGCGAACGTTTCAAACGCGTGTTTTGTCTCCAGGTCCGTAAAATCGAATATCCGAGCCCACCACTTGGCAAAATATCGCACTGGATAATTAGGGGGAGCCGCCTGTTTAAAAAAAATTGCGGCCATAGGCGCGCTCCTAGAAAAATGGTACCAGGTCTCGGGGTGCGCGTTAAAGCGGCTCCCTCCAGACGCTCGGCTCCGATCCTCCTGAATTCCGGCTCCGGCTCCTATTCTTGAACTCCTTGAACTCCTCGAATTACGACCACAACATCCTAAGCAAGCCTTCCGGCAAATGCACTCGGATCAACGCAACCATCGCCAGGAACAAGTTAACGTTGGGCCGGAACCCCAGGTAACGTCCTTGCCACTCGGGATGGTATTTCTTTTTAAACTCGTACAACGATTTGTAGCCGTAGAAACGATTGAATCGTTCAAATAAGAAGCGAACCGCTTTCTCTTCCCGGCCATAGAGCCTCTCATCCGCGTCCGCGTTTGCTAACGGTGCGTTACCCAGGCTCACCTCTTCCACTCTTAGCCCTCTAAAAAGATCAATAGACTCAACGATCAAGAAATCCATCACTCCCTTTGCTTCGGGATAACTCCGCATCAGATCAAGGCAACGCCCTTTTCCTTGGCGAAACGGTAACCAGGTGGCAAACGCTTCTAGTTTTCCTTGACCAGTAAACACGGCAGCAACTCCTCCCTGTCGGATCTTCGGCAAATCAAACGAGCCTAGATCAAAGGTCATTTGTCTGCCTTGCTTCCTCTTCAGCCATTCGTCTGATAGAAGTTTCAACTGAGCTTCCAGGCCGTAGTCGATTGCCCCGTCTCCAGGCTGATACCAGCGAAAAGTTTTACCTTCTTTGTGCGCTTTGTTCTTGGCCGTGCGCAGGTTTTGGAACCTATTCCCCCTGAGATTGAAATCGGCGATACCTAGCCTGGCGTCTTCGCCAATCTTAAAACTCTTCAGGCCGCATTGGTCAAAAACCGATCGGAGCTCGCCTCGAACCGGATAGAAAACCGGCTCCCAATCTTGAGCGGCGCAATAACGAAGGAACTCGCGCGTAGCAGCCGGCCAGACTCCGGGCGGACCGACGGGGCCGACTAAACACACCGCAATATTTCTCCAAAGCGAGTAGGCAATAAACGATTGCTGATCTTCACTGACCCAATAACTTTTATCCGGCAGTAGCGCGAATTCATCCAAAGGGTCGCATCCATATCGATCGATAATTTTTCGAATCAGGGAATCGTCGTGTTCCGGTTCGAACGCCCGCTGCAGCACCGGCCTCAACAGGAACATCACCATGATGAACCCGGACAACATCCCGCCGGCGCTGACCTGGATAAAAAAGTTTGCTGCTCTCGGTGTTTTCGCGATCTGCGAATCCGTCGACTGCAGGAAGATCAACTCCAGAGTGGTCTGCATGGCGGCCCGGAAATTGTTCTTCCCAACCACCTCGCCCCTCAGCCGCAGAAGGCCGACCACCCCATACAGGATGACTGCACAGAGAAATGGCAGCCCAACGATCAACGCCCAACGCATGGAAGGCCGATCAGAAGAAGCGACATAGTCGCGGCGACGCCAGATCAGAAGTCCAAGTATGGTAAGAGATAAAAAGATATGGTGTACTAGCGTACCGCGGGCGAACTGCAGAATGGTTGTGACAGAAAGAAGGATGACCGCCAGCCACCACGCTGCCCGTTTACGGCGCCAGATACCTCGAGCAATCGCCAGTAGGAAGAAACCGGTCAAGTACATGCCGAGACGGCTCGACTCCGAGACATCCATCGGCAGAAATTGTGCCATCCATGCGATTACTCGCGGCTCCCGCGGAATCAGGCCCTCTAAGACATCGATCAAACCTACCGCTGCCACGAACCAAGCCACCAGATCGACCCAACGCCGCGCGTTCTTGAATTCCGCATTCCATTCGCCATCCGGTTTCCAATCCCGTCGCGGCTTCGGCAACTGTTTGACGATCGAATTCATTAAAACATTCTTCACCTGGGATTCCGGATCCAAGCGGTCCCGTCGGGGAGGTCCTTTCGAAAGGCCTCTCCGATGTCATTGAGATCGTCGTTCGAGAGGTCCAGCCGGACCTTGCTCATCGGCTTTCGCCGTCACTAACCGGAACATCAACACCAAGTCAATGACCCACGTCCTGTGATTCATCAACTAAGACTTACCAGATTAATGCGATGCTTGGCATCGTTGGATCCTCGGATGATTCCAAAAAAATTTCCAGATTAGTTCTGACGCGTCCAAATTCAGGCAAACTTTGCCTAGGAATAAGCTGAATAGGAGACTAGGCCGGCTTCCCGGCCAGGTGTGCCCACCGCCAATGATTCGGTAAAGGACAACGTCGGTTCCATCTCTGCCTCGAGACCACTCAAAACCTTCCGGATAACAGCCGTCTAGGGCGACTCGGTCAGGAAGGGAAATCTCGGTATAATCGCGGCGGCACCGATCGGTTGCCGCCCAAAATTGAACGGTAGCTTCTGTACCGAGTACCTCTCCGCCGTCGTCTGTGATCCTGCCTCCGTGGTACGGCACGATCGGATCACTAGTGCCGTGTATCTCGAGCAACGACACCGGGCATGTTGGATGGAACCAAGCAGAAAACGGGATCGCGATCGAGCCGCTAACCGGAGCAACCGCCGCAAAAACGTTGGACCGATGAGCGGCCAAATAGTGACAAAAAATTGCTCCGTTCGAAAAGCCAGTGGCATAGATCCGCGTACGATCAACATGATAGTCATGCTCAGTCCGCTTAAGTATCGCATCGACAAACGCGATATCGTCTACCCCATCACGGTACGATTTAGCTCGGTTGTTCAGTCTTCCATCGTTCCAGTTACCTTCATACGCTTCCGGAAAAATGATGAGGACATGGTGAATTTGGCCAATCTCTTCAAAGCGAGTGATGCTGATGATCGCATCGATCCCGTGACCGAGAGTTTCGGTTCCATGGAAGACGAAAACAACCGGAACCGGATCCGGCAAATTTGAAGGTACAAACAGCCGGTAGGCGCGTGTGCGGCCCCCCACTTCTATCGAGTCATTGTGAAACCCACTGGCTTGCAGGCGAAGTGAGAAAAAGGGCAGCGCGCCTAGAAAACCCAGGCACAGAATCGAAAACCGCACAAGTGCAAGCGACTCAGCCCAAATCCCGAAGATGGAAAAATCCACAGATTACGTAGATTAGAATTTAACCGCGAAATGGACACTAATGAAAAGCAACTTGGACCGCGGATACATGCGGATTTTAAATTCGGAATTTGAGAGACATTTGCAACCGATGTTCAGCGAGAACTTTGTTGCCTAGGCTTCAGGACGCAGTTGATTCCGTCAACCTCTACGATAAGAAACGAAACACTCGGCCCAACCAGCCCCCGCCGGCCGGCTCCTCTTGACGCTGCCATAGGATCGCATCTAAGCCCAAGCTGCGCCCGGGACGCTGAACCACAAACATTATCTGAATAATAATCATGAAAAAATACGCCCACGGCCACTCACCCGGAGACCGATAAAGGCCTAACCACAGGTTGATCGCCATCAGTGTACCGAGCAAGGCTCCTAATCGAGTAAACAGCCCAACGATTAGGCTTAGGGCAACCAGCACTTCGAAGCCGTAAACTTGTGGTGCAAAAAAATGGTAATGTTCAAGCACTACGTCTTTTACGAACCATTGCTGCAGCGGAGTGCTCGCCCACTTTACCATTTCCTCCATCCAATAGTGTAAGCCGCTAAAATCAGGGGGCGCCTTCCAAACGGATTGTTGCCACCACATTGCACCGATCAGGAATCGCGCCATCCAACTCCATAGATGGATAACCGAACGCTGATTTGAGTTCCGGAAAAGATTAATCGCAGCGATGACAATGCTTGCAATTATCAGCAACCAGAAAACATAGGTGGTCCACTCCCCTTCAGAAAGAAAGCCTAGGACGTCAGAAATCGGATTTGTTCGCATAATGTCAACCGCGAATGGACGCGAATAGACACGAATAAGAAACGAAGACCCGGTAGGGACGAGCTCCTGCTCGTCCGGGATTGTTAGTGTGCTTTCGTAGCTTGTCCGACGAAGCCCGATGCTCGCTGGGCCAGTTTGGTCCGCATTTGCTAAGTCGGATCCATTTGCGGCTTATTTAGAATGTTACGTTTGCCATCGCCTGGTCATCGTACAGGTAAGAGGCCCCTCTAGAGTTTGTTATTCCATCCTATCGTGGTCGCTGCGCCAATTCAGGCAAACCGGTACTTGCCCATCTTTCTGTTGAGAACTGGCTTTTCCTGGACAAGAATTTGCAAGATGTCGTTCAAGCCCGCGAGATTCTTTAGTTCGGCGGTTGCCATCCTGGCGGCTCTCGCGTGGTTTACGGCAACTCACCATTGCCTGCTGGAATTGGTGAGAGACGCTCAGAGTCCGGTTGCTTCAGCCTGCCATTGCCAAAATCACGGCCAAGGCTCCGGCGGTCAAGCGAAGGGCCAAATGTTAGCTTGCTGCCAAGGCCTTCTTAGCGCCGCTCCCGAATTTGCTCAGAACAAAGTTAAGTTTATTCCGATCGCGTTGGGGTTTCAGGTAACAGATGTCGATCGCGTGGTTCACTTCTGGGCGCTTCAAATTGCTGATGTCAATGTGGAGTACGACACCGGTCCCCCACGAGAGAACCGCTTCCTCCAGACGGTCCTCAAGCGTTCTCTGCCTAAGCACGCCCCTCCTTTCTTCGTTTAGTATCCTCGACACGTTTCCGTGTTGGGAGACCAACCCACGTACAAACGCCACATCGGGCCCGGTAAGTTATCGGGATCCGCGATCTTGGCCGGTCCGGCTAGCGAAATTTCTTCAATCACTCGATCCGCAATCTGACGATATGACAGAACTAGATCTTCTCAAAAAACCTGAATACATCCATGTCGTCCTAAATCACCTCGTGATTTACGGGACGATGCTCGGAGCCTTAGCGCTGGCCATCTCTCTCATCCTACGGAGCAGAGCCGCTCAGATCGCCGCGTTGGTTATCACATTCATTGCCGCTGGTTCAGCTTACCCTGTGCTGGTAAGCGGCCAACGAGCGTACAAGACGGTTCGCAGCATGGCAGATGATGCGGGGCAGGAAGCGCTCGATGAGCACATGGATCGAGCCGAAAAAACGATCAATGTCTTCTATTTGCTTGCCCTGATTTCGCTGGTGGCGCTTCTCGTTCCGATCAAATGGCCTAACCTGGGCGCTCCATTAGCAGCCGTAACTCTGGCACTGGCCATGGTTTGCTTCGGCCTTAGTCTTTACATCGCTCAAGAAGGAGGGCGAGTCAGACATCCGGAGTTTCGGACCGTCGAGCCTGGAGAAAGTCCGACGGCTTCGAATCACGCGAGCCCGATTTTCTCTACGAACCGACGAAGCAACGTTTCGGACACGTCAGCTCCTCGCTGCCCGAGCCCAGCAAGATTCCGGAAATCAGTCCCAGGAGAACCGGAGCAACCAGGCAATGCCAAGTCTGCAGATTATGCCTGAAATGCAGCAGAACCATTAGCAAAATCATGAGAGTCAAAACGAATTTGGGTGCGGCGATTGTTTTGCTTTTCGGGGTCTTGATTGGACAAGCGCGGGATAGAGACGGTTTCACGCCGGTTCAGCAGGCGGCCCATGAACGCAGTCGAAGTACGGTCGCCTGGCTACGGGATCAACAAGCGCGTCAGCAAACTCTCGAAGACGTACGCAAACGGTTACGTGCCCCACTCAGTCCGGCGACGGCTGCTCAAATCGCTCTCCTGAACAATCAAGGGCTGCAAGCAACCTTCGAAGAAATCGGTTTGGCTCAAGCGGACCTAATGGAGGCGCGCACCGTTCCTAATCCGCGACTGGATATTTCTGCACGCTTCCCGAGCAACCCAGTGGACGTAACCGACCTATCGGGCGCGATTGCCCAAGATTTTCTCAGCATTTTGATGATCCCTTTGAAGACCAGGGTCGCAAAAGACCAATTGGCTGCCGCCCAACTGCGGGTCGCCAATGAAGTAACCCGGCTGGTTGCTGAAACAAAGAGCGCCGTTTATGAGCTCCAAGCTGCCCAGGAGATTCTCGGCCGGCTGAGAATAGAGCAAGCAGCCCAAGCAACTTCCTTGGATTTAGTCCAGCGATTGCACCAGGCCGGTAACATCACCGATCTCCGGTTGATTCAACAGCAAGCGGAGTATAGCGCGTCCCGGTTGGAGATCGCTCAGCAGGAAGAAGAGATTCGTGCGCTGAAAGAAAAGTTAAATCGGCTGATGGGACTCTGGGGAGCGGATACGGATTGGAAAGTCGAATCGAAAGTACCCGATGTTGCCAAGGATGATTTCAGCGCTCACCGCCTCGAGACACTGGCCATCACGCAGCGATATGATTTAGCAGGCGCTAAAGCGGAGTTGGAAGGCCGGCTTCGCGCCGCTGGCTTAATCAAAAGCTTCAGATGGATCGGCGCCCTCGATTTCGGGATACAAAGCGAACGGGAGCCTGAAGGAGAAACTATCACCGGCCCTTCTCTTTCAATCGATTTACCTATCTTCAACCAGAATCAAGCGAACGTAGCTCGCGGCGAAGCCCGATTGCGACAGGCCTATGACAATTTTGAACGGGAGGCGGTGGAAATCCGCTCCGAGGTTCGCGAGTTGTGCGACAAAGTAATCTCCCGCCGGGATATAGCCCAGTTTTATAAGGACGATTTGGTCCCGATCAGAATACAGGCGCGTGATCAAATGCAACTTCAGTATAACGCGATGACGGTCGGGCCGTTGGAATTGTTTACTGCTCGCCAGCAGGAGATCGCATCCGAGCGGGCTTACATCGAAGCCAAGCGAGATTACTGGGTGAATAGATCGGAGTTAGAACAAACAGTTGGAGGGAGTCTTTACCGGAGAACACAGACGGTTTCGAAGGGTCCTATCTCCAACCAGCCTTGAATTCGCCAGGGATGAGTGCCTGCTCATCCGTTTGTATCCATAATAATGCCCACTGCAAAAATGAAAGCGTCGATCGAGAACATTCACTAGTAAGAAAATAGAGTTAGAAACAATATGAATACACAGTTCCTAAAGCTCAGGGCCACCTATCTTTTGGGTCTCATATCACTGTTCAACCTCTGCATCGGAACTACCCCAGTACGCGCGCAAGCTCAAGGTGGGGCCCTGAAAACATGGGCTACGATTCAAGAAACGGTTAAAGAGATGGAAACAGCCGTGCAGACGAAAAACCTTCACGGCATACACGATGCATCGATGAAAATCAGGGCACCCATTCGGGCCCTTAAGGCCCATAGCAGCATGTTATCGGCAGATAAGGGGCAAACGTTTATAGCGGCGTTAAAAGGGTTAGATGACGCAGTGACCGATTTACATAGTGCAGCGGACGAAGGTAACCAGGCACAGGCGGAGGCGGCGCTCAAGAATGTTGAGCGAGCTCTCGACCAGCTAAAGGCTCAGGATCCCGAAACTGCTTTTAAGGGAATGTAGAAGAATAGACTTAGTAGAGAGTATCTACGATTCGAACAACAGAAAAGAAGTATGAAAGAAAAGGTTAGCCGGCGCCGGCTTCTCAGCGGTGCTGCCGCGGTTGTAGGCGCAACGTTTTTTGGAAGTGAAGCGAGCTTCGGCCAGCAGCAGGAGACCAAAGAAGCGGATCGGTCCGGCCCGGACGGACAACCATTCAAAGTGTCGAACGGGCCCTCTATCAGCACTCGGACGCAGCCCGCATGGATGCATCCCCCGCACCCTGAGCCCGGTGAGCCAGGTAAACACTATAAACCGGTAGTTATCCCAAACGGTTCGGTTCTCCCATGGAAGCTAATGGATGGTGTGAAAGTCATGCACTTGACTGCAGAAGAGGTGAACCACGAATTCGTGCCGGCATCGGACGACAACCAGTCGCTCCGAGCCTTATGCTGGGGGTTTAACGGACAGGTTCACGGCCCGACCATTGAGTGCGTCGAGGGCGATCGGCTGCGCATCTATGTCACTAACAACCTACCGGAAGCTACCAGCGTTCACTGGCACGCGATCATCACTCCGAGCGGGATGGACGGAGTTGGTGGTCTTTCTCAGAAGGTCATCGAACCAGGCGAAACCTACAAGTACGAGTTCACCGTCTGGCAACACGGAACTTTTATGTACCATTCGCATGAGGATGAGATGATCCAGATCGCTCTCGGGATGACTGGCTTGTTCATTGTTCATCCGCGCGAACCGGAGCAGGACCCGCCTGATCGCGATTTTGCTATCCTACTCCACGAATGGCGGATCGATGTTGGCACACGTCGTCCGAATCCAAGCGAAATGACGGATTTCAACGTGCTGACGATGAATGCGCGAGCTTTCCCCGGGACCGATCCGCTGGTGGTAAAGCTCGGCGACAAAGTCCGGATTCGCTTGGGTAACCTGTCGCCGATGGAACATCATCCCATTCATCTTCATGGTCATGCGTTTTGGGTAGTAGCTACAGATGGTGGGGCCATACCGGAAGGCGCGCGCTGGCCGGAAGCAACAGCCCTGGTGCCAGTTGGGTCAACCAAAACGATTGAGTTCATTGCCAATAACCCGGGTGACTGGGCCCTGCATTGTCATATGACGCATCATGCCATGAACCAGATGGGACACGGCCTTCCCAACATGATCGGAGTTAAACCCGGAAATCTTAACCAGAAAGCAGGAAAAATTCTCTCCGGGTTTATGGCCATGGGGGAAACCGGGATGAGCGATATGGCCTCCATGCAAATGCCGATCCCGAAGAATTCAGTACCAATGGTTGGGCTGGCAACGCCTAAAGGTTATATCGGGATGGGTGGGATGTACACAAACCTGAAGGTGCGTGAGAAGCTGGAGTCCTATGACAAAGATCCGGGTTGGTACCAGGATCCACCAGGTACGCTCGCCACCTTGGCGACCAACGACGAGTTACAACGGGATTTAGGTAAGCTTCCTCAGACCAAACCCATGGATAAGAGCATGAAGGACATGAATATGTAGCGTTTTTTTGGCGAGGGTTTGGTAACCCAGGACACTTTCGCCGGCATTAGCTTTTGTCGGTTGACATTGCTTGGCAACGGAAAGGCTCGGCCATCAGCACCTGACTCGCCCTGGCAATCACCAATCACTGATCACCTATCACTCGCTCACGCTCGCGCTCACGGTGAAAGATGCTATAGAGCACGGGCAATACTAAGAGCGTCAAGAGCGTCGAACTAGTGATCCCCCCAATCACCACAGTAGCCAGCGGACGTTGCACCTCAGCTCCTCGCCCGGTAGCAACTGCCATAGGAACAAACCCGAGAGATGCAACCAGTGCGGTCATTAAGACCGGCCTGAGCCGGGTCAGGGAGCCAGCTCGGATCGCCTCATAGAGAGAGCTCCCTTCAGCCCGTAGCCGCCGAATAAAACTGATCATTACTGCGCCGTTTAGAACCGCTACTCCGCTCAAGGCGATAAAACCAACGCCGGCCGAAATGGATAGGGGAATTCCCCGCAGCCAGAGGGCAAGAATGCCGCCGGTTAGAGCCAGCGGGATACCAGTATAAATCAGCAAAGCGTCTGCGGCTGTCCCGAAGGCCATAAACAAAAGCGCAAATATCAGAAGCAATGCCAGCGGAACCACCACGGTCAGGCGTTGGGTAGCACTTTGCAGTTGCTCAAATTGGCCGCCCCATTCCATCCAATAACCAGATGGAAGCTTTAGCTGTCCGTCGATCTTACTTCGAGCCTCCCCCACAAAGGATCCGATGTCCCGACCGCGGATGTTGCACGTCACTACAATTCGCCGTTTGCCGTCCTCCCGGTTGATCTGGTTCGGTCCCGACTTGATTTCAAAGTCCGCGACCTCGCTTAGAGGAACATAGTTAGGTCCGTTCACCGAGGCAATTCGATCCTCGGAGCCTTCTTCTGCAGCGGGTAACAAGATGGGAATTCTTTTGAGCGCATCAACATTATCACGGAGAGCTTCCGGAAGCCGGACGACAATGGGGAACCGACGATCGCCTTGAAAAAACTCCCCGGCACCTTCTCCTCCGATCGCGGTCTCAATAATCTGCTGCACATCGTTTAGGCTTAACCCGTACCGCGAAATGACGTCAGGTTTGGGCTCAATATTAAGAAATGGCAAACCGGCCACTCGTTCGAGATTAACCCCTTCCACGCCCGGTATCCGAGTTAGAATGGCAGCAATTTTCTGCCCGGCCCCTTGCAGGTCATCCAGGTCGTCGCCAAAGACCTTGATGGCAACGTCTCCTTTAACACCCGATATCAATTCGTTCATGCGCATTTGAATCGGTTGTGAAAGCTCGATCTTGTTCCCAATGTAGCTCCGAATGACCTCGTTTATCTCTCGCGCAACCGCGTCTTTCGACTTGCTGGAATTAGGCCATGCTTTCCGCGGTTTTAATATGACATAACCGTCTCCAATGCTGGGCGGCTGAGCGTCGGTGGCGACTTCGGCATTGCCGATTCGGGTGAACACTTCTTTCACCTCTGGGACTTTCAGTAAAGCGGCCTCCAGACTCTTCTGCATCTGGATAGCTTCCGTGAGGCTCGTGCCTGGAACTCGGTTAATCGATAACGCAAAATCGCCTTCATCGAGGCTGGGTATAAACTCTGCCCCCATGCGGGTCCCAAGAACCACGCAAAGTCCGACCAATGAGAGAGCGGTAACGACGATCGCGCCGCGATTCTTAAGAGAAACATTCAGAAGAGGAAGATAAAGCTTTTTGGCCCAGCGAATGAGGAAACTTTCTTTTTCCTGCATCCTGCCTCTCAGAAAAATCGCAACACTTGCCGGAACAAAGGTGACGGAAAACAGCATGGCACCAAGAAGCGCGAACAGGACCGTCCGCGCCATGGGGATAAACATTTTCCCTTCAACGCCGCTCAAACTGAGAATGGGCAAATAAACCACCATGATGATGAACAACCCGAAGATGCTCGGGGTAATCACTTCTTTAGTCGCATGGAGCACGGTAGCCAGCCGTTCAGGCCGATTAAGCAAACGGCCAAGTCGCTGCTGTTCTTCGGACAAGTTGCGCACACAATTCTCAACGATGATAACAGCTCCATCAACGATAATGCCAAAATCGAGGGCGCCGAGGCTCATTAAGTTAGCGCTGATTTTGCTTTGGACCATCCCGGTGATGGTGAAGAGCATCGCCAGGGGTATGATAGCGGCTACTATCAGTGCTGCTCTGACGTTCCCCAGTAACGCCAAAAGCACCACCACTACCAGTAGCGCCCCCTCAAACAGGTTCTGCCGAACAGTTCCAATTGTACTGTCCACCAAGTTAGTTCGATTGTAGACCGTCGTCGCGACGACTCCCGGTGGCAGGACTTGGTTGATCTCCTTTACCCTCTGACTCACTCGATTCGCAACCGCCCGGGAGTTCTCACCGATCAGCATGAAGGTTGTGCCCAGCACCGCTTCCTGGCCGTTCCTGGTGGCAGCACCGGTTCGCAACTCGCTCGCCTCGACCACGTCAGCCACATCTCGAACTCGTATTGCCTGGCCATCCCTGGTCGCGATCACAATTCCTCGAATATCAGAAAGTGTCCTTACCTGGCCAGGAGAGCGAATGAGATACTGTTCGCCATTTTTCTCGATGTAACCTGCGCCGATGTTGCTATTATTTTTTTTCAACGCATCAACCAAATCCTGAAAGCTCAGCCGAAATGCCAAGAGCCGGTCTGGGTATGGGGTGACATGGTACTGCTTTTCAAAACCGCCAATGCTATTTACCTCAACGACTCCTGGGACGTTCTTAAGCCGTGGCTTGATGACCCAGTCTTGGATCTCTCGCAGATCCGTAAGCGTGTAGGAGGATCCATCGGGCTTTCTTGCGCCCGGCTGGGCATTGACCGTCCACAGATAGATTTCACCAAGACCGGTAGCAATCGGGCTCAGCTCTGGTTTGGCGTCATCCGGAAGTTCCCCTTGAGCCTCACGCAAACGTTCGGTAATCAGTTGCCGGGCCAGGTAGATGTCGGATCCTTCCTTAAATACAACCGTGACTTGTGACAACCCATAGTAGCTCAGCGAGCGGGTACTCTCCAGGCTCGGAAGGCCCGCCATGGCGGTCTCAATCGGATAGGTAATCCGTTGCTCGATCTCTGGTGCAGAGAGCCCGTAGGCCGCGGTATTGATTTGGACTTGGACGTTGGTGACATCAGGTACCGCATCGATCGGCAGGTACTGAAACTCGTATGCACCGAGTCCGGCCACTCCCAGTGAGGCAAGCAGAACAAGCCATCGGTAACGAATTGAAAAGTTGATAACCTGTTCAATCACAGCCTAGTCCGAGTCCTGAACCTCACTCTTGCCGAGCTCCGCTTTGAGCAGAAAGCTGTTTCCGGCCACATAGCGATCGCCTGCGTTCAGGCCCGATAACACTTGTACGTAGTCGCCGTCGTTCGTGCCAAGCTCAACCTCTCGCGCGTCAAACACGAGTCCTTCGGCGACGAATATCACTGTCTTCTCGTTGACGTTCTGAATAGCGCTTGGCCGGACCGCGACCGGCGCTTCGATTTCATCCACAAACAGCTCGCCCGTCACGAACAATCCTGGCCGGAGCAACCCATCTGGATTTTGGACGACAGCTCGTGCCAGCATCGACTGCGTATTTTCCGATCCGAAAGGAGCAATGTAACTGATTTTACCGCTGGTGCTAAGATTGTCCGCGTAATTAATCCGGACAAGCTGATCCGGTTTCAGGCGCTTGAAATCCTGCGGAAAAACGCTGAAATCGACCCAAACGGTGCTGAGATCAGCAACCACAAAGATCGGTTTGTCATCTCGCGCCAGCTCGCCAATCGTGACCTCTTTTTTTACGATCGTTCCGGAGATGTCTGAATTCACCTGGTAGTCGCGAAGACTTTCGCTGCTTTCAATCAAGGCCAGCGCTTCACCTTTTTGCACTCTGTCGCCTAAGCCCTTGTACACCACCTTGACAACCCCCGGATAACGCGCAGATACATTCGCCACCGCATCCTCGTTAAAGTTGATCTTGCCGCTAAGCTGGAGTGTCACAGAGATGTTGGCCTGGCCGGCAACCTCGACATCCAAGTTCGCGTTCTTGGCCTGCTTCTCGCTCAGTTCGACCCGTCCAACTTCGTTCGGTTCCAGCCCTTCCCTATCCTTTCGGCCGGCCTTTGGTTCGTCCTTGTCTTGCGAGTTTGCCGGGTTGGCGTCTTTTCGCGTTACGCCATTTTTACTGACCTGCTTCTTCTCTCTCGGACTAGAGCGCGGCTGTTCGCTCTTCTGCGGCTTATCGCCCTGCTCGCCGTCGTCGTCTTCGCTTGTATCTGTGTTGGTAGAGATCGCCTGCTTCTCGGCCACCCTAAGACGCTGCTGCGCTGCCAGGGCTTCCCAGCCGGCGAATTGCCAAAGTCCAATCAAGACTGGCAATAGGAAAACCTGCTTGTTCATGTCCGAAAACAGTCTACCGGTTAGTTTTGAGACGTCCAAACGCTTTACTTGGTTAGGCTTGAGGATAGCAGGGATCGAACTTTTCGGAATAAAACCAACAATAAACGGTCAAATCTAGGTGAGAGAACAACAGGCCCGATTTGAAGAACTGGTTCTGCCTCACTTAGATGCCGCCTATCGGCTCGCGCGCCTGCTGGTCAAACGTGATGAAGACGCGCAGGATATTGTTCAAGACGCCTATATCAAGGCTCTAAAAGGCTTTGAAAAATTTCGAGGGGGCAATGCTCGAGCCTGGATACTCATGATCGTCCGCAACACCGCTTATACCTGGCTCAAGAGACACCAGGCTGACAAAAACGTAATCCCGTTCGACGAAGCGGTTCATCAACCTCCGACAGAGGAGGTACTTCCTGAATCGTCCCACGAAGAGCGGTTACGCCAATTCCGCGAAGCCTTGGCCAAGTTACCGGTCGAGTTTCGCGAGATTTTGGTGCTCCGCGATATCGAAGGCTGGTCCTATAAGCAGTTGGCGTCTGCGCTAAAGCTGCCGGCAGGGACCGTTATGTCACGCTTAAATCGAGCGCGCCAACACCTGCGCGAAGAGCTCGCGAAGGTTCAAACAAAGGAATCGTCAAATGAAGTGTGACGAAATCCATCGCTTGATTGACACGTACCTGGACGGTGAACTCGATTTTGCCCAACAGGTCGAACTGGAGCAGCATTTGGCCAACTGCCCGGGGTGCCGGTCGCTCTTGGAGGAACGTCGCACCTTCAGGGCATTCTTTGTCGTCGCCGTAAACGAGTATAAAGCGCCTCCTCAACTTGAAGCGAAGGTTTTGGCGGCAGTGCGCCGGACGCCGGCCAAGGAAAGGTTTTATCTCTGGCGGCAGCCTTGGATCTATGCCGCGGCAGTGGTGGCTATCAGCGTGTGCCTGGCTTTAAGAATACTTTTCCCAGACCCGGAGAAAGAATTTTCCAGAGAAGCGGTTTTGCTTCATTCCCGCTCGCTTTCCGCGTCTCATCTCGTAGACGTTGCGTCGCCGAACCCGGTGGTGGTCAAGCCTTGGCTAACCGCAAGACTCGATTTTGCTCCACCTCTAGTGGGGTCTCCAGCCGCCGGATATTCTCTCGTTGGAGGGAGGGTGGCTGAAATTGAAAATCGTTCGGTCGCGGCCCTGGTTTACCAACATGACAATAATGTTGTTAGCCTGTTCTGCTGGCCACCAGACAAGGAACACCTCGGCACCAGTGAACGATCGATAGATGGTTACCGAGTCTCCACTTGGAGTAATGATCAGTGCAACTATGTTCTCGTTTCCAATTTGAGTGATCAAGCCATGCGCTATTTCATGGACTCGTTCCGGGTCCATATTCAGTCGGGCGCATACTTGTGATCCCGACAGGCGCTTCCACGGTCTGCCACCGACGGCGTTTACTTTTTCTTTTTCTTCCCTTTCACTGGGGAGGTTGATGATACCGTTCCATTCGATGGTAACTCCGCCGGTCCCGCCGTCAGCGCATCGATTTGAGCCGCTGCTTTCTGGAAATCCGAGAGAGCTCGAACGTACTGGCTGCGGGTCTCAATATAGCTCTTCTGAGCGTCAAGGACATCTAGCTGGCTGAAGCGGCCCGTCGCGTATCCCTCTGTGGTCTGGTCGACCGCGCTCTTCGCACCCGGCAGCACCGTCTCGCGGAGCATGCGGACCTCTTCCGCAGCTCGTTGCAGCGTCTGATAAGCTTCATTAAGCTCAGCGTTGGCGTCGGCCTCGGCGGCTGCCTGTTCGTCACCGGTCTTGGCCACGTTTGCCTCGGCTTCTGCGATCTTTCCCTGATTTCGATCCCAAAGCGGCAGCGGGATTGAGAATCCGGCCACAAAAGACATATCTGCACGACTTGCTCCGAGCAAACGAGGGCCGGCATTAACCGTGAGATCCGGGTGGGCTTCCGCGCGGGCAACACTTAGCGTGGCTTCGCGTTTTTGGCGCTCCGTCGTCCATTTCGCCAGCTCCGGATTTGACTGCAGCTTCGCCTTCAGCGATTCCAACGAAGGGATCGGCCTCAGTTGCTCCAGATTTCCCGACACGCTTGGGAACGTTGCCTGCTTTGCTCCCCATTGGGCCGACAAAGTGACTCGGGCGCCTTCCAAATCGTGCCGAGCCTCGGTTAACTCAATCTTAGCCGTTGCGACCTCAGTTTTTGCTCGTATCAGTTCGACATTCGATGCCGCGCCCGCTTCCACTCTTTTTTGGGTTATAGGTATTGCTCGTTCCGTTAGCTCAACATTCTCCTCGGCTAACTGAACCTTTCGTTGCCCGCTCAGCACTTCGATGAATGCAAGGGTCGTCGATTTCAGGACTTCCAACCGTTTAACTTGATAATCCCACTCCGCCCCTCGGCGATCGAACTGAGCCTCCCAAACGCGCGAATTTCTCTTTCCCCCGAGTTCAATCAACTGGCTAAGCACCAGCGTGTTTTGCATGCTCTCAGTAGCCGACTGCACGCCCGCTCTCGTAAAATCCTCGCCGTCCCAACTAATCTCGGGATTCGGGAGAAGCTTCGCCTGGAGGATTCGTGCTTCGGCGGCCCGAATGTCCCAAGAAAAAGCGGCCAGCTGGGGGCTACGCTGCAACGTCAAGGCTAAGGCTCGAGCCAAAGTGAGCGGCTCGCTTGGCTCTAGCGGCTGCGACCCTAAGGCGCACACACCATGGCCAGCCGCGAACAAGAACAAAAAAGAAATCCGGGTAATCCGCAAGCGCAAAGACTGAACATGAAAAGCGATAGACACTCTTTCAGAAAAGATCAGTACTCCGTTATTGAGTTAGGGCTTAAGCATTAACAAATTCGCTTTTTTGTGCCAGCGCTAAACACCGCAGGCTGGTGCCCTTAAATCAGTGCTTATGGCGATGATGCAGATCCGGATAATGCGGGTGCGAATGAACCAGCGCCTCGTGTCGATGGACATGCGAATGTGGTTCGCCGGGCGGATCAGTGGGCGTGTGCGCATGCTGATGATGCTCGTCATGCCGATGCAGATGCTCATGGACCCATGGTTCGTGTCGATGCAAATGGGCGTGGTGCTCGGTGAGATGTAGCCAGACACCCAAGATCATAAGCCCACCGGCAATCCAGAACAGCCAGGATACTGGCTCGTGCAATAATGCTAACGACAGAATAGCACCGATAAAAGGAGCGGTAGAAAAATAGGCTCCAGTCCTGGCAGTCCCAATATGGCGGAGAGCCAACACAAAAAAGGTGAGACTAACTCCGTAGCTCAAGAAACCTAGCAAGGCTGCCCCAGCCAGACCCGGGATTGATGGCAATTTCGCGCCAATCGAGAACGCTAATAACACATTGGTAGTGCCGGCAACTAACCCCTTAAGCGCGGCCACTTGCGCCGGATCCGCAGCAGATACCTTACGAGTGAGATTGTTATCAATCGCCCAACCTAAGCACGCGCCAACGATTCCGATCGCACCCCAGGGTAAGCTGAGCTCGGGTCGCGATTGCCAGGATAGCAAGACCCCACCAACGAGTATAGCTACCATACCCAACATAATCCGTTGATCAAAATTCTCCTTGAAAACGAACCAGGCCAAGAGCGCGGTTAACACACCTTCCATATTTAAGAGCAATGAAGCCGACGAGGCCGGAGTAACCGCCAATCCGTGCATCAAAAGAATGGGAGCAACAACTCCGCCTGCCAAAATAGCCCCCGCTAACCAGGGTAGATCTTTCAAGCGCAACCCTGCTTCTTGATTCTTTGCTTTGCGTATCAACTGCTGAAAACCAATCCACAGGGTCAAGCCGATACCCGACCCGAGATAAAGGAGACCCGCCAACAACAGCGGATCGATCTGTCCCAGCAGCAATTTACTGAACGGCGTACTTGCACCAAACAAGACCGCCGCTAGAATCGCGACCGTCACTCCCAGAGTGCGTTCCTCCATCTTCATCCGGTAGCCAGCCTAGCCCGCATCGCTCATCCGGCAACCGTCGATCTGCACCGGCTTGGAGATCTTAGTAGACTGCTGCTAAGCGTAATCCCCCTCTGGCCTTAATTTGTGCGATCGCATACCCAGCTCCGAACGAGCCGTTTCCAGCAGCCTGGCAAGTTCTCCCCCCTTCGGCTTTTGCTAGTTGCCTTTGGCGGCTAAGAACTCAGGTGATCCAGTTAAGAGTCTGGGGCTTCAGAGGATTACTAAACTGAGTTTTCTCCTCGATGCACAAATGCCATTTCTTTTTCAGGTCAAAATACCATCTAGCCTGGGCATCCGGATCTCCCAACAACATCTGCTTTGGCTGATTTTTTAAACCCTTGCTCAACTTTTCGAACACCCGAACATCTTGACCGATAAATACTTTGCCCAGCTTTCTTAAAGGCCAATAGATGTACTTGGTGAAGTTAAGGGAACTGTAGGCAAAGTGATTGAGCTCGGTTAATCTCTCGTTTATCGGAGTGAGTAAAGTGATCGATACAATCGCATCGGTTGCTCCGACCTGAATATGCTCTAGCCGGTGGCCCGGCAGTTGGAAGGTAATCTCGGTCGAGGTCTTCCCTTTGAACATTGAGTAGCCTCTCGAGTTAGCGGACGGCCGGTGTCGTACCATTTTAAATCCCAGGCCCACCGGTTCGAACTGCTTTTGTTTCAGCCTCGCGGATTTGGCGGTACGCCAAAACCAGCTTTGGTGAACAAACGTCACATGAGCTGGATCAATCAGCCCGATAACGGCTTCATCCATGCCAGCTGGAATCCGGACGGTTTCGATATGAAGCAGGTGTTTGTCGGAAGGAACCATTAAATCCGGTAGACTGACATTTGGGTCATGGTCCGGATATTTACCGTCCGGCATATAGACCCAAATCCCACCGTTTAGCTCTTTGCACCGGTATGAACCAATCTTGATTCTCTTCAGTTCCAAAGCTCCATCGGCCAAGGCCGGGATTTTTTGGCACGCTCCGGCGCAGTCGAACTCCCAACCATGATAGCAGCACCGAATGGTTTGCCCGTCGAATGTTCCTTCAGACAGGGGTACGCCTCGGTGAGGGCAGTTGTCCTTAAGCGCGAATGGCTTTCCGTCCGGGTTCCTTCCAAAGGCAATCCTTTCTCCGAGAACTTCTTTCGTCTGAAGTTGCCCCTTCCGCAGTTTCCTGCCTTCTAACGCGAAGTACCACAGATTTCTTAGGAACTGGCCGTTTTCCATATTCAGGTTTTTGGGGTTATCGAGATGGTTATAAGCGCCACATCTTCTATCCTAAGACGTCAGCTCGCCAGAGCAGATTCGAATGATGTTGCGGCCAATCGCCAGCGCCACAGCTACCCCAGTAAAAGGACGAGCGCCAAAACTGGGGCGAATCTAATGAATTTGTAATCTTCTCGTCAACTCTCTGTGAGTATCAACCCCGCGGCAGCAGGCCCTGATCAACAAAGCGACGTGGTACTGCCGCAGGACTGCGCGACTCCGCTTCGTCTAGCTCGATCGCCTTTCTCCGAGGCCTTGCCGCGAATTCCGACGCGCGATTCGCGTTTGCGCAATCCTCAAGACAATTCTAACGAGCCAGACTCGGGTATCGATGGCACCGACTTTCTCAAGGTCCCGCCTTGCCTCGGCGTAGGCCTCTACAACCATCGCTCGGGCATCCCGCTCATTTTGGATCTGCCAAACGCGACATTATACGGCACATCCAAATGAGGCAGGAGAACTTCTGGGACTGCTCTTCGCGCATGCACGGTAAAGGTGACGGATAATATCGACCCACGTTGCGAGCGAAACAGTAGGCGCGAGCTTGCCCCTAGCGTTTTTGGCCCGGAAACGTCAGGGTTACCTTTGTCCCGGCGCCCAGTCCGCTTTCTGCGTGAACTGATCCGCCATGCAATTCCATGATCGACTTCACGATGGCCAGCCCGAGCCCGGTGCTGGAGGAACTTGAACTACGCGCCGCATCCACCCGATAGAAACGATCGAAGATCCGAGGCAAATGTTCGGGCCCAATACCGCTCCCGTTATCCTGCACCGCGACGCGCACCTCGTGATCGAGTTCGGTGACCACTAAAACCCTAATTCGTCCTGCGGTGGGCGCGTGTTGTAATGCGTTGGATACAAGATTGTTAATGGCACGGCGAAATAACATCGGATCCGCGTAGAGCTCACCATCCCCGAATCGGGTCAAGTCGACTTCGCGTTCCCGGGCTGCGGCATCGTAGAAATCGAGAATCTTGTCAACCTCAGGACCTATTTGGAATTTAACCCGATTGAGCCGGGTTTCTGCGTTCTCGGATCGCGCCAAAAAAAGCAGACTATCTATCATGCTTGAGAGACGTTGATACTCTTCGATGCTCAGCTCGACCACCTCTCGGTATTCCTCGGCCGTTCGGGTTCGAGTTAATGCCACTTCGGCTTCTCCCCGCAGATTCTGAATTGGCGTTCGCAGCTCGTGAGCCAGGTCCGCCGAGAACCGAGAGAGCCGCTCGAAGGATTCTTCGAGACGAGCCAACATCTGATCGAACCCGGCAGCGAGCGCGATTAGCTCGCTCGGCCAGCGGCCCCGTCCCAGCCGTTGATGCAGTTGCGATGCCTGCACCCTCTCCGTAGCGGTAGCCATTTCCTGCAAAGGGCGCAGCGCCCGCTTCCCGGCCCAAAATGCGATCGCCGCAGAACAGACGATTCCCCCGATCAAGACACCCGCGAGAAGCTTACCAAAATTCTTCGTGAACTCCTTATCGTCAGACCGATCTTGCGCGACCTGAATCAAAACCGGCTTTGGCGAGTCTGAATTAAGTATTGCCGAGGCCGACATCAGAAGAAACCAATGTCCATCCGGCGCTTTATATTCCAGGCCCTCAGTGGGAACGCGGTGCTCGGAGAGCGGCTCGGGGAATCGGACGGACGGAAGCCGGTTGCCGATCTGCGGCTCTTCCGCGATCAACTCTTTGGTATTTAGATCGAGAACCCTCACAAAATAATCATTCGTTCCGGGCGGCACCTCATCCGCCAGCAGTTCGTTGTTGATCGTCCGTTTGTCGGCTAAGTCCGCTTGGACCGCGCGAAGCGTGTCGGCTAAGAACAGGCTATCCGCGGTGTTGATGTGTTGCACCACCACCAGGTACAGGATTAACATCGCGACGATCAAGAGTACCGCCGCAGAGAGGGTATAGTAAACAGCTACCCTCGTAACTAGCCACCACGGCCGCCGTTCGCCCCCTACCCCCTCCTGCTCTGGTTGAATAAGATTCAAGCGAAGGTCATTACCGCTCGGACATCACAGCAAGGAATCAGCAATCAGTATACATTAATCAGTATTTTTAGACGAAATCTAGAAACCCGAATATCGGCCATCTGGCGACCGGTTACTGATTTACTGACTATTTTCTTGGACCAAAGTGCCGATCCGCCCCTGAATTTATCCGACCCAGAACCTCCTGACTCCTGGATTCTGGCTCTTTCTTTCCCTCACCTCGCTTCCAGCACATAACCGACTCCGCGTACGTTGTGAATAAGGGGCTTGTCAAACGGATCGTCGACCTTCGCTCGCAGGCGGCGCATCGTCGCTTCAACAATATTCGTACCGGTATCGAAATTGATATCCCAAACTTGTTCAACAATTCTCGTGCGCGAGACGACTTCGCCCGCTGATTGGGCTAAGCAATTTAACAGTATGAATTCGCGGCGGGTCAGATAGACATTGCGCCCAGCCCGCGTCACTTTGTAACGCCTGGAATCGATCTCGAGATCACCGATTCGCAGCACATCTTGCTGGGCGGCTGAACCCCGTCGCAGAACCGTTCTAACTCGAGCTAATAACTCCGAGAAAGCGTAGGGCTTGATCAGATAGTCGTCGGCTCCCATCTCTAATCCCTTAACGCGGTCCTCGACCTTGTCGCGGGCAGTGAGAAATAGAACGGGAGTATGAATGCCGGCTCCCCGCAATTGATCCAATACCGCCCACCCATCTAAGCCGGGAAGCATTACGTCCAATACGATCAAGGAGTACCCTCCAGTACTCGCAAGTCGGGCACCCTCGTTACCGTCGTAAGTGACGTCGACGGTGAAACCATTCTCGCGCAAACCTTTTTGGAGATGGCTGGCCGTCCTTATCTCGTCTTCGATAACTAGCAAACGCATCGAGTAACAAAAAGATGACTAAGGTTTCGCGAATAGCAAATCGCCGAGAGCAGCATGACCGGCAGGGACGAGCTCCTGCTCGCCGGAGAGATTTCACCACAGAGACACAGAGAAAAAGATCCGCAGATTACGCCGATCTCGATGTGAGACCATATACCGTCACAGAAATAGGCACCGTATCTCAAGGAATGCGGTCCGTGAAACCTATCGGATGAGCACGAGCTCATCCCTACCGATCACGCTATCCGCCCAGGCGCCACCAGTGCTCCTCCACAGGAACTGCCGGCTCCGGCCGTGCAGCCGAAACAATGGTTCCCCAACAAAATATTCTGGCCTTCGAGCTGGTTTGGATCGAGATCCCAAACGAAAAGCGGCTTTTCTTGCCGCCATCGCATCCCAAGTTGTTGATTGAAGTCGCAATCATAGACCTCGCCTCGCCAATCAACGCTTAGGGTATTGCGGCACATGAGACCGGAGACTGAAGCGAGGTTGAACGCGTTCACCAACAATTCCATATACGTGTCCAAACTTCCGTTATGTCTCAGCCAGGCAGCGAATCGTCCGATAGGCATATTCGTGATCGTGTAAAGCCGGTTGAAATCGATACCGAAGTTGAGCTTCAGCTCGCGTTTGTAGTCTGCCTCGAGTTCGGTTTGGTCTGGCGGCAGAAAATCACCGTTCGGATTGTAAACTAAGTCGAGTGTTAAAGCCGGTTGTTGAGCATACCCTAGACCATTGAGGAGCTGGAGCGCGCGGATGCTGCGATCAAAGACACCATCCCCGCGCTGCGCGTGGACATTCACGGGCTGATAACAGGGCATGGACGCGACAATCCCCACTCGCTGAGCTGCCAGAAACGCCGCGAGCCACTCATACCCCGGTGCCAGCAGAATTGTCAGGTTACACCGATCGATGATCGTTTCGACCTGCGGGATGTTTCGGAGTTCCTCAACCAGATAACGAAAGTCCGGCGCCATTTCTGGCGCGCCTCCTGTAATATCAACGATCGGGATATCGGTTTTCGTTAGCCAGTTTACAATTCGGCCGACCGTCTCCCGGGAGATAACCTCTTTACGCTTTGGCCCAGCATTGACATGACAATGAACACAAGTGAGGTCGCAAAGCTTGCCCACATTCAGCTGTAAAATCTCGGTCCTTGATCGCCGCAATTCTAGACCGTGAGTCGCCAAGACCCGAGAAAAGCTGAGGTGGTCCACTGGGTGAGGCACCGACGCAATCACCAAGAAGAATAGCCGCAAAAAGAGCACAAAGAACGCAAAAAAACCGCGAATAGACGCGAACAAAAGCCTTTACCGCAGATGGCTATTACAATTTCCGGGCCTGTCCATAATACCAGCGATGCAAGGCTCGAGGCTCAATCCCGAGGTAGAAGAGACACATCAACGCCGAGTTCCGAATGGCCGTTCTCCAGGTGCCGGGCTTGCGTGGCGGTGACCACAAGGGAGGATCAAGCAACACAATCCGACCGGCGCGCCGCAGGCGCCGGGAAAAATCGATATCTTCCATCAGCGGAAAGTTGGCAAACCCACCAATCTCTTGAAAAACCCCGCTCCTTACAAACAGCGATTGATCGCCGAATAGAGGTCCACCTAGGCGATTGATACGCCGGACCAACGGCTCTCGCCATAGCATTCTTGGAGGATAAAACCGCCGGTGAAAAGCGCCTCCCACAATTTCCCCGTCATTCGCTACGCGCACCAGAGCAGCCAGATGGTCAGGCCGCAGTTCAGAGTCAGCATGATGAAAGCAAAGCAATTCCCCGCGGGCAACGGCCGCGCCGAGATTCTGTTGTTTGCCACGTGACGGTTCGTCACATGAAATCAATCGAATCGCCCCATGCCGCTCCAGATCTTTCAGCACTTCGCCGGGACGAACCGCCACCACGATCCACTCGCAAAGCTCGGAAGTAGTGGCCAAGCTGTTCACCAACTCGGCCGCCAGCTGGTCGTCCCTCCAAACCGGAACAATGATGCTGATCAAAGGGAGCGAGGGGGAAAAGGAGTTCGAGGAGTTCAAGGATAGGAGCCAGGAGTCAGAATCGGAGCCGAGCGTCTGGAGGGGAGCCGCTTTAGCCCGTGCCAAAAGGACCACCATTTTCTTTCCAGAGCAAGGAAGGC
>JAFAZK010000338.1 GCA_019239825.1 Verrucomicrobiota bacterium | reverse complement strand
GAGATCGGTCGCGGACCAACAAAGAGATTTTTTTTGTCAGGCGTTACCATTCTTAGGCTGCCTGCGGCAACACGGCGGGAGGTTGGCGACCTCCACTCAGCCCAGTTAACAACTCAGTCAAAAAGTCGTCCGGTCTTCCCCAAAAGATTTGTACATCGCCAAACTCCCTAATCAGGCGCGCCAGGTAAGTTGCCAGATGCGTCGTTTGATTTTGCCCGTCGTCGATACGGCTTAACTGGACTGCAACATGCACATGTTGCCGAAACGCTTCCTTACTTTCCTGATTCATCAGCATGTTCAGCAAGACTCTTAGACTCCAATCGGTTAGCTGGAATCCCAGAAATGCTAGAGAGCCGAAACTGGTGCGGCTGCGAATTTCCTCGGGAATTTGGTCGCGATTGTTTGTCGCCCTGATTAGAAACTCAAAGAAGTCATCCTCGGTTAGAACGAGACTTTGATCGTTCTCGAAAGTTCCAAAGACGTGATAGACGATCGGTTTTTCTGCCGTTGGCGGTGTCAATCGGCCGATCTTCTTGCCACCTCGCCAGGGCCACTCAACTACCTTCGGTTCCTTGCCGTTTGCCGCCAGAGCGCGTACCAGCAGATCGTCTCGCGTGGTATTGATGAAGACCGGGACGTTAAGTCCGGCCAGTAAACCATAAGCATCCTCACGGCCTCGCTTCGGCAAGGCTTGCCGGACTTCCCAAAGCAGATCCTGAAATTCCGCGTCAGCAAATCGTTCCAGTGGCAAGCGGCCGGCGTGATAACGCTGAATTTGGCATCGGATTTCGTTTCTGATGTTATTAATTGCCGTGTCGCGGTCCCCGGTGACTGCCAGGAGCGATTGGCAAACATGCGGGAACGAATCGGTCGAGCGGAGCGGCCGCGGAAGGTGATAGGTGTCGACGATGCTCTTTGCCAGGTCTTGCAAGTCGCCATGAATGTAATCACCAAAACCAGGTCCGATAATTGGAACCAGTTTCTGTCGCTTTGCGCGGTCGATAATTGTCGTCCAGAACGCGATCCTGTTCGGATCAGATGTAAATCCCGCTTTAAACCAGATCCGGTTGTCTTTAAGACGAGAGAACAGTACGGGCATCCAGCAATCTTGGTGATCCCGGATGACATCGCGGGCCGCGGTGACTGCTTCGTCAATCACTCCATCCTTAGTGAGCTCAGAGAACAGAACAGTGATAAATCGCTGAAAGGTCTCAATCGAAATCGAGTCCTGCATCGCTATGACGGCAGGAATGCCTGCCTCCACTAGCCTCGGCCCTAGAGATATGGTCGTGAAGCTACTCTGACATGAACCCAGAATCACCAATCGTGGGACCCTTAAGAGCCCGGAGAATCGGTTAACAAACTCCTGCGGCTCCGCATAAGGTGTGTCTAGGTGTCCCGGCTCTTCTCGCTCGATAAAGAAGATAGGTCTGCCCTGATCACTCCCATGCCCGAGCAGATAGAGAATATCGTAGTCACCTTTTTGAAGAGCGGTCCAAAGGGCGGTCAGCGTTAAAGGCTGATCCGTTCCAATGTCGTCGCAGGCAACCTCGCCGCAGGCCAGACGCGCCCGCGCTATTTCTTGCTTGGCGTCCAAGGGAGCTAGATTGAATTGGGATGCGTGTTCCGGGGTCAGGGTTGACACCGCGATCAGAGCCCGAACTTCACCCTGCGGTCGTAGATGCACGGAGCGAAAGTCATTACTGAACATATACCTGGAGAACACCATGCCAGCACTGGTGGAAATGCGGGTGTTGGTATCTGGCTTCTCCAGAAGCTCCCAACGAAGCTTTTGTAGCTCTAGGGCCGAACTCCCGATGAATAGGCGAATCCGGCAGCGGTCGCCGTTCGTTGATGTAGAATTGACTGAACTGAGGAATGCGTCCCTGACGTTTGCATCTTTAAAGAAATATTCGGTGAGCATGTGGCCATAAGCCGCAATGTCATGTTCCGCCGCGAGCAGGTGCTGGAAATCAGCGCCCAGAGTCCCTTCATGAGAAGAGGTGGCCTGAGACTCTCTTTCGTAATTGAATCGGAGTTCGACACTGTAGGCATCGATTTGGGTTTTACGGATGGAGATTTCTAGATCGGCGGTTTCCATGTGCGCTACTAACCAGATGGCTCCGTTTTCTCTGCTTAAGAACTTCCTCCCATGAAAAGACTACGGTCTTTTCAGTAAGGGCGGCAGCACGCGGGCAGTTTTGCCAGGCACGCTACACCTCAAACGAACATAGTACGACCTAGATGCCGATCCCGGCAATACGCAAAAATGCGTACAGGCCAAACCACACCTGAACTCGCGGAGATTCCTAAAATCCGAAGAATTGAAGCTGTCAGGCAACGGTCAGAGTGTTAACGACGCGTTTGAACTGTTGGCGGTATTCTGTGGTTCTGTCCCACAACTGACGCGTTTCACACTCGAGTAGTTAGCGACCTGTTTCTGGTCTTCCAAAACCCGGCCTCCCTCCACCTGCCCGCGAGTCCACACGGAGTTATACGTAATTCTGCGTATTGAGCCAGAGTCGTGGCTGCGCGATATCCCGGGAAGTGGTTTTGTTAACTAACCTAGAGCGATTTCAGCCACAGGAGACTAGAGGAATATATGGGCGTTCTACTTCAAGGATTTTATAAAACAAGACCGGACAACGCGGTTCCTTCCCCAGCGGACGGTGATGAGACGGTCCTTTGGTGGTGGGATCATTTGGCAGTACAGGCAAACGCGCTTCGCCAGGCCGGTTTCACGGCCATTTGGTTGCCGCCCGTGCTCAAGGCGGCGGAAGGTGGCGGAGCGGAAGCCCTTGGGTACAGCACGTTCGATGACTACGACCTGGGTTCAAAAAACCAGAGGGGTAAAACACCCACCCGCTACGGGACCCGCGAGCAATTACAGCGTTGCGCAGCGATCTTTCGTGCCAACGGGATTGACGTTTATTTGGACATTGTAGAGCATCAGCGCAGCGGCGATGTAACGCCGTTTGTGTTTCGCTATCCCGGGGCGGATGGGACGGCCAATGCGGGTCGCTTCCCCAAGGATCCTTCCAACTTCGTTCCTCAGGTTCCCCGGGACCCGAATTTAGGTGGTCCGCCAGGCGATGATGTTCCCTTTGGCCGGGAACTGGCTCCTATCAACGGGCTACCAGCGCGCTATGTGTCCACTAACCTCACCGCTGCGTGCGATTGGCTGACTCGGGCTTTGGGTGTGCAAGGCTATCGCATCGATAATGTTAAGGGTCTCTCCACCGATTTTCTCAGACCTCTTCTGCAGAGCCAGTCGATGGCGGGGAAGTTTGCCGTCGGCGAGTTTTTCGATGGCAATGTGAATCTGGTTAATCAATGGGTCTTCAATCCGGCCGGAATGCAAGGCCGTTGCAGCGCCTTTGATTTTCCACTGAAGTTTATTCTTGGCTCTGTTTGTAACAATCCCGGAGGATCCAATATGTCCGCGTTGGATCATGCGGGCTTAGCCGGAGTATCGCCGCTCAACGCGGTGACCTTTGTCGAAAATCATGATACGGACCAAGAGCCCGGTCAGAGCATTGCGACTAACAAGGCTTTGGCTTACGCCTATATCCTAACCTCAGAAGGGTACCCTTGTGTCTATTATCGAGACTACAGTACTGATCCGAATTGTTATGGGCTCAAACCCCAAATTGATAATTTGATTTGGATTCACGAAAAGCTGGCTAACGGGCCAACCCAACAGCGTTGGAAGGATTTTAACGTTTTTGCTTACGAGCGGCTGGGAGGCGTGCACCTGCTGGTAGGATTAAACAACGATCCGAACAATCCAAGAACGATCACGGTCGCGACCGGTTTCGGCCCGAATGTGTCACTTCATGACTATACCGGGCATGGGCCCGATATCTTCACGGATGGCAATGGCAATGCGACGATTACCATCCCGCGAAACGTCAACGGCCTGGGATATGTTTGCTATAGCATACAGAACCAGAACAGTGTCTTTGACATTACGCCGCTACCGGTGAAGCAAGATTTCGATGGCGCGCCGGACCTGGACATTCTGCCGGCGCTTAACGGAACTCCTGTGAAAGTGGGCCGTATCTGGTGTGCGGCGGGCTCGACCGTAAGTGCCACGCTGACCCCAGATACCACTGGCTGGACCGCTGCAACCACGATCGCGATAGAATTGCTGGCCCCGGATGGCAGCGTGCTCGCCAACGAATTGTTTGACTTGGCAACGCCTGCGGGCGCAGCTCTCCAGGCTACGGCGGGTCAGGAAGGCTTTTATACCTTCCGGCTGACTTCATCCAATACGCCAGCGACCAATGCGAATCCGGCTTTCAGATTATCAACTAGCTACACTGCTCCCTCCGTTCCTACTCTGGCGGCATCGCCACAATCCAACCCGATAACCTCGGCAGGAAACTTGGCCGTAACTGGGCAATGGTCGGAGGTCATTCAACTGCCAAATGTGCCGGTCCATCTACATGTCTTACCCACCGGCAAGGTTCTCTTCTGGGGGCGGCGCAATCCTCCAGGTACGACGCCGAACCATGCAGATTTCCCTTCGCTGAACCAGCGTTCTACCACCGCTTACCTTTGGGACCCGGCGAACCCGAACGCCACCCAGACAACCAGTAACAGTCCTACAGATTCTCAAGGCACTCCGATCAATGTTTTCTGTTCCGGTCATACTTTCCTGCCAGATGGCCGGCTGTTGGTCGCCGGCGGCCACCTGTTCGACGGACTCGGGATCAATATTACGACGATCTATGATCCAGTGACCGATCGCTGGACGGCTGCCGAAACGATGAACGAAGGGCGTTGGTATCCTACTGCCGTCACCTTGTTCGATGGGAGTGTGCTGGTCTGCTCCGGTAGTTTTCCGACCGGGCCCGTCCAAGCTCCGCCAAATCAGTCGGCCGTCAATAATATCCAGCAGATCTGGAATAATGGTCCCTGGGTTTCGATCGTCGATTTCAATGGGTTGCCACTTTTTCCGCGTTTACATCTCGCGCCGGATGGACGCGTATTTATGGCTGGCGGCCTGGCGCAGAGTTTCTTCCTCGATCCGACCAACGGCGGAACTTGGTTCCCAGGGCCGTTTCGAAATGCCAAGGCCCGTGACTATGCGCCATCGGTCATGTATGACGTAGGTAAAGTGATTTTTATCGGCGGTGGGCTTGATGTTAACAATGACCAGAATGGGCCGCCTACTAACATGGTTGAGACTATCGATCTCAATACTCAGAACCCTCAGTGGGTAGCGACGTCGTCCATGCAATTTCCTCGTCGGCAACACAACGCCACACTTTTGGCTGACGGGACCGTACTGGTAACGGGAGGCACCCAGGGGGCGGGCTTTAATGACCTCGACGGGGGGGCACCCGTTCACACGGCAGAGCTTTGGAACCCGGTGGATGGAACCTGGCAGCAAATGGCCGCCGAAGCCATGGACCGTTGCTACCATGCCACTGCGGTTCTATTACCGGATGGCCGCGTGCTGAGCGCAGGTGGTGGTGAGTTCGCAGCGGATATCAATGTTTCCAGCCTCCCCAAAGACAACCACGCAAACGGACAGATCTTTTCGCCGCCCTACTTGTTCAAAGGCGCGCGCCCCATTATTACCCAGGCGCCGACTGAGATTACTTATGCGGAGACGTTTGTGGTGCAAACTCCTGAGCCGGCTGCTATCAGCCAAGTCACCTTTCTGCGGCTAGGATCGGTAACGCATTCATTCGATCAAAACCAACGCATTAACTTCCTAACCTTCGTAGCCGGTAACGGACAATTGACGGTTACAGCGCCTGCCAATGGCAAGGTGTGCCCGCCGGGCCACTACCTATTATTTTTGTTGAACCAGCAGAAGGTTCCATCAGTAGCCACCATCATCAAGATCGGCGCGGCCGTGCCCGCGGCAGCGGTTGCTCAAGCCGAGCCGGCGATGCTCCGGGTCAAGCCAACCCCCTCGGAACCCTTGTTTACGGCCCATCGATCCCCAGTCTTGAACTCGGTCGAGCAAGACAAAGCCATCCAAACACGCGAAAAGACCCACCCGATCGTGGTCGGTGTCACTCCGACTTGTCCTTACGGCATATCGGCGTGTTGGGGAGGTGCGTATGAGGCCCTCGGCCATCTAGCGGGAGTCAGACTGGTCCGGCCGATTCCGAACGCAGTCGATTCTACGGCCTATGTTTACTTGCAGGACGACGGATTGCCGGCGATCGATGAATGGCCAACCCAGTTCGCAGCTGTCGCCAATGGAATCTATCGGTTTCGTGGAGTGGAAGTTACCATTCAGGGAGTGGTGCGGCCGGTTCAGGATGGAAGCACGCTTTCCATCCCAGGAAATGGGGCGCGGCCTCCATTGCTCCTTCAGCCAATTCTGGCGGGTGATAAGATCCAATGGGACCTTGCCACCAAGCTCTTGAAGCCGCTGGATTCGCAGGAAGAAAACGCCTTTCTAAGACTGCAGGAATTGGCGCGGAACGCTTCCGGTCCGATCGAAGCCAAGGTTACAGGGCCGTTAAAGAAACTTGTCTCCGGATATGTTTTAAAAGTTAGAGAGTTCTCGGTCCGGTAGTCGGGAAATAGCCACAAATAGGCGCAGACGGCACCGGAACGGTAACCGATAAATGCCTCACTGAGCTCTTATTCTTGATATGCGCGAATGAACATACGGTGTTGTACGTATTGAAGGCTTCCTGGGAACGTCTATTTTGGTTTAATGAGAGAATAAACCGTTCGGCTTGTCCAAAAAATCGCATCTGTCTTGGTACGAGGCATCACGAACGAATGGAACGAAGAGTCACTGGAGGTGGACCAGACAACTGGCGACAAGCCTAGCCACTCTCAGAAAAACTAGATCTGCACAAAGTCAGTTATAACTCCACCCATTCCTAGACGTAGGTAAACGATGAACCACCGCAAAGTATTTCACGACAGCGTTGTAGAACTCCCCGAGCAACCGGGAGTTACTCCCAGTGGATTGAAGGTAAACGCGGCAAAACCAGAGCAGGGCAACGAAGAAATGACACTGAGTTTTTCCCTCGCGATCCCACAGCAGGCCCATGACGAGTTAGAAGCCGCGGTCGCTCGTGGCCAGGTTGTTCCGCTTAAGGATCTCAATACTAAATACGCGGTCGCAGAGACCGAAGTCGATCCGCTGGTAAATTGGTTAAAGACTCAAGGCTATACGATTATCCGCGTAGGCCAGGATCGCACCAGTGTTTTTGTGCGGGCCAAGGTTTCCCAGATCGAAAAGAGCCTGGGCGTACAAATGGTTCGGGTAACGAAGAACGGTATAACCTACACTGCAGCCCGAAACGCGCCGAGTTTGCCGGCTGATATTGCCAACAGCGTGCACGCTATCGTCGGGTTACAGCCGTTCCGGCATGCTCACAAGCACAGCCGACTGGTCACACCCCGCAACCGGCACGGCTTGGACGGCAAAGCGAGCGCGGGTGTCACGCCAGCCCCCAACATCGCCAACGCGCCGCCTTACCTCGTTAGCGAGATCGTTAAGGCATACAACGCCGATCAACTGACTTTGACCGGCAAGGGACAAACCATTGCCATCCTCATCGACACCGTTCCGGCGGATTCAGATCTGCAGGCGTTTTGGCAGCGCAACAATCTACCGGTTTCCTTGACCCAGGTGGAAAAGATTAATGTCAACGGTGGGGTACTTCCCGCGGTTGAAGGAGAAGAAACACTCGATGTCGAATGGTCGAGTGGCGTAGCACCGGCTGCAAACGTGCGAGTGTATGCCAGTGGCTCCCTTCAATTCGCAGACCTGGACAACGCTCTCGATAAAATCCTGAGCGACCTCGAGGCTGAACCCGGCATGCGGCAACTGTCTGTTAGCTTGGGGTTGGGTGACACTTTTATGCCGGCGGGTGAAGTTCGAACCCAACACCAAAAATTCCTGCGGTTAGCTGCGGCGGGTGTTAATGTTTTTGTCTCGAGCGGCGACGCGGGATCTAATCCTGACAACACCGGGCACGGTAGTGGTGGCCCCCTGCAAGCCGAGTATTCATCATCGGATTCAGCCGTTATCGGGGTGGGGGGAACAAGTTTGGTTCTCAACCCAGCGGGCAGCGTTTCAGATGAAACTGGCTGGCCTGATGGCGGCGGCGGAAAGAGTGCCTTCTTCCAACGTCCTGTGTGGCAAACGGGGCCGGGCGTGCCTGCCGGCACCCAGCGCTTGGTCCCAGACGTAAGTCTTGCGGCCGATCCCAACCAAGGTGCCTTTATCTTTCTGAACGGCCAGCCCCAACAAATTGGCGGCACCAGTTGGAGCGCTCCGGTCTGGGCCGGCTTTTGTGCTTTAATTAACGAAGCCAGAATAGCTGCGAATAAACCGGCACTCGGATTTCTCAATCCGCAGATATACCCTTTGGCTGGCAGCGCACCTTTCCGCGACATCGTCGCTGGCAGCAACGGTGCGTTCGATGCCGGCTCCGGTTACGATATGGTTACCGGCATCGGCGTGCCAAATATCGCGGAGTTGATCAAAGCGTTGTTACAATAGAATCCGCTGATCAGAAGCGAACTACCGGTTGGGGAGGCGCGTACGAAGCCGTAGGGTCATTTGGCCCGAGCCGGACGGCTAGAAAGGAAGCTAGCCGTCCGGATAGACATGTGGTCCTCCAAGAGTCATCTCTGACTTTTGAGCCTCTTGCGCTTTTTTGCGGCTATTCCGGTTTTTTGCGGATCCCTTAGCTAAGCCTGCGGCCGTGAACCCTGGGTTCTTCGTGCCTTGTGGTGAGTTTGTAATCGGTTGCTTCTGTTGTTCGCCACAGCGCGCGTCCGTTCACCGTTAGTGGCACTACCTGGGTGTCAACCATTACGGTGCCGTTACTACCCTCAGCATAAGTCCTCCCAGCTAACAGAGCTGTATAAACGGATAAATCAGCTCGCCTTAAACTTTCAGCGTTGTCCAGGCCATGAAATACGTCAAATGACGTATGCCGTGAGGCCTCCATGAGACGGGTTTCCGAGAAATCGAAATTTTCGGCTTTCCGCTCGAATCGCTCCGACAGATAGTCCGATTCACCAGGTCCTGGATTTTGAGATTCAGGAAACAAGCGACGCTCTGTTAGGAGCTTTTCTTTTCCTTAGGTCGTCTAATCTTCCGTTCGCCTTCGTCAGCCATTTTAGAGTGATATGGCGTAGCGAAGTCGAAGTTCAATACGTCGTTCGACGTATTGAACGACAAGGAAATTACCATCATGCTGACGGCAAGCGAGGATCGGACGCTCAGTATTTTGGACGTAGTTAGGCACAATTTGAAATGAACCGCTCAAAAGAGAAGAACCAGTCATGACGCCAAACAAGATTTTGATCATACGGCATGGGGAAAAGCCGGAGGCAGTGGGCGATATTCACTTAGCGCCTGCCGGTGTGGCCAGAGCCCAACAACTTGTAACCTATATTCCGGATACGTTCGGAACCCCCCAGTTTTTATTTGCAGCCGGGGAATCAAAAGATAGCAATCGTCCCGTGGAGACGCTCCAACCCTTGTCGCAACGTATCAAAGTCGAAATCGATACCTCGTTTGACGATCAGCAGTTCCGGGAATTAGCAGCTGAAATGTTGAACAACGCAAGATATGACGGTTCCCTGATTTTAACTTGCTGGCATCACGAGAAGATTCCAAAGCTTGCGTACGCACTGGGAGCGCCTCACGGGACGGTAACAGATCCTTGGGACGACAGCGTCTACAATTTGATCGTAGTCTTAGATTTTGGTGTGGCTGGTGGGCCGTCGGTCGCGCAAATTGTCGAGCCGTTTTAGCGGGAGACGAGATAAGGACAAAATTGTGAGCCATCGACCATGATATCCATCTGATGCAGGGTAACAGCGGAAACTTCGCGGACGACAATCGTGTCAACGGCGACGGCGCATTATTCATCCGCTACGGCGGCGGAGAGACCATCATTAGGAACGGTTCTGTCGAGCCGTGGCAGAGTTACCGGCTGCATGGTACTGACGGGTTCTGGCGCGGTGCACCCTACGATGAACCTTTCGAGAATTGACGGTCATTGCCCTGAGAGGGTAGTCGGCCCTACCGTTGCCTCGACTCGATTGGGATCGCTAACACGCCAGCGATCTTTGATCGGGGTGGTCGCGTCACACACCTTAATTTGAGTCTGGGCTCTCTATTTCGTCGGGATCCATGGAATCCTAATGGGAGCGCCTGGATAACGGGCCGCCTTTAAATGGAATCAGTGCGACGGTGGCTTTACATCCGCGGACACTGGTAACACGTAGGACTTTGCTGGAACGGTGGTGTTGTTTGCCAGAATAGGTCTGTGCATTCGGAATATCGCTGCCATGAGAGCCATGTTGTTATCGCTCCAGATACCACCATGATTGTCAATAATATCGGAAGGAACCCGGACGATCCAAAACGGGACATGGATACCCATGTATTTGTCGTGGCCCGACACGAATTCGATTTTCCAGGCCTGAGGCTTGATGACAGGCGCTGCCACGGCTGTGCCTGATCGCTTTCCGGAGTTAGCAATCGTTTCGGAGGCCTTGGGAGCGGTCGTGAAAAATACGCCGTTAACCGGGTTATGGTTCAGGTTGTAATCGAGTGCGTCTGAGTGCCCTGAGAATGTTTCGGACCAGGGAACGATTTCATGGTTCACCAGATAACTATCGTTACCGGGAGTGCTCAGATAAAATTCGCGTTCGGAGACCAGCTTTTGGGTTCTAGGAACCGCTACCTGGTTCCATGACCAGTGTCCGTCAGCGAGAATTCCGGCCGTGGTGCCGATGGGGAACACATTGTGAGTGGCGGTATCGTTATCGGATTGCAGCTCCACAACTGTCGGCTGGCTTTCCGGGATCGGATCGCCCCCACTGTTAGGCGTGAAGTGGCCGCCGAAATGTAAAATATCGCCCGGTACTGGATTCGGAGAGTAGGTATACAAACTCTGGAGATCACTCACCAGTTGTCTGGTGAGAATTGAGTCTGAGGCTGGGTTGAGCATGAGCGCAAGGTCCCAGGGCGGCCTTACATTTTTTTGACCTTGTAACGTGCGTAACGTGTGTTCAACCGTCCGTTCTAGGATCAAACCTCCGAATGAATGGCCTATTAGGAACACGTAGGCGTAGGGTAGGTGCAGTCGGGCGGCTTGTGAGAGTTGGGTGATGGCATCCAGACAATCGCCGTTACTGGCGATACGTTCCGCGGCCTGTTTCCGGTTCCAGAAACTTAGGTATTGAAGATAGGGAACCTCCAGACTCTTACCTGGCCACGCCAGATAAACGCCGAACACGTTGTAATGATGTTCGACGACTTGTTTGGATTGAGCCAGCCGGCTCAGGAACCCTTTAAAGTCGCCGACATTGCCTGAGGTGGCGTTGTTGAGCCAGCCGTGGATGAAGACAACCAATAGCGGACGTTCCGTACCTTTTAGTAACTGAATCGTCTTCTTAAGTTCACCGGCAGAGGGATCCGCGTAGCTCCCGAGTTCACCAAATTCGATCGCGGTGAGCGTATATTGAGAGTCCTGGTTAAGCACATTGTTAGCGCCCGTGGGTGTCACATAGGCTGGCTGAATCGACGCACAACCTGCGATCGTCATGCAGATCAAAGGTGAAAATAGGAACCAGAGAAGTCCCTTCGTTCTTGGTGGACCGGCTGCAGCCGGATCCGTTTTCCGGAATATGGTGCGCAAGCGAAGGTGTCTCATGGCGACAATCGGTCCCGGACCGAGACGTTGACTCGGGATTTCAGCGGCTATTGGTATCCGGAAGGCAGCCAGAATGGAATACGTAGAATTACGTACGCGAAGAAGGGGATCCGGCAGGCGATCCAAAAAGCGTCCGGAGCTGAAAGCGCCGGGCTATGGAGGACAAGTGGCCCCATCTCACCCGTTAGCTACGTCGGCCAAGAGCGCACAAAGCCGCAGACCAGCAAATCTCACGCAAAGCCGCAAAGACGCCAAGGGAAGACCAAATACAGAATGGCCGCAACCGATGTCGTCCCGCGGCCGCGGGACTATGTCGGTCAAGAAAGAATGCATAGAACACAAAAAATGCCCCTCTTCTTTTATTCGCGTCCATTCGTGGTCCTTCTTTGCGTCTTTGCGTGAGATTTTCGCTCGCTGGTAAGCATTAGAACCTCTGTATTTTCACAAAATCCTTGAAATCAGCGACTTTTTTACAAGTCAAACTTTAAAGCAAGGGTTGCTCCCTCGCAAAGTGAGCGTACATGTAACCGTCAATGATCGATTCTATGGAGCATCCCCCCCAAAGCTCCGGACCGGTTTTTGTACAAGAACGTAGTGTCCCGGCGGCTATGGAACCTGTTGAGCCGGAGAACGGCTCTTACGAATGGCATTTAATTCGGTGTCAAAAGCCGATTCATTCTTACCTGATTGAAGTCGGTGAGAGTATGCGGGCAATTCGCGACGGTGAACTTTTTCGCGCGGAGTATGCGACCTGGGCCGATTTCTGCCGGCAAAAATTAAAGATCTCAGCGCACCAGGCAGAACGGCGGATTCAGTCGGCCGAGGTCGCTTCGGAGTTGGTAGCGGCGGACTGCGCACACGTTCCGTTCAATGAGCGTCAGTGCCGGCCGTTGACCCGATTGGAACCAGCATTTCTCCGGGTCTATGCCTGGGAACTCGCCTGTAGTATCACGCCTCTTGGCAAAGCGCCGACCGGCAACGACGTGATACGCGCCGTCCGTTTGCTGGAGTCTTGGCGTCCACCGCTCAATGAGGAGAAACGTCCCTATTTCGACGTCAGAAAACTGCTTTACGAAAGCCGTATCCCGCTCAAGCTCGCCCAACGAATCTCTGATTCGAGCACGTTCCAACAATGGGTCAACGAACAGGGCACGGAGATCGAGCGCAACCTTTTAAGAAATTTGGTGGCGGATCTCATAGCCCGGCTCAATAGCCTAAAGTTTGACTGATCGGAGTCGGGTGTTTTGCCGGACGGGTTTCGCACGGCAGAAGCGCAGAATTTCCTGGCGAGATCACAAGGGCCATAAACACAGAGAGACCTGACGCAAGGACGCAAAGGCGCCAAGAGGGACCACGAATGGATCTTCCCAGCAGCGCCTTCCTCGGATGTCCCGCGTCTGCGGGACGACGTTTGTTGCCGCTATTCCGTATTTATTTTTGCTTTGCGGCTTGCCGTCCGAATCCTGACTTTCCATTTTCCCACCAGGTCTTCAGAATTGCGACCGGTATGAAGGTGCCATTCAAAGTCGCAATTGCGGCCCTGGCCGGCATGGGAGTGGGGTTTGCCGGGCATGAACTTCAGGGCGAACAGGCTAAAACACCGCCTGCGTTTGTTATTTCAAATATTGAGATCACAAATCCTGAAAAATATCAGAAATATGCCGAGGCTGCCGCCACGGTCGTAACGGCTTATCATGGTAAAATACTGACCCGTGGCGGCAAAGTCGTAGTATTTGATGGACACGCGCCGCACCGGGTCGTCCTGATCGAGTTCCCTAGTCTGGACGATGCCGAGCGCTGGCGTTCATCGCCCGAGTTCCAAAAGCTTAAGCCGTTGCAACAGCAATCTGCGACGTATGTCGAAAGCTTTGCGATCGAAGGTGTCGGACAACCCTAGGTCAACGGCACCCTGATCCCCAAAATCTCACGCAAAGTCGCAAAGACGCCAAGGGAAGACGGACGGACGAACCGCCGATGGGCCCTCCATCGTCCCGCAGGCGCGGGACTTTGGAGGGCAAGCTGCAGATTTGCGCAGATGGGGAACGGTAGGGATGAGCTCCCGCTCATCCGTGCGTCGTGGCACCGTTATTTTTCACCTTTCACTTCTCACTCCCCCTTTTTTCGTTCTATGCGTTCTTTCCAGGCCGACATAGTCTCGAGCCTTCGAGGGACGACGTCTGTTTCGGCTATTCCATTAATTAGTCTTACCTTTGCGCCTTTGCGTGAGATTTGATCCTAGGTTTTTAAAACCGTAGGAGCGTGCCGGTGAAGCTGGCCAGACGGATCTGGTTCTTAGTCAATTCGTCGCCGCTCACGTAACGCGGTGAAGGGTTGCCGGGTTGTTCTTCCCGGATCGGTCCGAATACCGATTCCAGCTCTGGGATTGGGTGGTTGGCAATTGCGAATCCGCGTTCCCTGGAGGAAGCTGGGCGGGTGAATTCGCGACTGAGGACGGCTGCATTCATTACGATAAATTCTTTCCAAACAAGCTTAAAATCTCTAACTTCTTAAACGATTTACTAAATCGATTTAGAATGCAACCGGAATCTGATAAAATTTCTCCCCAAAGGAACCCGACCATTAAAACGGTCGCTGCCGCCGCCGGCGTTTCTACCGCGACCGTTTCCAACGCGTTTAACCGGCCAAATCAACTCTCCGCCGAAGTACGGGAACGGGTTTTGAGTGTTGCTCGCGAAATCGGATACAGCGGCGCCAACCCTGTCGCCCGAAATCTCCGCCGCATGTCAACCAATACGGTCGGGTTCGTCTATGGCCAGTCCCTGGAGTTCGGGCTCAATGATCCAGCCTCTCAACAGTTCCTACTAGGAATCGCCAGAGCTCTGGAAAGCCGCGGCCTTGCCCTCCTGCTTCTCCCCTTCAGTGCGACCGGAAACTCCGAAACCGTCCGGAACGCAGCCGTCGACGGGATTATTTTGTACTGTCCTCCCATGAACACACCCCTAGTCCAGGTGGTAAAAGATCGCCGGTTGCCGGCAGTATTCGTCGACTATCCGAATCGCTCCGATTGTACGACACTCCGAGTTCGCGACCGGTCCGGAGCGCACGCCCTGGCGGAGCATCTAATCCAGCTCGGACACAAACGTTTCGGCGTTATCAGCAGCCGGCTAACGGAAGATTTTTGCGAGGGGTTCAGCGATTGGAGCCGCGTCCAACACGATTTCTATTATCCGCAAAAAGAGCGATTGATCGGGTACCGTCAGGCCCTGGAGGAGGCTCACATTAACCTAAACCGCCAGGTCCGAATCTTCGAATGTAGCCATAGTGCGACCTCGTTCGGCAAACGAGCCATCGCCGCTTTTCTGGCGGCTGAATTCAGGCCGACGGCAGTCCTGGCCGTTTCCGATATGTTGGCGATCGGAGCGATCGAACAGCTGAAAGCCGCCGGATTCAACGTGCCGGCCGATGTTGCTGTTGCCGGCTTTGATGATGTGCCGGAAGCGAGCAGGATCGAACCTCCGTTAACCACCGTTCGGCAAGATTCGGAAGAAAAAGGCCGGCGTGCGGCTAAGTTCCTTTTGGAAATGCTGGACGGCCAGGTTGAGGAGAGCCGGCACTCCGTTCTTCAGACGGAATTGATCGTGCGTAAGTCGACCGGGGTTAGAAGAACGTGATTGGTGATTGGTGAGAAGTGATTGGTTCTGCGGCGACCCGGACGACCTTGCAAGCAAGCAGCGCTCCACGGGCGACCCGTGTCCGCCGTTTGCGTCTTTATTCGTGCACGGATGAGCGGAAGCTCATCCCTACCGTTATCCTATCTGCGTAAATCTGCAGCTTGCCCTCCATAGTCCCGCGCCTGCGGGACGACGGAGGGTTCATCTGCGGTCCGTTTCTCTTCGTGTCCATTCGCGGTCCCTCTTCGCGTCCATTCGCGGTTGCTATTCGCGGTCCCTAATCAGGGCGGTTCGAATGGCTCTCCCAGTTCACTACGCCGTACTGATCGAAATGAACGACCAGGACCCGACGCTCAGCCCATGGGCCATAGAAGGGGATATATTGCATGGCTTTGCCTAGGTAGAAGACCCAGGTTTCTACGGATTGACTCGATTGAAACACTTGGTCAGGGTCACCGTATTTAGCTATGACCTGATCGCGGGTTTCGCCGCGAAACGGCGGCACGAATCCGTCGTCTGATCTTTGGACGGAAGCGCTGGCGCCGTTGCTCTGTCCGGTAGAACTGCAACCCGAGACCAGAGCCAAGCCGGCAATTGCAAAAACTATGGACTTGGCGATTTGAATCCTATTCATTTTTTTCAGATTTCGATACTCCGATCTGTCACTCCAGACGTTGGCCACCTTCGAGAGTTACGCTGCGATCTTGATGCTGCAACGCGTAACGCTTGTTGCCCAATTTTACACGAACGGCCAAAAAGGGCACTAAGGCGGACGGTTTGAACAGGCGGAGAACAGGAAATCACATGGACACAAAGACAGAGAAAATTTCACGCAAAGACGCAAAGGCGCAAAGGTTAAGACGGAGAGCAGACAATTCGCAGAAGATCACAAAAGACACAGAGATGGACTCTTACAGAAGCTAACAAAGAAAAGGAAGGTCTGTCTACAGACAGACCTCCAGACTAAAATTGAGGTCTTGCACTTCGTTACCTTCTGTAAAAAAACACATGGTCCCGCGGCCGCGGGTCGACGTCGGTTGCGGCTATTCCGTATTTGGTTTTACCTTTGCGTCTTAGCGGCTTTGCGTGAGTTTTTTCCTTTCATCATTATACCTGTCATGATGACGCACCCAGTCGCCTAGATCATAATGCGGGCCAGTCTCGTTGCGGCCTTTAGGGGTGAGATCAAGACAAATATAAGTGCTGAGTAGCTCTTCTGCTCCACGGCCGTAGCTTGAATAGGTGTGGAAGATGTCGCCGTTCTCGTCTCGGTAAAACACGCTGATCCCAGACATGTCCTCAATGCCGACCTCGCGCATGTCATAATTGTAGAACACCGGACCTTTGGCGATATCATCCGGCGTGAATGACACGTAAAAGTCGTAGTTGAAGTCGCTTCCAAAGGAAGACAACCATTTGAAACGCCAGCCCATACGCTTCTTAAAGGCCTCGATCTCCGCTATTGGCGCGCGGGCAATTACCACGTAGGTGACATCGTGGTGCTCCAGATGGACCAGCGCCCCCTCGATATGATCCACCTCAAATGAGCAGGCGCTGCAACCTTCTCCCTGTCCTGGCGCCATCATAAAATGTTTAACGATCAATTGGCTGCGTCCAGCAAACAGATCGCTCAGCGTCTCTTTTCCGTTCGGTCCATCGAAGACATATTGCTTTTCGATCTTAGCCCAGGGCAGTTCGCGACGTTCGGCGCTCACCTGGTCCCGTAAGCGGGTAAGTTGTTTCTCCTTTGCTAAAAGGGCCTTGCGGGCCGCCAGTAGTTCCTCAGGCGAAACTGCTGTGTGCTTTCTCGTATCAATTTCAGACATAAATTTTCCGTTTCTTATGGATACGACGAACGGGCGAACGTCCGTAGGACTCACTCAAAAACTTTCACCTTGGCTACCACACCGACCTTAGTGCACCGGCCGCCCAATAGGTCACAAAGACGAAATTCTTACAGAAGCTAACGAAGCAAACGAAGGTCCTGCCTACTGACAGATCTCCATGCGGAAATCGAGACCTTCCACTTCGTTACCTTCGTTTCCTTCTGTAAAAAACCTTCTGTCTCTTCGCGACTGTTCCAAGGCACCGGTTACCAATCACCTCCGTTGCCTCCGGTCTTCATGACGTCAAACGTTTTGAACAGAGGAATCAGATCGACCACTTCGTTGACCGCGCCCTTTAATGCCGCGCCCAGCGTTTGCGCGGTGGCTGCGGCTTCCACCCGAATCCCGCGCCGACGGAGCTGTAACGCCAGATGCGCAAAATCTGCGTCGCCTGTCACTAGAACAACGACGTCAGGACGCATCACCGTTGATAGTTCCACCGCGTCGATGGCCATCAGCACGTCCACGTTTGCTTTGTAATGTTTGCCATCTCCTGGAGATCCTTCTTTCGTGACCACCAGAAACCCATTTGAACGAAGCCAATGCAGGAATTTATTTTTCTTGTCGCGTTCGGTCTGCCATTCCGGCATCGGTGGAGGTAAGCCGGCGTAGATCACCATTTCGATTAACTCTCGTCCCTGAGCGGCGTTCACCAGGTGATCGCGAAGCTTTAGCCAATCTAATTTTCGCTCCATGGCCCGCACCGCACTCACTACGTTTGACTCATCCACGAAGACCAACACTCTTCGAGTTCCCTTGTCGGTTGGATTACTCATTTCTAGTCAGCCGGGATAACTGCCGGAAACCCCACCAAGAACGCACCATCGTCCAGAACAACCTCGACGTCACGCCGAAGTCGGCAATCGGGTCACGAGGAAAAAATCTCACGCAAAGACGCAAAGGCGCAAAGAGAAGACAGATTCTTAGCGGGAACTGACACTGCAGATCGCAATGCCCTTTACGAGAATGTTGGCGCAACTGACCGCATTAAATCCGCATTGTCTTAAACCTTTGCGCCTTTGCGTCTTTGCGTGAGAATTTTTCTGTCTGACTCTCTCTGCGTTCGGCCATTCGGACGCCATTCACGGCACTTGGGGCAGAAAAAGATCTGATCCCGGTGATCAAATGGTTTACCTTACCCCAAGTACGGGACCGGACACGCATTCAACAGGGATGAATCAGTCATTTTGAAAATAGGGCGTTTTCTTCAACTCGGTATTGTGCTGGGTCTCATCACCGCCGTTGGGCCGTTTGCCATCGACATGTATCTGCCGGCGCTGCCCTCGATCGGGGGTTCGCTGCAGGCTTCTCCGGCCGCGGTGCAGATGAGTTTGATGGTGTTCTTCATCATGCTCGGCATCTGCCAGCTCGTTTACGGACCGCTCTCGGACATGTTCGGCCGTAAACCGCCGATCTATGCCGGTCTCGCCATCTTCGTCATCGGCAGTGTAGGATGCGGCTTCGCCCCTAATATCAACGTGCTGATCGGTTTTCGCGCGCTGCAGTCTTTGGGTGCTTGTGCCGGCATGGTGATTCCTCGTGCAATCGTGCGCGACCTTCACACCGGGCACGAAGCCGCTCGGCTTATGTCACTTCTCATGTTGGTCATGAGCATTTCGCCGATCCTAGCGCCTCTCACCGGGAGCTTCATTATCGCCGGGTTTGGCTGGAGAGGCATTTTCGTGGTACTGACCATTGCGGGGTTAATCGCTTTTCTGTTAGCGGCTACTCAGTTGCGCGAAAGCCGGGAAATCCATGTTCGCGCGGATAGCTCCTGGACAGGCACATTCGCCGGCTATGGCAAGCTTCTTACGGACCCGGAATTCCTCGGGTTAACCTTAATTGGCGCGTTCGGGGTATCCTCCTTTTTTATCTACCTAGCGAGCTCATCATTCGTGATCGTCAATCATTATGGATTAACGCCACTGATATTCAGCCTGTGCTTTGCGCTAAATGCCGCCTCCTTTTTCGGCTTCAGCCAATTGACCGC
>JAFAZK010000276.1 GCA_019239825.1 Verrucomicrobiota bacterium | reverse complement strand
AGTCGACTATCTGATTTCGAACGATTCCAGTTGTCTGATGCACCTGGAAGGTTTGCTGAAACGTTCCGGTTCAAAAATGAAGGCGCTGCATCTGGCCGAGGTGTTAGCGAATTTTAGGTAAATGAACTTAAGATTTGCCGCGAAGTGGCTCCAGATAATAGCCCAGGCCTTCAGCCCTGGGGATTGTTTCCCGAAGGCGATCGCCCTGAAAGGGCGACCGATGGAGAATAGCCATTTTCGTAATGTTGCCTTGGATGCTTGGTATCGAGTTCGGTGTACTGGTTCATCTGTTCTTGCGCGTGCGAAATGCGCGGTTGTAACAGACTCACATTCGGCCGCCCTTTCAGGGCGATTTTTGGGTGGATCCTACCCAGGGCTAAAGCCCTTGGCTGTTCCGTTAGACCATTTCATGGTCAAGCTCGGTGGTCTCGAAGCACGCCTCCACCAATCACCCATTCGACGCGCTAAATGCTTGCTCAGGGCAAGCCTCTCACTAATCACTAACTACCTCCCCACTTCCCCGAATGGCATCTGCTGCTTCTCAGTTTAATAATGATGCGACCCGCATGGTGGCGAATCTTGGACATCGCCAGATGGTGCAGCAGTCGCTGTCCGGATACCAAAAGACGCGCAGTAGTAACGCCGACCGGTTCCAAGACTGGGAGTCAGCTCGGTCGCGGGCAGCGGCAACTAAAGATGAAGCGATTCGTCATTTGGACCGGTACCTGGAGCAATTTGAGGAAAAACTCGTCGCGCGCGGCGCGAAAGTCGTTTGGGCTAACGATGCGACTGAGGCCAGGACTTACATCCTGGATCTAGCGCAAGCCAAACAAGCCAGGGCTATCGTCAAATCGAAGACGATGGTTTCTGAGGAAATTCACTTGAACGAGGCGCTGGAAAAGGCCGGGTTCCAGGTGGTCGAGTCTGACCTAGGCGAATTTATCGTGCAGCTGCGGCAAGAACCGCCTTATCACATCGTGTTTCCCGCGATGCATCTGACCCGGGGACAGATCAGTGATCTGTTTCAGCAGAAGTTGGGAGCCGAGGCCACCACAGACCCGGAAGCGCTCACCATGACCGCGCGGAAAGCGCTTCGCCAGGCGTATATCGCGGCGGACATGGGGATCACTGGCGCCAATTTTGCAGTGGCGGAGACGGGAATGATTTCGATCACTGAGAACGAAGGGAATGCCCGGCTGACATCTGCGTTGCCGAAGATCCATGTGGTTTTGTTAGGCATTGAAAAAATTCTGCCGCGGCTGGCGGATTTGCCGCTCTTCTTGCCGATGTTAGCTACGGCTGGAACCGGGCAGCAGCTCACCTGTTATAACTCAATGGTGGGAGGACCGCGCGGTGCTGACGAGATTGATGGCCCCGAAGAAATGCACGTGGTGCTGTTGGACAATGGCAGAACCCGTTTGCTGGCCGACGCTGAACAACGGGACTCGTTGCGTTGCATCCGCTGTGGGGCTTGTCTTAATGTCTGCCCAATCTTTCGAAATGTCGGTGGACATGCCTACGGCACGACTTATCAAGGGCCCATCGGTTCGGTCATAACCCCGCATTTGCGGGGGCTGCAATCGTGGCAACATCTGTCTCAAGCTTCCTCGCTTTGCGGCGCTTGTACCGAGACTTGCCCGGTGAAGATCGATCTGCATCATCACCTGTTACAGAATCGCCGAAACGCAGTGGCGGAGAAAGGATCACCGTTTCAAAAGCTGGGTTTCAAGGCGTTTGCTTTTGTGGTTAATCGGCCGGGCCTGTTTGCGCTCGCCGTCCAGGCAATGAAGGGTTTCTCGCCGTTCCAGCGCTTGTTTAATGCAACTCCGGCGGATCCTGTCTGGCCCTGGACTAAAACTCGCGAATTACCTTCGTTCGCGAGAAAGTCGTTTCGTGATCTTTGGAAACAACGAGCTTCGTGAACGCGCGTGATTCTATTTTAGCTCGGGTGCGTGAGGCTTTGCGGGGTGGCAGTTCCAGTTCCTCTTACGCTAAAGCTACGAAGGACGAGCACGTGGCCGAAAGCGAAACTCGGCCTGTCGACGGATCAGGCGAGGTTCGCCAGTTTTTGCCTAAAGTGCCGGATGATTTCGCCGGCCAGGTCGCTCTGTTTGCCGAACGGAGCGAGAGTCTGAAGACCGAGTTCTTGGCGTGCCCTGATGAAGCGGTAGCCAGAGCGCAACTGAGGTTGTTATCGGATCGCGAAGGCTGGGAGTCGGTCGCTGTTCCAGCCAATAGCGAAATCCGAGCTCTGTTGACCGATCTTTCGATAACCAAACTGGAAGTGAGCCGATCAACTGTAAAAACGGATCTGGAGAAAGTATCGGCAGGGATTACCGGTTGTGATGCGTTGATTGCCCAGACTGGGAGCGTGCTGCTGACCGCGAAAAGTGGTGGTGGCAGAGCGTTGTCGGTATTGCCCGGTCATCACGTAGTCGTAGCGAAGTCTTCACAGCTCGTACCGGACTTACCAGCGGCTTTCGAGCTGTTGGAGAGGAAATATGCGCCGAACTTCCCGAGCTTCATGACTTTTATCACGGGACCGAGCCGAACCGGAGACATCGAAAGAGTGTTGGTCTTAGGAGCGCATGGGCCCAGGAAATTGACCGTTCTTTTGGTGGGTGTAGAGGGGAGAAGTGATTGGTGATTGGCGAGAAGAGAGTCAATGCTGGAGGGGAGGGACGGAGCTCGATGATCACTCTTAAAACGAGTTGAATAACCCCGACAAAAATGAACGACGAACAAACGAAAAAGATCTTTGCGGCGCTGGATGAGTTTCAGATTGAAACCGCAAGCTGGGGGTTTGCCGATACCGGAACGCGGTTTGGCAAATTTCTTCAGGATGGCGCGGCGATTGATATTAACGACAAGCTGTCTGATGCGGCTCAAGTACACCAATCGACAGGTTGCTGCCCCGGCATGGCGGTGCATGTGCTTTGGGATTTTAAAGAGTCGCAAGATCCGCTTAGCGTAAAACGGGCAGCGGAGAAGATCGGCCTGAAGCTGGGTGCGGTTAACCCGAATATTTTCCAGGACCAGATCTATAAATATGGTTCTCTTTGCAACCGAGACGCGGCTGCTCGAAAAGCTGCCCTAACCCATATCCTGGACAGCGTTAAGATCGCGAAACAGATCTCCAGCCGGTATTTGTCTCTGTGGTTTGCGGATGGATCAAACTATCCGGGGCAGGCCAACATCCGGTGGCGTAAAAGGGCGATCACGGAATCGCTCCAAGAAGTCGCTGCAGCCATGGATTCGGACCAGGTCATGCTGGTCGAATACAAGCCATTCGAACCGACCTTTTATCATACGGACCTGGCAGACTGGGGGATGTCTTACCTTGTCTCAAAAGCCGTTGGACCAAAGGCCAAAGTGTTAGTGGACACGGGACACCATTACCAAGCGCAGAATATCGAGCAGATCGTGGCCTGGCTATTGGACGAAGAGATGTTGGGCGGATTCCATTTCAATGATCGCCGTTATGCGGATGACGATCTGACTTTAGGATCGATCGACCCTTATCAGATCTTCCGCATCTTCAATGAGATTCTATTCTATCGTTGGGAAACGGACCGTAGGCCAGAGATCGCTTACATGATCGATCAATCGCACAACGACAAACCAAAGATCGAAGCGATGATCCAGACGGTCTGCACTGCGCAAGAGTTATACGCCAAAGCCGCTCTGGTACAGCATTCGGAGCTGGCCAAGCACCAGGAAAGCAATTCCGAGATCGATGCCGAGGAATGTCTGCGCGCGGCGTTCTTCACTGATGTGAGACCGACGTTGATCGCATGGCGGAAAAATCGAGGATTATCGCCGGACCCGTTGCTAGCGTTTCGCGAAAGCGGGTACGGCGCACGGATTGCCAAGGAGCGAAAGGAACGCAGGGTTGCTCTGGGAATTCGCGGCGAGAGCTCGTACGCGTAAGCCGTTCTGGGCAAATACGCGCCAAGCGAAGACGCGCCGGAGAGTACGGTGAGCCCGTCCGGCGTTCCGGCTCATTCGAAATCGATATACAACGTTCTCTTATAATCCGCATCGCGGCGATCTAAGGGAAGACCAACGGTTGTGTATAAGAATCGCCAATCCGGAACAGGATTAGCAGCAATTCGCGCAGTGCAATAGTCGACAATAGTCCAGTAAACCGGGACCCTTAGTTATAGTACATAGTACTATTCGACTATAATACATTGGTTTATATTTTTTGCTGAGTTTTGCCAGTTCGGCATACCGATTGCTCAGCGGTGCCTCCGTACCTTTTCGGTAGTTGAGTCCTGACAATTTCGTTTCACGCAAACAAATTGCGCAGTTCGAATTCCCGAAAAACCAAACCAACTCGTGGTGAAGCCTGGCACCAAAATATGATCAACCGATTCTTTGAAAAACTGAAAGATCCCCGGGAGCGGAAGCTCTTCGCTGCAATCCTCGGAGGCAAGACCCTAGGATTGGGTCTTTGTCTCATGTTGATGTTTCTAGCGTCGTTTTACTTTAGTTCCGCATCTAAAGTTCACGCCCAGACGGCTTCGCCATCTGCGGTGCAGACGACGGCTTCACCGTCAGCAAGTCCATCTCCGACCACTGAGGCTTCACCAGCTCCGGCAGCTACGCCGGCGCCAAACCCGCCTTACGTCAATCCGGTGAACACTATGTGGGTGCTGGTGACGGCCTTTCTGGTGTTCTTCATGCAGGCAGGGTTCATGTTCCTTGAAGCGGGTTTCGCGAGGACCCGTGAAGCGATCAACGTAATGTTGGAAGGGATCGTTGATACCTGTCTGTGCGGGATTTTGTTCTATGCGTGGGGGTTCGCTGCCATGTTCGGACACGGCAACGGATTTATTGGCTGGGGAGATGGTAACGGACATACCTGGTTCTTTTTGCAAAACCTCCCGGATACTTACGAATCGACCGGGGTGGCAACGATCGCGATTTTTCTGTTCCAATTCGCCTTTGCCGATACGTGCTCAACCATCACCTCCGGCGCCATGTTGGGTCGTACCGGATTCTGGGGTGATCTTTGGTATAGCCTGGGAGTGAGCGGATTTATCTATCCGATTTTCGGACACTGGGCATGGGGTCCGGATGGTTGGCTAAACGCGATTCCCTTCTGGAAAACCGCGTTCCACGATTTTGCCGGGTCGACCGTGGTACATACGATTGGAGGCATGATCGCGCTGGCGGGGGCAATTGTTCTCGGACCGCGACTCGGCCGCACGTTCAAGCGCGATGGCGGCGGACCTATGCCTGCTCACAACCTGCTGATTGCCTCGGTGGGAGCGATTATTCTTTGGTTCGGATGGTACGGATTTAACCCCGGCAGCACTCTTTCCGCGATGGATTATCTCGGCGTTGCCCGGGTAGCGACCAACACGACCCTGGCGGCATGTGCAGGCGGTTTGATAGCGCTATTTTACATGTATCCACGAACCAAAAAGTGGGATTGCGGTATGTGCCTCAATGGACTACTCGCCGGACTGGTTGCCATTACCTGTCCTTGCTATTGGGTTTCACCGTTCGGTGCGATCATGATCGGCGCTGTGGCAGGCGTGGTAGTTGTCTGGGGAACCGACCTACTGGAATGGCTACGCATTGACGATCCTTGTGGCGCTTGGCCGGTCCACGGTGCGGCTGGTATGTGGGGAACGTACAGTCTTGGGCTTTTCGCGACGGGCCAGTTTGGGGCGTCGACTCCGACGGGCTCCGATACTTCATCAGTGGTCAAAGGACTTTTCTACGGAGGCGGCTTCGATCAATTGATTGCACAATTCATCGGTAATACCAGCATTGGTGTCGGAGTTTTCGTCGTGGCGATGGTTCTCATGTATGCGGTCAAAGCCACGGGGACCTTGCGGGTTTCCGAGGAAGGCGAACTCGAGGGTCTCGACCTTCACGAACATGGCGCCGAAGCGTATCCTGAGGCGGTCACTGCCCACAGCGGGCGCCCTCGTCCGGAGTCCCTCGAACCGTCTGCTGAGGCTTATCCTACAACCGCATAGGTTCGGAGGCTAAGGCTGCGGCTACAGGCCTAGTACTTGGTATTACTTAATATTTGCAGGGGAACGGTTCCGGAGTGAAGCTCGGCTTGCTCACTCCGGACCGTTTTGACTAAAACATCATCATCTAAAAAGGTGACATCAGGGTGACGTTTCACCAGCTCGTCTCCTCCCCGTCTCGTAAGCGATTCGCGCTTACGAAGTCACAAGAACCATCGAAACGCGCGAGAGACTTCTCTCTATCCGTGGTTGCGTTGGGAGTTGTCTTTGGTGACATCGGCACCAGCCCGCTTTACGCGTTTAAAGAATGCCTGCGGCATGGCACAAGCCCAACCGACGTTTACGGCGCCGCCTCACTAATTCTCTGGAGTCTGATTCTGCTGGTGTCGATTAAGTACGTCGGCATCGTACTCCGAGCGGACAATAATGGCGAAGGAGGCATCCTAGCGCTACTAGCGTTAGCGTTTCCCGAGAAAGCTCGAAAGGTCGGCTTAAATGCGGCCACCATTATGACTGCACTCGGAGTCTTCGGCGCGGCACTGCTTTACGGAGATGGAGTTATCACTCCCGCTATCTCGGTCCTTTCGGCGGTTGAAGGGCTTAACACGGTTTCACCTCTGTTCGAAAGAGCCGTGGTACCTCTTACCATCTGTATCCTGGTAGTACTGTTTTCTATCCAGCGATTCGGGACGGCTGCGGTAGGAGGGATGTTTGGAAAGGTGATGTTGATTTGGTTTCTAGTAATTGGGACCACCGGATTCGCACAGGTTCTGCGGCAGCCCGCTATCCTGGCGGCGCTGAACCCCCTGGTCGGTTTAGGGTACCTGGTCAGCCACGGTCTAAAGTCGATCGCTGTTCTGGGGAGCGTATTTCTGGCGGTTACCGGGGGTGAGGCATTGTATGCGGACATGGGCCATTTCGGAAGAAAACCGATCCAACTTTCATGGAATTTCTTCGTTTTCCCAGCGCTGGCATTGAACTATCTGGGCCAAGGGGCCTTGGTCCTTTCGTCGCCTGCTGCTGCTACGAACCCGTTTTTTCGGTTAGCCCCTGAATGGGCGCTTTGGTTCTTTGTGGTCCTGGCAACAGCCGCCACCGTCATTGCGTCACAGGCGCTAATCTCAGGCGCGTTTTCGCTGACGCTGCAAGCGGTTCAAATGGGTTATCTCCCGCGGATCCAGGTCATGCACACGTCTGACAAGGAATCGGGACAAATTTACATTCCTCGGGTCAACATTCTCCTGGCGATCGTATGCGTTACGCTAGTCGTGGCATTTGGGGCCAGTTCGGCCTTGGCCTCTGCCTATGGCATCGCAGTTACCTTGACCATGTTGACGACTACGGCGCTTTTCTTCTGGATAGCGAGCCGGGTGTGGCGTTGGCCTGTCGCGCTTGCGGTTTCTCTCTGTGTCATTTTGGGAGCGGTGGAACTATCGTTCTTTGCGTCTAACGTCTTGAAAATTGCTCACGGGGGCTGGCTTCCCATCGCGATCGGTGGAGCTCTGTTTTACGCCATGACCACCTGGAAGATGGGGCGCGAACAGATTCGGAAGCGACTCCAATCGACGATGCAGTTCGACCAATTTGTCGCGTCGATCGAACTTTCCGGTTTGCTGGCGGACGAACTCAGTCCGCATCGGGTTAGAGGGACCGCGGTTTTCCTAGCCAGTTCGCCGGTCGGAACCCCTGTCGCTCTGTTGAATAACCTGAAACATAATCGCGTTATCCATCAGCGAAATATCCTACTAACCTTTCTCACAGACCGGGTACCCTATTTGCCGGATGGAAAACCGAGATTGGAGATAACGACGTTCAGTGATCGTTTCTTCCGAGTCATTGCTCACTTCGGATATATGGAGATTCCAACGATCGAGACGATCGCCGCGGCTGCCAAGAGCCAAGATTTCGATTTACGTCCAGAGAAAACCACTTTTTTTCTAGGGCGGGAAACACTGATTCCATCCAAAAGCGAGGGGCTTTCTAAATTGCGCCGAGCTCTATTCCGTTTGATGAGTCGCAACGCCGAAAATGCTGCGGACTTTTTCCAACTGCCAAGCGACCGGACCGTTGAAATCGGTTTTCCGGTTGAGCTTTAACTAGGCAGGGCGCCGCGGTTGGATGAGGTAGTGCCTCGCATTGTCAAGGCAAGCCGCGATGTTAGGTTACGTTTCGTCATGGCTCCAATTGAAGAGGTGCTAAGGCCGCGAAATATGGTAGCGAATGTTATCGTTAAGCTGAGTCACTTGCCAAAACCGGTCTTGGTTGGCCTCACGTTTGTGATTGTTGGGTGCGTTGCGACGGTCGATTTTCTTACGGGTTATGAGATTTCCTGTACGGTCTTCTACCTGGTGGCGATAGGACTAGCAACTTGGTATGTCGGCGCGTCTTTCGGCAGCCTGGTCAGTGTTATCAGTGCTTGGGTTACCACCATCATCAGCCTCGTCTCCGGACAACATTACTACAATCGATTCGCTCCGATCTGGAATGCGGCCATCGTGCTATCCTTCTATTTCATTGTGGTATGGTTGCTCAGTCGGCTTCGGCAAACGCACGAGACGTTGGAACAGCGAGTGAAAGAGCGCACGGCCAGTCTTTCTTCGGAGCTAGCCGAACGCCGGCGCCTAGAAAATGAAATCCTGGCGATCGGGGAAAGGGAGCAACGGCGAATCGGACTCGATATCCATGATAGCCTGTGCCAGCACCTCACCGGAACGGCTCTGGCCGAACAATTTTTAGTAGAAAAACTGGCGGCCAGGGATGTTCCCGAGGTCAATGACGCTAACCGTGTGGTCGGGTTAATCGAAGATGCTATCTCGATGGCGCACGGTATAGCGTCAGGACTTTTTCCTCTCGAAGGAGATGGAGAGGGTCTGCCGGCAGCTCTTTCGGAGCTAGCCGCTCATTTTTCGAGTCGGTTCAAAGTGGCTTGTCGATTTCATTTGGCTGAACCGGTTCGCATTCAGGATACGGTCGTGGCCAACCATCTCTACCGAATTGCCCAAGAGGCAGTTAACAATGCTATCCGGCACGGTCACGCGACTAAGATCGATATTCAGCTGGCTAGGGTCGGACTGGAATTGCAGCTCGTGATTAGTGATGATGGATCCGGAATCCCAGCAAATAAGCCGATTCACCCAGGGATGGGCTTGAGGAATATGAAATATCGCGCATCAATTATCGGCGGAAGCCTCACGCTTGGTGGCGGAGAGTCCGGTGCGACGGTCATGTGTTCTTTTCCTGAGTCCGCGCCGAATCTCTCCAAATGACTGCAACGGCTGAACGCCACTCCCAACAGCCTCCACAACGGGTATTTCTCGTGGACGATCACCCGCTGGTCCGGGAGTGGTTGGCCAACGTTATCAACCAGCAGGGGGACTTAACGGTCTGCGGGGAATCAGAGGGCCGGAAAAACTGCGTGGAAGCTATCCAAAAGAAAAAACCTCATGTTGCCATTGTAGATATTTCACTCAGGGATGGTTCGGGTCTTGAGCTGATCGCTGAAATCAAGCAGCGGGTGCCCCAGGTCGAGGTCATCGTCCTTTCAATGCATAGCTCTCCACAATATGCACGCACGGCGCTACACGCCGGCGCGAGTGGCTATGTCGTAAAGCGTGAGACGACAAAGCAAATTTGCCAAGCCATTCGTGAGGTGATTCAGGGTGGGATCTATCTGAGCAAAGAAATCTCTTTCGCCTCGGAACCGGCAACTCGAGAGGAGAACTTCGACCTCGCCTTGCTCAGCGAGCGCGAACTCGAAATCTTCCAATGTTTGGGCCGGGGAAATCCCACTCGTCAAATCGCGAGCGCCCTCGGTATCAGTATCAAGACAGTACAGGTCCATTGCGGCCACATTCGCGAAAAGCTCAGGCTTCCCGGCGCCGCGGAATTGTATACCGTGGCTGTGCGTTGGAACGAACGGCAGCGGCAAAAGTAGTCGGTTTGGGGTTGGAGAATTAATTTCGTTTCCCAAAAAAAAAGCGTCTACTGCCGAATCAAGTCTTAGAGCCGCTCCTCGGGCGATTTTTTCCTCTTAACTACAAACAATTTGTCCAAAATCTGCATTTTGGCCTTGCCATTGTGATGATTCACGTCTAAAACCAAGCCGCATGTCCCGGCTAGTGCTCGTTATCGGACTTGCTTCCTCCCTACTATCGTTTTCGACGTTTGCCTTTGGCGATCCCGCGATGGTATCTACGTCCATTGCGGATCGGTTCGACTTTCCTGTCGGGACTCCGGACGCGGACGGATACCAGAAGTCGCGCGGGTTCAATGTTCGCGGACATCTCGGCGAAGATTGGGTGAGTTCAGCCGGGCCTGGAGCAATCTATCGAGCGCCGGTGTCGGCGGTGGGAAACGGTGTAGTTAGCTTGGCCAGAGATTTCAAACGTTCGTGGGGCAATGTGATTGTGATTCGTCACGCCTTTTACGAAGGCGGTCAGCTTAAGTATGCTGATTCTTTGTACGCTCACCTGGACAAGATCTTTGTAGCCGAGGGTCAACCGGTTACTCGAGGTCAGCAAATTGGCTTGGTTGGGAACGCTCACGGTCTTTATCATCCGCACCTGCATTTTGAGATTCATCGCAACACAACCATCGGCGTTGTGCATACTTCGGCGTCGCGAAGCCTCTCCAACTATGAGGATCCATCGACCTTCATCACGCAGCATCGAGTGCTGCGGCCGGCCAGCGGAAAGATGGTGGTCGATATCGGCAGTTACACGATGCCGACTTACGCAGGTATACCTGCTAGACCTTTCTATACCCGCAACTCCGTCAGTCGCATCGCGAGCAGCAACAGTGCTGGAAGCAGGCCGTCTGTCTTCCAGATGTTGTTTGGGCATTAAACGGTAGGGACGAGCTCCTACTCGTCCGCGCTACCTTAGGCGTTTTTCGAGAATGCACCACGCGGGACTAATGAACCGCTGGGCATGCAAAAGATAGGACCTATGGGCCTTATGGGGCATATGAATTCGCGGCGTCTGAATCCTAGAGGGTTTTAGATCTCACGATGGCGGAAACAGATTGGGCTGGAAGGAGAACTCGTCGACGAACTCTAGGCACTTGAGTAAGGGAAGCACTCCATCCGATGCGCTCGGGTGCTGCATACAAGCTGCTGCGGCGCAGACTCCGTAGAGCAAGCACGTCTCCATGGGGAGGCCTCCTAAGTAGCCGAAGAGCACACCGGCGGTAACCGCATCGCCGGCCCCAGTGGCGCCTTTGATTCTTTCTAGGGGCAGTTTAAGGCTAGGCTGAAAGAGCTTCTTGCCGCCGGGCGACAGCGCCAAGATGCCTTCGGGGAAATGGATAATGAGCCACTGGCGGATACCGGCTTTCACTAGCGCTTCCGCCGTAGACATCAAGGCATCACGATCGATGGCGTCACCAACTCGAATCTTGGAATCGACCATGCGTCCTGCTTCAAATTCATTCATGAACAACAGATCGAGATGACGCAGAGCGGGGAATACAATCCGGCGATAGCGATCGCTTTCTTCGCTGACAACATCGGCGGACGTGACAAAGCCGAGCTCCGACGCGCGGCGCAACAGTTCAGCGGATTTGGTTCCGAAGGTTGGAGAAGCCGCATCCAGGCTATCCAGCAACAGCAGGTAACCAAGATGGAATAGCTTTGCCGATGACGACTCGAGTTCTATATCGCTGCCTTGCAGGAGAGCATTAGCACCTCGTTGATGGAAAAAGGTTCTGCGCCCGGTCGTGGCGACCGACATCACGTCGGTGTACGAAGTTGGAGCTGCATCCGTCCGATGCATCGAAGAAAGGTCGATCCGATTTTGCCGGCAAGCATCCAAGATCCAGTCGCCGGCTGAATCCGTGCCGATCATACCGGCTGCTTGTAGCGGGAAATCCGCGCCTAGTCTCGACAGGTCGATCAGAACATTGAAAGGAGACCCGCCGTTACCATTAGTCTCGCTCTGAATGATGGCCAGTGCGTCTTGGCTTGGCCAGAGGTCAATGACCTTCAAGTGATCAACAATCCAATTGCCGGCAGCGAGAATACCAGAACGTTCGGGCACGGCAGATATTAAGTAATCAGTAATCAGTAAGCCAGTAATCAGTGCATTAATCGCGGACTGATTACTGGTTACTGGTTACTGGTTACTCCGTTCGAGACCGAGCAATGCCGCGGCTCAAATCCGGCGCGATCGATCCATGTGGATGAACAAAGCCTTGGGCGCGCCGAGACTTTCGCCCTACCACTAGATCGACACTCCAGGCGTTTTGCTGTTAGAGGGTGCCGGGTAGTTCCGGGCCTTTCGAAAGATCTGGCCGTCGAGTTTCATAACTAATCCGTCGTGAGTTTGATGGGGCGGTTCATCGACATGCCAGCTTGGGCCGACGAAGAAAAATTTGATAGCTAAGCGCTTGGTTTGTTTATCGAACGTCGCCTGGCCTCCCGTTACCGTATAATTGGTTGTCCCGTGCACGATATGGCAACTGGCTACGCCGTTTGGCAGGATCTGAATGACGCTGGTCGGGTTACTCACGTCCTGCCAGTCGCCGACGTAAGAGGAACCGACAACGGACTTGTGACTTTCGTCGGACCTCACCGTGTTTGAGATCTGTTGAGCGGCGATTACGACAAGAATGACGGCAACGATCGCCCCGATCGACAAAGCGATAGCGCATCCCAGACAGGTTGCTCGTCCAGTGCGTTGCGAAGGTGACGTAGGCGGTACAGGTGGCGGAGGCGGTGTACTCAATGCGGCAAAGAATGCCTCTGACAGTCTCACAGCAGATAGTAGCCGCAACCAAAGAACTTAAACCTCCCGCCGACATCTATTTGATTCCTGCGCAATTCGCCTTAGGCTATGGCGGCTTTTTGAATCAGATGGTGGGCGACGGCAGTCCTTGGCGTGATGTTTTCGAATGCTAGGTTCTCTTTCACGCTAGTCGTTGGCTGGTCCCCTTCTAGCTGCCAATCTGTTTTGGTAGCGTTACAACGAATCGAGTACCCTGGTCCACCTCCGAAGTGACTTTTATGACTCCTTTTAGCTCCTCGACTAGGTGTTTAGTAATAGCGAGCCCGAGACCTCTTCCGGCTATCTGTTCGGACGGTGGGAATCGTTGGAACTCGTTGAAAATGGATTCCAAATGTTCTTGTGGGATCCCTATTCCAAAATCCTCCACGCTCAGCTCCCAGGATTCCGCGCTCAGGGAGCGCACTTGGATCACCATCCTGCCTTCACTAGGCTGGGGCTTACGGTATTTGATCGCGTTAGTCACCAAGTTGTTAACGATTTGCTTGATCCGCGCTCGATCGCTTTGGATAACATGCAGTTTAGGATCAACCTGCATCTCGAGCGACATGCCGGCATCTCGAATCATTGCCAGAAGCGAAACCTCAAGTTCTCTCGCAAACTGAGCGACATCGATCGTTTCACTCTGAACCGGAGCCTCACGTCCAAGCAATAACGCGTAATCATCCAACTGCGTTAATAAGGCGGCCATTTCTCGCACGCTTCGCCGGCAAGCGCCAAGCATCTCCCGTTGGGTTGATGCATCCGGCGTCTGCGTGACAAATTCGATCGAAAAATTTAGGGCATTGAGAGCGTTCCCTAGCTCGTGATGAAAGGTTCGAACGAGTTGCAATCTGAAGGCATCAAGTTCGCTTAATCGCTGGTTTGCAGCCCGCAGTTTCTCGTTAGCCTGGCGGGCCTCATCATTAAATTTATCAACATAACGTTGAATCGACCCGACGACGGAATCCTCGAAAAACGTACCAATCACCTTGCTGAAGCCGTCAGCACTATCGGCCAAATCCGGACGTGCTAGAAGAAACGGTTCCAAGCCATAATCGACGATTAGGCTGTGCACGATTCCGATTTCCCGAATCAGTTCCGTCAATTGATAACCTTGGCTTGCTCGGGTCTCGCCATGTTTCCTGGCCGTGTCCAGGATAATCGCTCGCATCTGCGGATCCGCGCCACTTAACAAATATTTTCCCAGATCGACAAACAGCTGAGGAAGATGATCTAGAAGCGCCTCGTCACTGAGCGAACGCGCCGTGGGAATCTCGTCGCTGTGCGCTCTGATCTCCGCAAGGACTTGGCTGCGAATCGGTATTAAGTGTTCGAGCAGATATTCAGCCAACTGCCGTGCCGCTTCTGCGCTTAAAGACGCTCGCACAGCGACCAAACCTCCTTCGGACGATGCTTTGGAAAAGACAGCCTAACGTACGACATCTACCAGATATTCGGAGCCGCAAGGACCTTCGCAAGAAAAATCGAGCGGACGACTTTGAGTCCTAGGTCCCTTTTCCGTTTCCTCAGGTGCCGCAAAGCCTGTTCACTTTTTTCCTAATTGCTTACATAAAATGACGGAGAAGTGGGAAATCAGGCTACTCCCCTGACCTTTGATAATAGAAACCACATTGGAACGAATGGACGCCTTCCCATGTCGTAGGGGGTCGATCACCAAATAGAAGCGGTCGGACGGAATTGAACGGTGAGACCGAAGTTCTCAATGCCGAACCGGTCGAGATTTATGCATACGAGATAGTCTTCCCGCAATCCTGCCGGATAACTTACCCTCACCGGGTATTCACCCGTCACTGCTCCATGTCCTTCGCAGCGCGAGCACTGGTAGGGTCCAATGCCCCCGTGGCCCCGGCAGGCCGGACAGACGAGTCGTGCTGGAACCATGATGCGAACTTCGCCGCCCGCGAACGCCTGTTGAGGCGACAATGGCACTTCTACGTTTAGGCTTTCGAGGCGTTCTTCTTTCGGCCGGGTGAGCAAAGTGAAATTGCTCCACAAGCGCTCGAATACCTCATCTAAGGATGGGGAAAATGTTTCGAAGGACCCGAACAGGGATATATCGTCGGGCTCGCGCGCTGGCCTGTCCGTCGTGAGCGGTTCGGCTCGATGCCGACGTTGAATAATGGTTTCCGCTGGACGCATCGCTTCCATGCGACGGATCGGAATTTCTTCCGCATCCCGATCGTAAATTTGGCGTCGGACCGGATCACTAAGCACGTCATAAGCCTCTTGTAGTTCGAGGAACTGGTCACTACCAAGGCCTGTTAGGTCGGGATGAAGCTCAAGTGCTCGCCGGCGATAAGCTGATCGAATCTGCTCCTGGGTAGCCTCAGGGGCCAGACGAAGAATGAAGTAGTAGTTCTTTCTCATGTCTCACACCCAATTTACTTCGTTCACATCCACCAGAGCCACCGTGGCGCGGCTCACGGCGATTAACTCAACCCTTAGTCATGTTGCTTGAGAAATCAATCGATGCTCGAACAGGGCTTAAGCAAGATGCTGATTCCTTTCCGTGACTACTGGGAGAACGAGAGCATCAGATTAACTACGGGTAAACCCTCATATGAGACTTACTCCTGGAACCTAGAAGCTGTTGAAAAAGATCTCTCGCCTGGGTCTGTGTCACGTTGACCAGGACAGCGCCAAAGTGGCGCAATCTTAATCTAGGTTCAACGATGAGTATCGCTGTAAATCTTTCGAATCGAGAGACTTCCGAAAAAGAATCAAACTGGTATGCGGTAAGCTCGGGGCACGAAATATCACCCTCTAAGAAATATGGAAACAACTCGTAACCAAGCTAGTCCACAATCAGAATTGTTTACCTCTTTTGGTCGACTCGCCGCACTTCGCGAGGAGATGGATCGGGTATTCGGATCGGCGTTTGGTCCGATCATGCGTTCGCCCGGTTCCTTCCACAGATGGTCGCCCCCTCTGGATGTCTATCAGGATAAAGACAATTTCACCGTGGTCATTGATTTGCCCGGGCTAAAGAAAGAAAACATCGAGATTTCTTTGCGGGAGCAAAATCTCACGGTGTCCGGCAAACGCCCGATAGAAGAAAAGACCGGGGAAGCCGGCTTCCGAGCCGAACGGTTCTACGGGACCTTTCAGCGAACGGTGCAACTGCCGACGCAAGTGGATCCGAACGCGGTCAAGGCATCGTACCAGAACGGTATCCTAAAGGTGGTGCTTCCGAAATCGGAAGCGGCGAAGCCCAAGCAGATTGCGGTTTCCGTGAACTGAAATAATCACTCAACCAATCTTGAAATCTGGAAGGAGAAATACCATGAATGATCAACTTTCAACTGCGGATCGGCGCCAGGAAATGACCGCCCGCCAACCCACTGAGGTCTATGCAACTCCCTTAGTGGATGTTTTATCTACTGAGGAGAGCGTCGTCCTGCATGCGGAGATGGCCGGAGTCGATAGGAGCGGAGTCGAAATAACTGTAGAAGATGGCAACCTCGTGCTGGTCGGCCATCGGCTTCCTTCGGACGTCGCCGGCGAGCCGATCTATGTAGAACGCACAGCGGTTGATTATCGCAGAGTCTACGAATTGGATCCCTCGATCGATACTGCCAAAATCACAGCTCGGGTAGTGGATGGAATCCTAACCGTGACTCTGCCGAAGACGGAGAGGGTAAAGCCGAGGAAGATTACGTTGGAATAATTCTCGAAGTACGGGGGCAGTCGGGACCCCTTTTCGTTCGAGACGTGATTGACGCCTCATTGGCGCAATGCCCGACGTTTTTTTGGGCGGTGGGGCTTCCTTCAAGGAAGTCCCCCTGCGTGGCATACGACACGTCTTAACCAGCCCTGCTTATCCCTCCTGAGAAAACCAATCCAGGACGTGTGTCCGATATATTAACGTTTTTCACAACTCTTGAATCCATTGGTTGAGTCGCTTGGTCTCCATAACCACGAGATGGGAATCGCGAAAGGTATGGGCGAGAACAAATACACCCTCTAAGGAAGATAACAGATGAACTGCGAGCCCTCTTGAGTCATTACCTTTGCCAAGTGCTTTAAACTGCGCCTCCATCCACGCGAGATGCCGCCCAAATATCTCGCCTGCCCTTTTCCCGAGTCCTCCTCCTTCCTTGCGAAGTTCAGAACAGAAGGGGCCGACTGGACAACCGTGTGCAGCCAGCACTTCCTTATTCTCGAGCACGCCGAGCAAGCAGGCGCGAAGCCGATCGCGAGGTGCACCGGCCTCATCCCACTCTTTACTTCTAGCCTCTAGGTCTGACAACCGCTGTTCGATGATGGCCTCGCCGACTTCCTTCTTCGTTTTGAAGTAATAGTAGACGTTACCAAGTGGTACTTTGGCCTGCTTGGCAATATCGGCGAGGCTGGTTTTCGCGAATCCATGCAGGTAAGTCAGTTCTACGGCGGCACGGATCAACCGCGATCGTTTGTCGACGCTCTGTGAACGCATGATAGTTAGCCAACTAACTTCTGGCGCTTAGCAAATACTGTCAAGCACCCGTGTCGTGCTGACCGCGTTTGTTCATATTAGACATTAAGCGGCGCAACCAGGATTGGTGGCTCGCACCGAGACCGATTCAAATGCATAATCGGAGAGAGCAATAGAACCCGATGCTTCAGTGGTCACAGGCCAGGGAAGTCGGTGCGCCGTCGCACTGGTTACGGCGAGCGCCGGTGAGAGTCGCACGGCGACCGGTGCTTTTTTTGGAGCCGAGACGGCTGGCGGCCACCGAAAGACGACTAGAGCGCCTAAAGCACCTAACACAATGAGTCCAATTCCAAAATAAATGCGGCGAAGGGGCGGACGCCTCGTCGGCGATCGCTCCCCATGATTGAACTCGTTAACGAGGGGTAGATCGGATATTTTGTCCATTTAAGAGGTTGGTATCTTTAGAAGCCACTCGCCCGCGCTCACCAGCGTCTATCGCGATTCTTTCGGTGATTGTGGTTTAACCAAGTTGTTAGCCAATGTTTTCTTGAACGTGCTCGCCGTCAGCCTGCGCACGACAAAGGCGGGAACAACTGCGTTCATAATCCGGTTTAGGCGCCCCGGAATCATCAGGGAACGATTGAGGTATAACGCTTGGAGCCCCTCGGCTACACACTGCTCAACTTTCATCGGCTTCATCGGCATGGTTTCTAAAGAGAGGCCGAACTTCGCAAGAACCGGTGTCTCCGTAGGACCGGGCGGAAGCACTGTCACATGCACACCCAGGGGTTTAAGCTCGAAATGGAGCGCTTGCGCGAAACTCTGGACGTAAGCCTTCGATGCGGCCTCATTTGCCATGTACGGAATCCCAATTTCTGAGCGCATTGCTCCCACGAACAACAATCCCCCACTTTTGCGCGCAGAAAGCCTCGGACAAAAATAATGAGCGATCTCCAAATGAGCGAGCGTATTGAGCCGTAAGAGCCCGAGCAGTTCGTCCCGCTTTTTCGCCAGGAACTCGCCCGGCTGTGCGGTTCCCGCATTGGACACGACAAGACCAATATCAAGATCGTCTGCGGCTGGTGCGAGTTTTCGTATGAAGTTATCCTCGGTGAGATCGAGGGCGAGTACGCGATGCCCTATACCAAAATCTCCGGTCAGTTTGGCCCCCACTTCCCTGAGCACATCTTCCCGCCGAGCTACAAGCAAAAGATTGATGCCCGATGCCGCGATCTGCCGGGCAAATTCTTTGCCAATACCTGAAGACGCCCCGGTAATTAGCGCCCACGGTCCAAATCGTCGATTATCGATCGTCTTTTCCATCATTCCTCCTTGGTTGCGTTCGGTTCGTGGCTAGGGGGCTCGATTACGACGTGTCCGGTCTATGCGTGGATCCGTTTCGACTAAGCCTCATAGGTTTGTAAGTCAGTTGACTAACTTACTTGGGTCGGATACCCCGACTCTTTGGCTTTGTCAATCAGTCTAAATCGCTTTGCGCGCAGACCTTCGTCAGATGGTTCTTTCCCTGGACCTCATTCCAGCACATCAGGATAGTATTTGCTCTTCCAACGAGAAATTATATTCCCGCAAATCAGGGAGAACGGGAGAACAGAACAAGATGAGAAAAGCACTCTTGGGTGAAGCTAATAAGTAGTAGTGAGAGACAGGAAGCGGGTCTGAAACAAAGGCCCGATAGCATCGACATTCAGGACACCGCAGGACTTTCCATGAACGAATCGATCGACTCTCTGGTCGCGAAAGGGAGCACAACGTGGGGTTCGACTTATCGACATTATCCGACTCGTTAGATCTGCTCTCGTAAACGACCGGCTGCCCTCTCGGAACGGAGGAATTGCCCTGGCCGGAGTACTGGCATTCCATAAAACGAAGTTCCAAAAAATTCTCCGAAGTCAGCCGAATCCAACGTTAACAGGAGATCCGCCCAAGCGAGTGCACTAAAGAGAACCGGCCTGTCTTTCCTTGCCTAGAAAACCACCGGTCGATCTAAAGTCACCAAGTCTTCCATCAGTAGCAGTTCCGAGCGAAGTCCGACCCAAGCACCAATTACCAGGGGAGGAAAATCTGGCAGGTTTCGAAGCACCTCCTCTACGACGTAAGCCGTCGTGATCATGATCCACTCGTTTGCCGGTGCCAGACGAAAGATTTCTCGCGATGCGCCTCGATCGGATGCAGAAGCAAGCAGAACGCTCGTGTCAAGAAAGAGCCTCACGCTCCCCGGCGGAACTCTTCCATGTCCGCCTCATCGCGAGTGATCCAAGAATCCATCTCTTCCCGGCTGTACTTCAGCGGAGGCGGTATTTTCGCGCCATCTGTCCGCAAGCGTGCGGCCAGGAAGAGTAGCAGCTCCCGCTTCTGCTCTGGACTGAGCTTCGCGGCCGCTTCCTCGATTTCAGCAAGGGTGCTCATTTTTTGGCGTGATACCAAAGTGGTCTCGGCCGGCTACACCCGTCAAGCTCGCTCTTATTCTTCGGCACCGCTGCTCGACAATTTTCTTCCAACAAAGCTCTTCTGAGGAACTTCGAATCGTCCCGGAACTAGCCGCCGTGCTCAAAGCGGGTGCAAGCATAATCGAGGGATTAACCGTCAGAGGAATGCACCTGCCGCCGAAATCACACCGTACTGGAATAGGCTGTAACGAATTCGGCGGGAACCGTAGCGGATCTTGGCGGACAAGCCCGCACCTGTTACCAGCACTATCAGAAAAGGAGCCCAACTTTTCAGTTATATCTTCTTGTGAGTCAGCAACTTACGCCAAAAAGTCTGGAGCCTAGGGGATTCGAACCCCTGACCTCCTCAATGCCATTGAGGCGCTCTACCAACTGAGCTAAGACCCCGCTACTGAAAGAACGAAGATGGTAGCCCACTTTTCAAAGAAAAAAAGGCGATTTATTTCGCTCTAAAACGGGGTGGGTTGGGAGCGGAACACCAAATCTTGTTTTGCCCGGGGGCGCGAAGGTGGTAGACGAAGGGAGCTAAGGAGACGCTACCATGTTTGAACTCCCAAACCCGCTTCACCCTGCGATCATTCATTTCCCTATCGTCCTAACGTTCTTAGGAACCGTGTTCGCTCTGCTATCGATCATCACGCGCCGTTTATGGTTGCCTCTTTATACAGCGATCATTTTGGTGCTCGCCGCCGTTGGCGCGCAGTTCGCTGTCGCCACCGGGGATGCTCAGGATCCACTGTTCGAAAAACTTAGTACGGAACAAAAACAACTCGTCGAGGAACATTCCAATTGGGGGGAAAATGGGCGAACTGCGTTGATTGTGACCGCGGTACTCTCCTTGATCGCGCTCGCCTTACATCGATTTGGGGCCGGCCGGAGATTCGTGGCCGTGTTAACCCTCCTCGCTGCTCTGGTGGCTTGTTTCTTTATCTTTCGAGCCGCCCAACTGGGAGGGCATTTGGTTTATCAGCATGGAATCGGTGTCCAAACTGGTCCGGCGGCTGAAGCATCACCTTCTGCCAGCCCGGAAACTACTCCGAGTGCCAGCCAAGGTGCGTCTGCGACACCCACCCCACAGTGAGCAGCTTGAGCGCGGCTGAATAGGCAGGATTGCGGGACGGCTTGCCTACGAAGCCTCTCGGAGTCTACACGACGAGGCGAAGTAGGGAGGACGACGACGAGTACGAGCACGAAAGAGGCCGGCGGCCTGAATCCCTCGAAAAACGTGATTTAGAGGTTATTCTCACGCATGAAATCTACGAAGATCGGGTTCGTAGGCGTCGGCCGCATGGGTGCTAACATGGCCCGGCGCTTAAAAGAGGTTGGATATCCGGTGGTAGCGGTGTTCGACTCGCATCAAGAGATCGCGGTTGAGCTGGCCAAGGAGCTTGGCTGTGACGCTGCTGGTAAAGTATCTAGAGTCAGCGAACTGTCCGACGCCGTATTCACCGTGGTTACAGATGATGCGGCGATGCGCCAGATCTATTTTGGCGAAGACAATCTTTTTGCGCATGCGACTGGGCGTTTATTTGTCAATTGCGCCACGATTAGTCCCTCGGTTCATGTGGAGGTAGCTAAGAAAGGTGGTGAGGCCGGCGCCAAGGTGATCGAGGCCCCCATGGCGTCGAGTGTGACCCATGCTCGGGAAGGTAAGCTGTTCTTCATGTTGGCAGGCGATCCTGCGGTCATCGAAGAATCCGAGCCGCTTTTGAAAGATTTGAGCGTGAAGATGAAATACATCGGCCGGCCTGGTAGAGCTGCCGAGTTGAAAGCCCTGGTTAATATGGTGATGAACATCAACACGGCTGGTTTAGCCGAGGGCCTGGGATTGGCTGAGGCTTTGGGGTTGGATCTTAAAATCGTTACCGAAGTTTTCTCGCAAACTGGGGCCAATTCGCGGGTTCTGGAAACGGACGGGCCCGATATGCTGGATCGAGAGCACAGCACGTTCTTTTCTGCAGCACATGCAGCTAAGGATAGCGGTATCGCGTTGGCTCTCGCTAAGGAACAGGGGCTCAATTTGCCGCTCCTGGAGGGCTCTAAACATCAATACGACAGAATGATTGAGCTCGGTCTGGGAGAGATCGATAAGTCCGGGATTTCTGAGCTCACGTTTCGTTCGCGGCGGGGGTAGGGGATACAGGGGTAATTCGTCCTCGATTGCGGGGCCTGGGTTCGTCACGCCGAACCGCCTGGAGGGGAGCCGCTTTACAAGATGGCAGGTCTATCGGCGGGCAGCAGGCGGCTCCCGGGAATGGCCAAGCGCTTGGAATTCACCCAAGACTCTAGGCAATGGAGGCCGGGCAACATCCAGGGGCGGTAGAGCAAACACACATAGAAACGTTCGCGGGAGCCGCCTGCAGCCACCTTACAGAGCTGCCACACTACAAAGCGGCTACCCTCCAGGCGGTTTGGCGTGGCGAACTCAAGCCCCGAATTCGAGGACGATGCGGCTCGCGCCGCGCGCTGCTTACCCCAAAAACTCCACCGCCCACGCGTATTTTTGCGGGACCGGTAACCGGTGGCGTCCGGCTTGATCTTGAAGCAGCAAAGTGAGCCATTCTCTTGAAGCTTGGATGCTTTGGCTATCGAAGGTCAGCCAGAGTTTGGTGTCATCTTTTATCAATTCGTATTTGCCTATATTCACCGTAGTTGGGTCCGGCTCGCCTTTGAGCTTGATAGAAAGCTGCACGCTTCGCTCGCGTGTATTCAACTTCACGTCCAGGACTTCGCCGTACCTGGCTACGTGAGTGTTGAGTTCCTGCTTTATCCGCTCGCTAATCAAGCGATCTTTAGAGTCGGCCAAGGAGCCGCCTGCCGGTAGAAAATCAAAGATGCTATTTAAACGCATGGTTGTTTAGTGTCCCGCCCCATAGATAGCCTGGCTTTCGCCGCCGGTCAGCTGACTGTTTTTCAAGGCGAGAACGACGAGCATATCTAAATTGATACGTAAGCCAGGTTATCTATGGGACGGGACACGGGGATGACGTTTGGCTCATTGCCGCAGAAAGTCGATGGAATCATTTACAATACCTGATCATTCAAGTTGGCGAGATCTTCGTAGTAGCGACGGAACCAAGCTCTTCTGCCGGGAATGGCAAACGCAGATTTCCGCGAGGGGCACTATTGTTATGGTTCCGGGCTTGGGTGAACACACCGGCCGTTACGTACACGTCGGCGATTTTTTTCAAAAGGCCGGTTTCGACGTATTGGGAATCGATGTGCGAGGCCAAGGCCGGAGCGGGGGAACCCCAGGCTATGTCGAGCGTTATGATCAATTTCTGGAAGACGTAAGAGCGGGGATCCGGGCTACTAAGGTTTTTCCTTTGTTTGTCTTCGGTCACAGTTTCGGTGGCCAGTTGACCCTCGCTTTAGCGGCCAGAAATGAGCCGAACATCGCCGGTTACTTGGTCAGCGGTCCTTGGCTGGCCTTAACCAATCCGCCGGCTGCGTGGTTAGTTGGGCTCGCTTCGCTCCTGAACCGGATTTATCCCAAATGTCGCTTCCCTAACGGAATTGAGCGTAGCCAAAACTCCAGCGACGAAGCTCATCTCGATTCTCTAGTCGACCTGGATTTCAACCACGGGTTCATCACACCGCGCACCTTCTTTGAGATAGTTGCAGAAGCGCGGCGATTGTTAGCCGATCCGCGGGCCAACGCTCCGGTATTAATAGCCCAAGGGCGCCCTGATCCCGTTACGTCGGTCGAGGCATCAATTCAATTTTACCAGCGGCTTGAGGCGCCTGCTAAGGAGCTCAAGATTTATGATGGATTCCGGCACGAACTACACAACGAGAAAGGGCGAGCTGGTGTCTTGGAAGATTATCTTGCTTGGATAGAGAAGACGATTCCGTTGGCAAACCCTAGCGCGGAGCCGCGGGCGGCGATGTGAACACGGTAGGGACGGGCTCGCGCTCATCCGCTGGTGGGGCGAGGCTCCTGTTCGACCTTGGGGTTCTTGCGAAGCCGCGAAACTTCTCGTTCCGGATCGCGTTGCTAGGGCGAAAAGCGCGCCGAGCCGTGGACTAGCGCTGGGCCACGGCTCGGCGTGTCTATCGGTCTAGCTATACGAGTCGTGCCGCAAAATCTAAATCCTTCGCGAAAATCGCAAGGTAGTTCGGGAGCCTCGCCCCACCAACGGAAGAGCAGGAGCTCATCGCTACCGGCAACTAGTCGAACCGAATCCCTTGGGCCAGAGGGAGGTCTGGCGAATAATTGATCGTGACGGTTTGACGCCGCATATACGCCTTCCAAGAATCGCTGCCGCTTTCGCGTCCTCCGCCGGTGTCCTTTTCGCCGCCGAACGCGCCGCCGATCTCCGCTCCGCTTGTGCCGATATTGACGTTGGCGATTCCGCAATCGCTGCCCACAGAAGAAAGGAAAGTCTCGGTTTCTCGGATATCGTTAGAGAAAATAGCCGACGCGAGGCCTTGGGGCACAGAGTTGTGTATGGCAATCGCCTCTTCGAGATTTTCGTAGGCCAAAACGTAGAGAATAGGAGCGAACGTTTCTTCTTGAACCACCTGCCACTGCGGTTCAGCGCGGATGATGGTCGGTTCAACATAGAACCCGCCCGGGTACTCCGCCGCGGGTAGCCGGTTACCACCCGTCACAACAGTGGCGCCGCCAGTCTTTGCTCGTTGGATGGTATTCTCCATCCCATCAACCGCAGCCTGGTCAATCAATGGTCCCATCAAGGTGGTGGGATCGAGGGGGTTGCCGATTTTCACCTGTCGATAAGCGGTGCTTAAGGTCTGGATGACCTCATCGAGAATTGAGCGGTGGACGATTAATCGACGGGTGGTCGTACAGCGTTGGCCTGCAGTACCCACTGCCCCGAACAAGACTGCCCGCTGAACCAGGCGCAGATCGGCACTTGGCGTGACGATGATTGCGTTGTTGCCGCCGAGTTCGAGCAAGCTCTTGCCCAGCCGCGCCGAAAGCGATTGAGCTACTTGTCGTCCCATCCGGGTCGATCCCGTCGCGGATATTAGCGGGATCCGCCGATCGCCGGCCATCCACTCGCCAATTTGTCGGTCGCCGCAAACCAGGCTGAAGATCGCAGGGTCTACACTGGCTTCCTCACAGACTTCGGCCGCAATTTTGGTGCAAGCGATGGCAGTAAAAGGAGTCTTCTCCGATGGCTTCCAAAGGACCACATTCCCGGTTACTGCGGCAATCATGGCGTTCCATGACCAGACCGCCACCGGGAAATTAAACGCGCTGATTACACCGACGACGCCCAGCGGGTGCCATTGCTCAAACATGCGGTGCTGCGGGCGCTCTGACGCGATGGTCAATCCATAGAGCTGACGGGAAAGACCGTTCGCGAAGTCGCAAATATCGATCATTTCCTGCACCTCTCCTTCGCCTTCCGCCACGATTTTTCCGGCTTCAAGAGTGACCAATTTGCCTAAGCTCGATTTAGCGGCACGGAGCCGATCGCCAATTCGGCGGACAACTTCACCGCGTTTCGGCGCTGGCAAGAGTCTCCAGGATTCGAATGCTCGGGAAGCCGCCTGCACAGCGGCCTGATAATCGTTTTCTGAAGGTTGGCGCACGCTACCGAGTAAAGAACCGTCGATGGGAGAGCACTTTTCCAGAAGCGGTCCGTTGCCGGTCCAAGAGCCGGAGAAGGCGCCGTTTTCAGTTTCGGTCAGGCGAAGCGTCGCAAAGACCTTGTCGCGGACGCTGGCGACATCGTATGCGTTGGGGGTCATGGAGGTAAAGTCGACTTAGTGGACGGGAGCGGACCTGGCGTTAGTCAGCTGTCGGCTGTTGGCTATTTTGCTAGGTCTGGACAGTGAAGCGCGGAGCGACGGTTTCGGCTTCGCCGTAAACTCGGCCGCCCCACTGCGTCTCAAAAAATTGAGTTAGACTGATTGATTCTTGCCGTACAAAACCACTGGGCAGTTGTTTGTTGGCAAACAACTCGAGCACAGCGACTACTCCGGCGGCAGTTGAAAGCTGGATCGCGGACAGCGAACGGCCGCTGACTTGACCCGCATAGATCTTTTTCACGAAGCTTCGCTGGAGGAGCGCGCCGCCGTCGGATCCAACGGAGTTGACGTAGACCACAACGACGTCATTGAAGGTCAAAGGGATCTCTTGGTCGAAGATCTGGGTTAGGACCTCCTGCTTTTGGCTCAGGTTTAGGTCGAAGAGCAGAAACTTCATCAGATCCCGATGGCCAGGATAGCGCAGTGTCTTATAGCTGAGCTCGTTAACTTTGCCTTCGAAAGATTCACACATAGTGGCGACACCGCCGGATGTGTTGAATGCTTCGTATTCAACGCCGTCGATGGTTAAGCGCTCGACTCCGTCCAACGGATTCGTCAGTAGTCGACGGCCTTGAATTAGCGCTTCGCCGAACTGGCAATACTCGTTGATTAGTCCGGCCGTGCTCCAGCTCAGGTAATACTTCATCTGGTTGCTGGCCGATAAAGGTAATGCGCCTACCCGCATTTCTACGCTGCGAGTCTGTTTGAACGAGTTAGCGAGCCCGCTGCCGATTATGTTGATGGCCCCTGGTGCGAGCCCGCACTGGGGCATGAACGTGCCTCTTCGTCCCTGGCTCAGTTCGCGCACGAAATTGGTGGTTTCAACGTCCTCAGTCAGGTCGAAATAAGACCGATCGAGGTCCGCGCAGGTCGAAGCGATGGTTTTGTTTAGATAAAACGGCGCGGCGCTCACAATCGCGTCGCAGGATCCAACAAACGCTTGCAATGCCGAAGGTGAAGTGACGTCCAGGATATGGCTGGAAGACTTGGGTAAGTTCTGCAGGCTGTCCAGAGGGCGATTGTCAGCCAACCGTACTTCGCTGCAAAACGCGCACGTCTCCAACAGTGCGGCGATCGATCCCCCAATTTTCCCTGCTCCGATGATTCCGATTCGCATGGTCGCAAGTCTCCTGAGTTATCGCGCGCTGAACGCCCGCGGGTCGGTCGCCTCAATAATGACACTCACTGATTTTTGATTGAACCCTTTGAAACCGCCCCGGCGCTGTAAGTTCTCCAAATGGCTCCCAACGGCGCCCTCTTCCAAAAACTTGGTGGCCTGCTCCTTCGTAATGAGCCCACGTTCTAGCAACTCCTCCACTCGTTTCGGATTCACCTGCCAGCGTTCGCCTTGAGTAAAGGCTTGCTTCAAGAAATCGAAGTTTGAGAACGGATTCATGGTGTTGATCCCCTCGTCCGCCAGTTGAGCTCGGAGATTTTCGAATTCGAACCGTGCTTCGAGGTGATGCATGCCAGCTTGGAGGAAACTGTCTCCATGCAGTCCGCACCAGAGTCCCACCGTCCGGAGCACCGGCGCGTCTTGTAATCGCTGAGACGAGAAATCGATCTCGGTCTCTTCCGGCATCAGATCCACATCGGCAAAAACCGTGATTCCGGTTACCGCGTGTTCTTGGATCTGGGCGCCCCAACCAGCTTCAGCCCCGGCGTAGTACCGTTCCCGTTTCTGGAAACCGAAGTTTTGCAGGAAGGTCACCAGATCCGCAAAGAACCGGCGGGAAGAACGAAAAGTATGATGATCGTGATTGCCCCAGCCTAGTCCAAGAAGATCCTGTCTCCGTTTTTGGATCCGACCAGCTCGGTTCTTGAGTTCCCAGTAGGCGCGCTCCTCGGCAAAAAACAGTTCGCAGGCCACATCGGCGCCCACTCGATCGATGGCTTCCTGTTGTAAGGCAAATGCGTGGCGGATACCCTCTTCATCGTTTGAGAAATCCCGCTTTCGGCTTCTCCAAAGCTCGCGTACGGCAATAACCTCCGCGGCGAACCCGGGAGAGTTCTCGGATTTGACGAAGTCCCGGTAAGCGAGTCGCTCAATGGCAGTAAAGGTATGCCCCTGCTCGGCACTAATAACGACTTCGCGCAGACGATCACCGAACGCTCCCTGAATCTTTCCGGATAATTGATGTCGAGCCACGAAATCGACGATCGATTCCGGGTGGATCGCCAATTTTACCGGAACCGAGCTTAGACTGCCTGCTGGTTGTAACACGACTCGCGGCAACATCGCGCGTGGATGATGGAGCACCTTTTGCCCGACTTGGGCTCGGACCTTTTCATCGATAAACCCGGCGTCCCGGAGCTGCTCCTCATGCTCAAACGCCAACGTGAAGTGGTCCACCCATTCGAGAAAGTCCGTACCGGTCTTCTCCGACATCCGTTTAGCGAGCGTTGCTGCTGCTGCGTTTTTGCGTAGGAACGCCGAGATAAAATCACGGACCAGACTTTCAGCTTGATAGGCCAGAGGCCAATCGAACGAGGCGTCGGTGGAAATAGCTTGGGTTGCAGTAGTCATAAGGCCTTAAAGACTCAGGTCATAAGATTCAGCGATTCAGCATTCGGAATACCAAGGACACTGGCTTGCTCCCGCTTAATAATACAAGCCGATACGGCATATATATCTTAAATAAATAAAGAAAATCAATGATTTTGATTAAGATAATTAACTAAAACCGGGTTTTGACCACAAAACTCTGAAATTACAGGGAGGAATTATACTTTAACTCGACCGATTGAGTATTCTTTAGCCGACTTGCTCAGTATACTTTGGATTGACCTAACACGTATCCCGATTAGTTTCGGTTATTTATGAGCTCTCAAAACTATGCTCACCCCGAGTCGCTGGTTAGTACAGATTGGTTGGCCGAACATCTGACAGATCCGAACGTCCGGATCATTGAAAGCAATGAGGATGTGTTGCTCTACGATACCGGTCATATTCCTGGTGCTGTCCACGTTGATTGGCGTAGAGATTTAAACGACCAAACGGTCCGCGATTATGTTGATCCGGAAGGGTTCTCCAAGTTGGCCCAATCGATTGGTATCACGCCGGACACAACCTTGATCTTTTACGGAGACAAGTCCAATTGGTGGTCTTGTTATGCGCTTTGGGTCTTCTCACTATTTGGCCACAAAGATATGCGCATCCTGAATGGCGGACGGGATAAATGGATCGCTGAAGGCAGACCGACTACGAAAGAGAAGCCGCAATATCCGGCGACGAAATACCCGACCCCATCGGGACGCAAAGACAGTGAAATTCGAGCGTTCCAGCAAGATGCGTTAGCGCAAAGCAAGGCCGGAAAACCCTTGATCGACGTCCGGTCGCCGGGCGAATTCAAAGGCGAGATCACCCATATGCCGGAATATCCGCAAGAAGGGGTACTGCGCGGAGGACATATTCCGGGGGCGAAAAGCGTACCTTGGAAAACGGCGGCAAAGGAGGACGGCACATTTAAGTCGGCGGAGGAATTGAGAAAGATTTACGTGGAAAACCTGAAATTTTCTCCCTCCGACCACACGGTCGTTTACTGCCGGATTGGCGAACGTTCCAGCCACACCTGGTTTGTGCTGACAAAGCTTCTGGGTTTCGAGGACGTTCGGAATTACGACGGCTCATGGACGGAATGGGGAAATAGCGTTCGAGTTCCGATCGAGAAACCGTAGCGAGCTTGGTAAAAGTGTTCGGTAGGGACGAAAAGTCCGGTTCGTCCCTACAACTTTTCCGGTTCGCGGATGCAATTCGGACAGAGACCTGTACTCCAATCCTCCTATACACCATCACTTCGCGCTGCTCGCGTCGAGGACTAGGACGACGAGAACGAAGCGTCTTGCGGCATAATTGACCAAACAAAATGAATTGCGGGGAACTCGATGCGTTGGGATCAGTAGAAGTTGTGGATTCCACGTCTGTCTATCCGACCGGTTTACAAAGCATCATCGATCTTTTCGTTTCTCTTCCCGACGAGGAGAAACGTGAGACTTTAATTTCTTACGCCGAGCAAACAGGGAAATGGCGGCCGCGGGAAGGAGAGTCCTTCGATCTGGAGGACATTCGGAAAGATGAAGAATGTGCCGACACGGTCGGTGTTTTCTTAAACGTGTCAGACGGAGATAAGGTTCGTTTCCGTATCACGCTGGGTCCACAAGTTCAGACGTTGACCAAGGCGATGACGTCGATTCTTTGCCGTGGTTTGGAAGGAGCAACCTTGTCTGAGGTTCTCGATCTGCCCAGTGATTTCGTGCCGAAAATCATCGGGGCGGAACTCGTAAGAGCTCGCAGCCACACGGTTTATTACGTGCTCACCCGAATGAAAGGGATCTGCACTGTTTTTCGGAACCGGAAAAGGGCGCAGGAAGGGTAGAAGCCACGAATGGGCGACTCGGCGAAACGGCGAATGGGCGCTGTTGTACCGATCGCGTAAGGCAACTTTTCGATTCTTTCGCGCTCTTTCAGCGTTGGTTGGTCTACCTATGGGGAGTTCCCGGGCTTTTGCAGCCCATAAAAGATCTTCAGACGCCTAGAAAAGCGATATTTGCGGCAGCGCCAATTCGCCCATTCGCCCGTTCGCCGAATCGCCCACGTGCCTCTCCTAGCTCCTCCTTTACTCTTTCCACCTTCCACTTTTCATCGATTCTACGGGATGTGCGTCTGGTGGAATTTTCGCAATCGACTGACTTCGTGGTTCCTGGCCGGCCTACTTGGGTTGTTCGGGGCTTGTTCGAGGCCGTCTGTTCCTTGTACGAATGCGGTTTCATCTGAGGAGGTTTCTCCCAGCGGCAAATTCAAGGCGGTTGTTTTTCATCGGTCCTGTCAGGAGTGGGTTGGATCGACCGTGACCACTAACGTCTCAATTCTCCCGGCTAACCAAAGCCCAGGAGATGGAAATGGGAACGTCATGTCTTACAAAGGAGAGGTCGGTGTCCGTGCCGGTTGGTTGAGCGAGCAACGTTTGGCGATCTACAGCTTTGCCGATCTCAACGACGCAACCCGGTTGGATACAGTTGGGGGCGTCACCATAGAGTACCCGCACATGGTGGACGCGGATATCGTGCGACCCGCTCCGGCCGCGCCAAGCGCCAGCTCGAGCTCAACGCCCGTGGAGGGTGCTAAGTGAGCGGTAAGCGGTGAGCAGTGAGCAGTAAGCAGTAAGCAGTAAGCGGGGTGGGTTCAGAACATGGGTAATCTGTGGAATCACCGGTTCGAAGCTGTGTTACCGGCACTTCACGGCTCACTGTTTACTACTTACTTAGTTTGTTTCCTGACAATCTTGGCATTACCCTCTCGCGTGAACCCAACCCGCACAGTTCGTCTTGCCTACGGGCGCGGGGTTCTCGATGTTGGTCTGCCGGAGAATGCGACTGATGTTATCGAGCCGGTTTCTTTTCCCGGCTTGAAGGACGAGAAAGAGAGCTTCCTGCAGTCGTTGGATCATCCGATCGAAAGCCGTCCGCTCCGCGAACATCTTTTTTCCGATGCGAAGGTCTGCATCGTTTTCACTGACATTACGCGAGCCACCCCAAACGAGCGGATTATTCCCTGGTTGCTTGAGTACGTGACCGGGATCGTGCCGCCGGACAACATCACGCTGGTCAACGGAACCGGAACTCATCGACCAAACACGGATGCCGAGTTGCGTAGCCTGCTGACCGATGAGGTGGTGGACCAGTATCAGGTGCTAAATCACGATGCGCAAGATCCGAAAGAGCTAGTCCAAGTTGGGACTACCCGAGCGGGCGGCCCTGCCTTAATTAGCCGGCGCCTGGTTGAAGCGGATGTTCGGATTATAACCGGGTTTATCGAGCCACACTTTTTTGCGGGGTTCAGCGGGGGACCGAAAGGGATCATGCCGGGTGTAGCCGGATTGCGCACGGTTCTGCAAAACCATAGCGGCGTGAACCTGAGCAATCCGCAAGCGTCGTTTGGTGTGCTAGATGGCAACCCGATCTGGGAAGAGATGCGCGACTTGGCGTTATTAGTCGGCGAAAGCTTTCTTGCGAATGTTACGCTGAACGAGCAGCGCGAAATCACTGGGGTCTTTTCCGGGCACTTAATCAGCGCTCACCGCAATGGATGTGATTTCGTGCGGCAAACGGCGATGCGGAAGGTAACCGCTCCGTATGAAGTCGTAGTCACGACCAACAGTGGTTACCCGTTAGACCAGAATCTCTATCAGGCGGTAAAAGGGATGAGTGCTGCTGCCAGGATCGTTTGCCAAGGCGGAACGATTATTATCGCGAGTGAATGTTCGGACGGCATGCCGAACGGCAGTCCCTACGAACGTTTGCTAAAGCACTCGGAATCATTCGAAACATTATTCAAGTATATCACCGACCCGACTCGGGAAGAGCCGGAACAATGGCAGGTGATCGTGCAGATGGTGATCCAACGCCGGGCAGAGGTGTTGGTGTATAGCGGGTTGCCGGATGAGAAGGTTTTGGGAGCAAAACTCCAGCCCTGTCATGATATCGCGCAGGCCGTGAGAGAGCGCCTGGAACGGGCGGGAGAAGAAGCGCGAGTTGCGGTTCTGCCTCAAGGGCCGCTGACGATTCCGTATCTGGGGTAGGATAAGAGCAGGAGCTAGGAGGCGTGCGCCAGGGCTCGGCGCAATCCTACTCGTCCTCGTCGTCGTGCTGGAGGGTTGGCAGGGCGCATTTGTTCACACCGCCTGGAGGGAAGCCGCTTTGGCTCGTACCCCGACGACCTTGCGGCAATCGTTTTATAGCGGTCGATCTGACTAAAAACTGCGGCAACAGGCGGCTCCCGCGAACGTTTCAACGCGATGATTGCTCCCCGACTTCGACTCCGTTGTGAACCCATCACAGACCTGCCAACCGTTGAAACGTTTCCGGGAGCCGCCTGTTTTCACACGGTTTGGCCGCAACTAGCGCGGAGACGAAATTCGTGAGGGTGGAATGATGGCGTGCCAAAGCGGCTCCCCTCCAGGTGGTGGGAACAAACGCGCCTTATCAACGTGCCAACCCCACGCTCGAGGACGAGGACGATTTAGGCTTAGCCATGGCGAGCGCCTCCTAGCTTCTGGATTCTGGCTCCTGACTCCTGCCGCTACAGTGCTGCCAAAGTCACCCCTTGAACGATACGGGTTTGGACTCGGTTAATGTTCAGCTCCAAGGCGCGATCTGCGGTCTTGAAGAATGGGTTTGAGCTATCTGTCAGGGCGACCTGGAGATTGCCTGGACGCTCGGCTTGGTTTTCCAATTCCGATTCGGTCAGAAGTTTCTGCACGCTCGTGGCGCAGTTCTCGGCTGAATCAACCAACACGATGTCGTCGCCCGCGACTCCGGCGATCGCCTTCTTCAGCAAAGGATAGTGGGTACAACCCAGAACCAGCGTATCGATTCCCTCGGCGATCAACGGGTCGAGATAATGATGTAACATCTCGATCGTTACCGAGTGATCGAACATCCCTTCTTCAATAAGAGGGACGAGCAAAGGACATGGCTGACTCAGAACCACGATGTTTGGATCGACCGCGTGAATCGCTCGTTCATAAGCGCGGCTGGCAACCGTGGCTCGCGTTCCGATAATGCCAACCCGGTTTTCTCGGGTACTTGCGACCGCCGCTCGGGCGCCCGATTCGATCACGCCGATGATTGGGACTCGAAATACCTCTTGGAGCCGGGGCAACGCCAATGCCGAGGCGGTGTTGCATGCCACCACGATCACCTTAGCCCCTTCGACAGTCAGTAATCCGGCGATTTCCAAACTGTAACGCTCGATGGTCGTTCGGTCCTTGTTTCCGTAGGGCAGACGCGCGGTATCACCTAAATAAAAGATGTCTTCCTTTGGTAGCGCGTCTTTGATAGCGCGGACCACGGTGAGTCCGCCAATACCGGAATCAAAAACCCCAATGGGTTGATCCGGCCGGCTAGGGTTCGACGTCTCGAGAGTAGACATTGGAAGTGAGTGGATCCCAGATGAGGCTGCCTGAGAAAGTTTCTGAAGCTCCCACTGGCGGAGGTTTAGCGGAGATCGCCGCGGGCGGTCCGTGGGATCCTCGAGCAATTGCCCGATTATAGGATATCACCCCGCGCACAATGGCGTCCGCTAATAATTCCCGATAGGCCGGTGACGCGACCCGAAGCGCGTCCCGGGGGTTGGTGAGGAATCCCCCTTCGATCAACACACCGGGAATCGCGTTGTTCCGCAATACCACAAACCGGGCCCGCTTAACTCCGCGGTCGGGAACGACGAGGCGGGTAATGAGTGACGCATGAATGGCGGTCGCCAGATCGATATTTTCGGAGTCCCGGACATTGCCGGTGCAATTCTGAAAATCAGCGAAGGTGAGGCCGGAATCGTTGGTTGATGGGACCCCTCTCGGCGCAAGGCAATAGGTTTCAACTCCTTCCGCGGTGGGGCCCATGCCGTAATTGAAATGGATGCTTAGGAAGACCGCGTTTGGTTGAAAACTGGCAAATAGCGCTCGGGTTTCGAGAGGAACGTAGACGTCGCTGGAGCGAGTCATCCGCACGTTGAAACCGGCCCTGGTGAAAAGGTCACGGGCTCTGAGCGCTACATCGAGGGTAAAATCTTTTTCATTACCTAAGGGGCCCCGGGCGCCAGAATCCGCCCCTCCATGTCCGGCGTCGATGACCACCGTTCGTACGGGCGAGGCAGATATTTTGGTCGGACGTAGCACCGGATCGACCAACTTCGCTAGATCCAAGCGAGAGATACAAAACCTATCCTGGATATCGAGAACCGGGAGACTAAGAACGAATTTCAGCCCATTCAAATAAAGGTCTCGCGAGCCCGATGCACACTGAAGATGCACGGCAGCGCAATTGAGCGCAGCGACGCCGTTAGAGAATTCTGCGGTATTGAAATCGTAGAAACGGGTGACGTCCGTCAAAGGAATGTAGTCACGTCCATTCTCTTTGATGATGGTCCAATCGTAAGCGGATGCCCGGCTAACCGCAAAACTGAAAAGCAGAACGGTGGCGAGAAGAAAACCACGAATGGATCGCCCTTCGCTGCGAATTCGAGAAGTGATGCTTGACCAAAAGTTACGGCGGACGGGCGCGAACGGACGTGAACTAATAGGATAAGAGAGCAACCGCAGATGAACGCAGATAGACGCAGATGAAGTCTCGCGGCAACGAATCCCCAATTTTCCGACATCTGCGTGCATCTCTGCGTTAATCTGCGGTTGTTTAATCGCTTGTGCTTTCGCGTCCGTTCGTGGTTAACCTGATTGCCTGGGGTTCACATTTCTTCCCCTTGTAACTCGTACGATAGAACGCTCAAACAGTAAATTGCGGCGGTCTCTGTTCGCAGGACAATCGGACCCAAGGAGACCGGCAAACAACCGGCACTCTTTGCTAACGCGGCTTCCGCCGGAGTGAAATCTCCTTCGGGTCCAACTAAGACAAGTACACTCTTTGGACGCCTGCCGTTCTGTTCCCGAAAATCCGAGAGAGCACTTTTGAAGGTCCGGGCATCACTTTGTAATGAAGCAATCAACGCAATATCGTACCGATCAACGTCAGCGAAAAATTGCTTCGGTGTCACCGGTGGACTCACTTCCGGTAGCCGGCTCTGGCCGCATTGCTTGGCGGCTTCGATAACGATCTGCCGCCATTTTTCCGTCTTTTTCTTGGCCTCATCCGGTTCGACCTGAACCACCGTGCGTTCGGAAATTATTGGAACGATCTTCGACACACCGAGTTCGGTCCCTTTCTGGATGATCAAGTCCATGTTCTTGCCCTTCGGGATCGCTTGCGCCAGCGTGATGGCGCAAGGCAACGGTGGTGTCTGCGATATCTGCAGAGTCTTTAGCTGAACCCGAGATTTCGCGATTCCGGAAATCTCGGCTACTGCTTCAGTGCCACGCCCATTAAACACGACGATCCGCTGCCCAACGGTAGCTCGGATGACATCGATGCAGTGATGTGCTTCGTCCTGATCAAGTTCCAGTCGATCAGGAGACCACGATTCAGGCTGAATAAAAAACCTGTGAGTCTGCATGACGTTCGCGTTTGATGTTTGGCCTTTGGCGCTCTTGCTACGCAGCACCGCTATCCTGGGCTAATCGGTGTTATTTAAGATAGGTGTTGATTGGCCTTCTGAGAGATCCGTTGTAAAAAAGCTCGACCTAACATCGAGGAACGCCAAATGCCGAGCGCAAAAATGGACTATTAGCGGAAGAAGTCCTTCGCCTTATCGAAAAACGTTCGATGGATGGGGGTGTTGTCGTCCCCGCAGGAGGCAGCAAACTCTTCCAATTTCTTTCGCTGCTCGCCATTCAGTCTGGTCGGTACTTCAACCAGGACGCGCACCCGTAAATCGCCCTTAGTCTTGCTATCAATGTTGGTGATCCCATACCCTCGCAGCCGGAACTGAGTACCGCTTTGGGTTCCTGGCGGAATCTTAAGCATTGCCTGCCCTTGCAACGTTGGAACCTTCAGTTCTCCTCCCAGGGCGGCTGAGGCGAACGCGATGGGTACTTCGCAAAACAGGTCGTCTTCATCCCGGGAAAAGATCTCGTGCTCGCGGATATGAATTACCACATACAAATCGCCGGACTGGCCTCCGCGGACGCCGGCTTCGCCATTTCGCATTGATCGCAGCTTGGCTCCATCATCGATCCCCGCGGGAATCTTGAGCTTGATCCGGGAGCGTTTCTCAAGGCGGCCCTCGCCTTGGCAATCTCGGCAAGGACGTTCGATAACTTGGCCTGTTCCCCGGCAGCGAGGACAAGTTTGCGAGACTTGGAAAAAGCCGCGCGACGTAACGACTTGACCACGCCCGTGACAAGTAGGGCAAGTAGTGGCCTTAGAACCGGCCTCTGCGCCGGTCGCATTGCAGCGGGTACAGGTATCGTGCTTGAGAATTTCGATCTCTCTTTCGGTACCGAAAGCGGCTTCTTCCAGAGTGATCTGCAGATCGTAGCGAAGATCGGATCCACGTTGCCGGCCGCTTCGATCCCGTGGACTGGCACCCGTGCCAAACAGTTGATCGAAAATGCTGCCTGAACCCTCGCCGGCCATTCCGCCGAATACCTCGCGGAAAATATCGAATGGGTCGTGGAACCCGCCGCCCCCTCCGCGTCCAGCGCCTGCTCCCGGTGAGAATGCGGCGTGACCAAATTGGTCGTAGGCTGCCCGCTTGTTCGGGTCCATGAGTACCTCGTAAGCCTCACCGATTTCTTTGAATTTTTCTTCGGCGGTCGGGTCGCCTGGGTTCTTATCGGGATGATATTTTACCGCGAGCCTGCGGTAAGCCTTTTTGAGGTCTTCGATTGAAGCCTTTCGTTCGACGCCCAAGACTTCATAATAGTCCCGCTTGGTAGCCATCACCTACTCTCCTTCTCCCCCGGCAGCTACTTGCTGGGGGGCGCCTTTCGAGACTACGACATTGGCCGGGCGTAACAGCCGGTCTCGTAAGCGATATCCTTTTCGCACCTGGCGAATGACCTTACCCTCTGGGATCTTGTGATTTTCCTCTTGGGCCAAAGCCTCATGAAGGTTGGGATCAAAGGTTTGTCCGGTAGCGTCGATGGTTTCGACTCCGCTATCGGTAAGGAAGTCCTGAAGTTGTTTGTAGACCATCGCTAACCCGCTCACGATCGGGGCAGCTTCTGGGGCGTTGCGCGCAGCCTGAAGGCCAAGCTCGAAATTATCAAGAATCGGTATGAGCCGTTCCAGGAAAGCGGTGTTCGCGAATTTCGTCGATTCGTCGCGTTCCCTGGACACTCTCTTGCGATAGTTATCCAGGTCGGCTGTCGCGCGAAGGGCGGCATCTTTGTATTTGGTCAGCTCCGCTTGCAATTCGGCTATCCGGCTATCGGGATCTGCCAATGCATCACCGGTTTTATTTGGTTCCGGCGCGCCTGCTTCTGGGTCATTGGTTCCTAGATTCGTCACGAACTTCTTATCCTGCTTTTCAGTGTTATCGCAAATCTCAGCGTGTTCTTTGGTTTTAAAATCTTCTGATGGCTCACTCATACTTTCCGAATGGCGACCAAGGTGATGTCATCGTTTTGAGGCTGGCTACCGACGAAGGACCGTACCTTTTCGGTTACTTGAACGACGACCGTTTGTGCACTTTCGTCGGCGCTCTCTTTGATCACCTCGATCAATCTCGCAATCCCGAATTCTATGCCATTGCTGTCAAGTGCTTCAGTCACTCCATCAGTGTAGAGGATCAGACAATCCCCACTCTCCAGGCGGACTGTAAAATCGCCAGTCACCCTATCGAAAACGCCCCCGCTGTCAATTCCGAGGGCCATACCGGGAGGGTTAATCTTTTCGACCGATCGAGTGCCTGTCCTGTAGAGGAGTGGAGCGTCGTGGCCGGCGCGAGCCAGCACCAAACTCTCGCTACCTTTTTCCACAATAAGGTAGGCCATGCTGATGAACATGTCCTCCCGGATATCAGGGTATAACTGGCGATTGACCTGGTGTAAGACTCTGGCGGCAGACGAGCTGGAAGGCGCGACCGAGCGTAGAACACTGCGGCACATCGCCATAATCAGCGAGGCAGGCACGCCTTTCCCGCAAACATCCGCAATTGCAATCCCGAACCGGTTGGCGGCGATAGGAATGTAATCATAGTAATCCCCGCTGACTTGGCCGGCTGGGATATTAACGCCGGCGATTTCGTATCCGGGAATATCAGGGGGAGCCGCAGGGAGTAGAATGCGTTGGATATCCCGCGCAGTGTCCAGGTCTCGGTCGATACGGCGTTTCTCGGCCGCTTCCGAGTAGACAATGGCATTGCACAGAGCGAAGGCCGATTGCTCCACGATCGATTGGAAAACGATAAAATCCGGAGGCGTAAACGGCGTGCTCATGGCGCCATTAGCGACGGCTAAAACTCCTAAATTCTGACTTCCATAAAGCAGTGGGGCGACCATGACGGAATCGATTTGCTGAGTGCTACTCTTAAGGCCGGCCAAGCGTGAGTCATCATCACTGCTAGACAAAAAAACCGGTTCCCGTTTTTCCCAAACCATGCCCAACAATCCCTCGCCTGATTTGACCGGTTGCAGGCGCAGAAAACTGTCGATCGCCGAAGTGTTGGTGCCGCTTTGCATCAGAATCGATTTCGGCACCTCGACCAATGGGGGACACCCGGGTGAGAGGAAGGTCGGCAATAGCATCTTGCCGGTTCGATCTGAGAGATAGAGAGCGCCGCCACGCGCGTCGACGATTCGCATGGCCCCTTCGACAATCAAACGATGCAAGTCGGAAGGATGTAGGTCGCCCGAGAAGGCTGCTCCTAGCCCGTGTAGAAAATCAAAAACCCTGCTTTCCTCCAACTGCAGCTCTTCTCGAGCGTGTTTCAGTTGGGTGATTGTGCGTTGTTGCTTTCTGAAAAAGAACGTCCACCCGATAGCTAGTGCGATGACCAGCCCGATGAGCAGGATGGACGACATTTATTCACCGTTACTTGGCCGCCCCAGCGCGCAAGTCTTGTTTGAGGTATTCCAGAACATCTTTGAAGCGCGCGAGATTTTCTGGGGCAGCGTCGACCAGAGCTTCGTGAGCGTCGATCATACAAGCTGCTTGTTCCGACCGGGACAGGTCACCTTGGGTATCCAATGCGGATTCGCCGTTGGTCGACCCGACCGTCGGGAACTCTGAACTCGGCTCGATCGAAAACAGGTTATTCAACCCCAAATTGCGTAAAAGCTCGTAATTGCGCTCGTTCACATTGCGAACCAGTAGGGTGCCTCCGGATTCGCGTAAGCGAAGTGCCATGCCAGCCAGGGTTCCCATGAAGGTGGAGTCCATCACAGTGCATTCGCCAAGGTCAAACGCGAAAATACGATGACCGCGTTCGAGCATTTGGCGCGCGAACTCCTTTAGGGCCGGACTGTTTTGAAAGGACCCTTTCCCTCGCACCTTGATATAGACCGCATTTCCGGTCACCCCTACCAGTATGGAAGCTGGTAAACTCACAGACCCCTGAATATACGTAGTTTGCTCTTTTTCTGTCAAATTCTCGCCAAACCCCCTTCTACCTCCAGGCTCGGGATTGCAATAACGCCACAATCTTCTGATTTTCAATGAGTAACGCCCGCCAAGAAGTCACGCGTCCGTCCTCTGAGTAGTCGTTCCCCAAGATATCGAAATGAGACTCATGGCTCCCGCGGGCCGCTGGATATTGTATTTCTCTCGCTTGTACTAGATTCTTAAGATTGGACTGTCGGTACTCGAAACGCAAGGTCAGATCTGCCTGGCGTTTCGCACGCCAGAAGAAGGTGAAAAATTCGCCCGTCTTGGCATTAGTCTCTTCGCCGTCAATTGCTCCCCACGTAGCCCGGTGACGCTCCATGTAGACCATCAGCTCTCGTGTCACCATCGGAGTAGCCCGGGGACGGAGTTCGGCATTGATGAAAATATCGAATTTGCGAAACTCGAACTGCTCGTTCAGCTCGAGGGGGAGTACGTTGGCTTGCGGCAGAGGCAAAGGATTGTCGTAAGCGAGCGAAAGATTCTTCGCTAATACGAGGAAAAAGAATGCCACGCCGAGCGCCTTCTTCATTAGCACCATAAAACCGATCTCTTAGGGCCGTGTCAAATCGCAGTTTCTGCCGAGGCCGAGACCGTGGTTGCACGGGTAGGAGCTGGCTCCGGCCTGAAAATCACAAGTCTTTTGTGAACGTTCTCAGCTGTCAAGAACGCCAAGAGTCCTGCGAAAGTCGTCCCGCGCCGAGAGTCGTCCCGCGGCCGCGGGACCAGGGTGGCAGTTCTATAGCTTGGCAGCCAGCGAAAGACTTCGGGGGTAGACAAGCGGCTCCCGGGAACGTCACATGATGATGCAGATCTATCAGCAGGGCGCTTGGATCCGCTACGGCACAGGGCGCTTGCCAGAATATCACGTTGGCTAGTTCCCGGGGCCCCTGCCCGCGGGTTTAGCGGTGTCTCCGGACGCTTCATTCTCCGCTCCTGCGGTGAGGTTTTCAACGCGTAAAAGCGGCTCCCCTCCAGGCCTTGGGCATGCAATGTTATCGCCTTAGTTAGGCTGAAGTATCTGCTAATGATCGATGTCCAATACGAACGGGGTGTCTATCTACCATCACTAGATCTATGGCTTGATCCGTGGGATGAGCGGGAAACGGCATTTATCTCCCACGCCCATAGCGACCACATTGGGAATCACCGCGAAGTCATTTTAACAGAGATTACTGCGCAACTAATGGGACTGCGCCTGCCCGGTGATCGGATTGAACACCGGTTACCGTTCCTAGTTCCTTTTCCCTTCCGAGGCGCCGAACTAACCCTGTTGCCCGCCGGCCACATCTATGGATCGGCGCAACTCTTTGTGCAAAGCTATGCCGGCTCATTTTTATATACCGGTGACTTCAAGCTCCGGCCCGGACGCGCGGCCGAAAAGATTGCTTGGAGACCAGCAGAGACCTTGGTGATGGAAACTACTTTTGGTCTTTCCCGATTCGTGTTTCCTCCCACCGAACAGGTTATTGCGGAGTTGATTAAATTTTGCCGCGAGACCATCGAAGAGGGGGCTACCCCGATTCTATTTGGATACTCACTTGGAAAGGCACAGGAAATTCTCGCTGCATTGCATGGTACCGATCTGGTGGTCCGGCTGCATTCCAGCGTTTATCAAATGACGAAGGTCTATAACGACAAATATCATCACTTACCTCCATTCAGTCTTTATAGGGGAGATGATCTTGCCGGCAGCGTTCTGCTTTGCCCGCCTTATGTGAATGGCACGAGACTAGTCCAGAATATTAAGCCGCGTCGGACCGCTATTCTTACAGGTTGGGCACTCAATCCGGGCGCTGTTCATCGTTACCAGTGCGATGCTGCATTTCCTTTGTCAGATCACGCTGACTATCCCGATCTGCTTCGCTATGTGGAGTTAATTCAGCCGAAGCGGGTTTTGACAGTGCACGGCTATGCCCGCGAATTTGCAGAAGATCTACGACGGCAAGGGATCGAAGCTTGGGCTCTGGGAGAAGGCAACCAACTTGAACTATCCATTGAGCTATCGGCTGACGAGACACTCACCGTCCCAAACATTGCAGGGCTCGATCCGGTGGCGGCAGGAAGTTTTGGCGATTTTGCCCAACTTTGTGAGGAGATTGGCCGTTCCACCGGCAAACTGAAGAAGGTCGAATTGTTGGCAAATTATCTGAGC